>JAPYTO010000202.1 GCA_029941865.1 Fuerstiella sp. | reverse complement strand
GGTGATCGGACCAGATGACTTCCTGCTGTTCGCGTGAGACGAACCCGGAGCGATCCTCCGAAAGCGAGAATCGGCAGACACGGTGTCCGCGAAAGTCATTTGTGATGGCGCTGCCCTGCCAGTCCGGAGGCAGGCCGGGCGTTTCCACGATTTCAAGACCGCAATGCTTCGGGCTGCCGGGATTCAGTCCGTGCAGAATCTCAGGCGCGTCGGCGGCGGTGAAATAATAGGCACCGGGAATGATGTAGTTAATCCCTTCGCCACCGGCGCCGTCCGTTGCAAACGACTGTCCAAACCGGTCGAAGTGATGCCCCCAGCTGTTGACGAGGCCTCGCATGAACACGCCAAGTTCCAGGGTCTCGGGCCGGAACTGCCAGATGCCGCCCGCATTCAGCCGCCGTACTCCCCAGGGAGTCTCGATGTGACTGTGGATGTAGATGGACTGATTCAGGTACAGAAAGCCTTCCGGTCCCCACCGCAACGTGTGCAGAATATGGTGAGTGTCCTCAGTGCCGAATCCTGACAGGACAATCCGTTTGTCGTCGGCTTTCAGGTCGCCATCGTGATCCGCGAAGTGCATTAACTCGGTACTGTTCGCGACATAGGCTCCACCGTCACCGGGGACGATGCCGGTGGGAATCAATAGTCCCTCGGCGAAGACGTTCAGCTGATCAGACACTCCGTCGTGATCCTTGTCTTCCAGGACCACCACCCGGTCGCGCGGCGCTTCACCGGGTTTGATGTGCGGATAGACCTCTGAGCTCACGATCCACAGTCTGCCCGATTCATCAAAATTCATTTGAATCGGTTTGGCGATGACAGGGTCAGCCGCAAACAAATTCACTTCAAAGCCGTCCGGCACTCGAAACGTTCTGCGTTCCAGCTCGGGATCCGGCACGGGAATATCCTTCAGGTCCCGCTGACCATAGGCAGGACCTGCACCGCACAGAGTGCAGGCCAGAATGAACAAGGGAAACGTGCTGCGATATTCTTGACTGGTCATTGAAGGTCGACGTCAAACAGGAAGAAAACAGACGAAACAATAGTGTACTGCTTCGCCAGGTCTTAATTCTTGGGTAGCCGAAGTCGCCAGACTTTGGATAACAGAGAGAAAAACCTCCAAACTCTGGCGAGTTCGGCTACGGAACAACCCCAGTTCCTGGACTTGACCACGCAGTAGCGGCAGTTGGAGTGACCCCGCGGACACCCGCGGATTCGCAGGACACCAACACTGTCGCTGGACAGACTGCAAGTGTATTCCCGATTGAAGGCCATATTGTCGCCCCGCGGGACACCACACGGAGAGTTATACACAAGATCACATCGAGCGGCGAAGCCGTGGTCGCAGAATCGCAGGTTCGCCAGGCACTCGGAAGACGATGCCCGCACTCAAGCGACGTTTCTGCCGTGAAACACAGCCTGCCGTGTAAACGCGTGACATGACCTATGCCACGGAATGGGGCGAGTATTCTTGCGTGAACGCGTTACGCAATCAGTTCCTGAATCACTTCGCCACCAAATTGTGACAGCTGCTTGAATCGTCCGCCGTGGAAGTACGTCAGCTTGTTATCATTCAGTCCCAGCAGATTCAACAGCGTCACGTGCACATCGCGAATTGGGTGTACCACTTCGGCCGCCTCGGCACCAATCTCATCGGTGGCTCCCACAATGGTCCCCGGCCTGACGCCGCCACCGGCGAACCACATGTTCATCGCGTCGGCGTTGTGACCTCGTCCCAACGCCGTCACGCCGCCACGGTAGTTGTTGTCCGGAGTGCGACCGAATTCGCCCGTCCACACGACAAGAGTGTCTTCCAGCAGCCCCTTTTGCTTCAGATCGCGAATCAACGCTGCAATGGGTTGGTCGACGCTGTTGATGCGCGACGAGTGGCCTCGTTCCAGATAGTCGTGGCTGTCCCAGCCGCCGCTGAATATCTGGACAAAGCGAACGCCTTCTTCCACCAGTCGCCGCGCCATCAGGCATTGCTTTCCGAAGGCGGCACACTCTTTCCGGTCAAGCCCGTAAGCTTTCTGCACGTGTTGCGGTTCCCCATCGATATCGACAATGCCCGGCACTGCGGTCTGCATGCGGAAGGCCAGTTCGTAACTCTCTGTGCGAGCCGCCAGATCTTTGTGCTCCGGGTGCTTTGCTGCGTGATCTGCGTTCAGCATTGCTAACTGATCCAGCGCCCTGCGTTGATGATCGCGGTTCTTGAATGCTGGTGGCTTGAGGTCCAGGATTGGTGAGCCGGTGGACCGCAGTCTTGTGCCCTGGTAATACGCTGGCAGAAATCCATTTGTCCAGTTGGCAGGCCCGGCCTGAGGCAGCGCGAGTTCCGTCATGACCACATACCCGGGCAGGTTCTGGTTCTCCGATCCGAGCCCGTAAGTTGCCCATGCTCCCAGACCCGGGTCGCCACCAAGTCGACTGCCGGTGTTCATGTGCAGCAGTGCTTCCGGATGATTCAGAGATTCCGCCTTGCAGCCACGGTACACGCACAGCTCGTCCGCAACTTCCGGAGCGGCCAGAAACTGCCACGGTTCGCTCATGTCGATTGCGGCATTGCCGACCTTCCTTGACTTGAACGGACTGCCTACGAAAAAACGTTTGCCGGTTGCCAGCCCCTTCGTCCGAGTGGACTCGGTGACGTGCCGTGCGGTTAGTTCCGGCTTTGGGTCGAAGGTATCCATCTGACTGGGACCGCCCTCCATAAACAGCATGATGACGGCTTTGGCTTTCGCCGGCAGCATCGGCTGCTTCGGTGTTAACGGCCCAGCCGGTTTTGCCGCGTCAGCAGCCAGCAGGCTCGTTAGCGCAAGCGGGCCCAGAGATGAGCCGAGGCCGTAAAGGAAGTCGCGTCGTGGTAGAGAGTTCACGGTGGTTTCCGATAAACGTTTCTTTGCAGTTTACAGCAGTTTTCAAAATCACGCGGTCGTTCTGTAGCGGAATTCGCCAGGAATTTCGGCAGTGACAGGTCGAAAGCCCTTGCGGCTTCCGCTACGACAAAAGGTAAAGTGCTTTAGCAGAGTCGGTTCCTGCCGAAACCATCGAACTGCGCGGCCACAGGAACAGCCCTTGTGTCCTGAGGTGACTGCTGTTGAAGGGACGCCTTCGTCAGAAAGTGAAAGCCCGGCCACGGGTCTGCAGACCAGTGATCGGGAGCGAGTGGCAGATCGTCCGGCCCTCGGTCTCAGAGAACGTAACGTAGCCTGATCGTTGCTCTCTTATGATACCTTAACCCGCCGGGGCAGGCTCGTGACAATCGGTTTGCCACGCCCCCGCCAAAATCAATCCTTCCCTCCAGCGAACGGATACACACCTCGATTGCCAGCCCGGTGGCGACGACTGCCCGCGGGACATCATTGCTGCTAAACTGACCAGGGGTGTTCGCGCCGCACCATCTGCGTTAGTTTGGTGTCACCTGATTGTTCTTCCAACCGTTCCACTTCCCGGGCCGTCGCAAAGTGTTGTCCATCAAGCTGAAATTCGCCTCATGAGAGATGGTGCTGTGGCCGTCGTTTTTGACGACGAAAAAGAGAATGTTCTGCTGGTCAAACGCCGCGATGTTCCGGTTTGGGTTCTGCCTGGAGGTGGCATTGATCCGGGGGAAAGCCCGGATGAGGCGGCCGTGCGTGAGGTTCAGGAAGAAAGTGGTTTGGAAGTCCGGATCGTTCGCAAAGTCGCCGTCTATACTCCTACCGGAAAACTCTCCAGCGAAACTCATCTGTTCGAATGTTCCGTTATCGGTGGCGAGCCTCGAATCAGCAATGAAACTAAGGAGGTGGGGTTTTTTCCGGTCGGCAGCTACCCTCCGCCCGTTTTTCCGATTCACAATGGATGGCTGAAGGACACATGTGAAAACCGGCCGGAGATTATTGTGAAACCCGTTGAGGGACTCGATTGGACCAGTCTGATGAAAATGATCCTGCAGCACCCCATTCTCTCCACACGTTACCTGTTGACGAAAATCGGGTTGCGATGGAACTCAAATTGATCGGCGAGTGCCGCGCCGGTCTGGTTTGATATCGTCGCCGCCAGGGACTGTGCTCCGACGTCGGTGGAATCAGCGCTGTGATCCATCGGGCAGGAGGCTTAAAAGCCTCTCATGCGATTTTCGCAGTACCCTGAACTCTGTTCCGCTCGAAGGCTGTGACCTGCGTTGGAATTCACACTGACGGCCAGCGTTGTTATCACGTCACCGATTTTCTTCAACGAAAACGCTATCGGTGACACTCCTCGCATGTGTCATAACAGGAAAAAGTATGCGCCCAATTTGTGAAGGGAATCCCATTCGGTGGTATTTTGGTCGTTTGGAGCGTTTGGGAATGACGGCTTTGCGGAAATCGCCCCGGAAGTGTCCAAATGGGCACACAACAACAGCGTGGTGCGTATGATGAAAACCTGGCTCACAATGACCCTGGCACGACGCCAGTAGAAAACACCACCGAAGATGCACGATGTCCCGCATGATCATGAAATCACCACAGCGTTAGTATTAGCCGCCGGCAGTGGACGCCGTCTGCAACCTGTCACCAACGACCAGCCCAAGTGCCTGACCGAAGTCGACGGAATTCCGATTCTCGAACGTTTGGTTGACGGCTTATGTCAACAGGGATTCACGCGATTGGTTGTCGTTGTGGGTTACCTGGAGCACCGCATCCGTGAGTTTCTTGGGAGGCGGTACGGAAGCCTGTCGATCGACTACGTCGTCAATCCGCAGTATGCGACGACCAACAACATTTACTCACTCTGGCACGCACGGAAAGCGCTCCAGGAACCTTTTGTGTTGATCGAATCCGATCTGCTGTTCGAGGCGTCGCTGCTGGGTGATCTACAGCAGCCCGACATGATTGCCGTCTCATCACTGCAACCCTGGATGAACGGCAGCACGGTCACCGTCGATCACGCGTACCGGGTCCAGGAATTTCAGCTCGGCAATGAATGCAACAGCGATGGGCCGAAGTACAAGACGGTCAACATCTGCAGTCTTTCCTTCGGTTCCTGGCGGAGAGTCATCCGGGGGCTGGAGCAACATGTTGCTGCTGGCGATGTGAACTCCTTTTATGAGCGTGTTTTTGCGGAAATGGTCGCCGACGGCAGCCTCTCGCTGGATGCGGTCTTCTGGGATCCCCGTTCCTGGCACGAAATCGACACGCTGGAAGACCTGCAGAAGGCCGAGTTGTTCTTCAGGCCGGACGGCAAAGCGGAGGCTGCTCCCGCGTAGGCAGTCGGATACATATCGCCTTGACTGGGGTGATGTATGCGTGTCCGCCTACCGAGACCGTCTTGATTTTTCTCCCGAGCCGATGACAGAATCGGAACATGGCTGAACTGAACTACGAAGCCGTCAACAACTACTGGCGCACTGCTCGCCCGTCGATTCTCGGGCCGTACATGATGGACGGGTTTGGATTCCCCGCGTCTGCCGGTCGTTTTCGGTTTCGCGCTGAAACCCGGATTGCTGAGCGGTTGATTCGCGACCTGAACTCTGACGGGACCGTGCTGGATCTCGGCAGCGGTATCGGTTACTGGGCGGAACATTTCTCAGAACAATTCGCGAAGGTAGTCGCCGTCGAGGCCAGCACCCAGCTGTACGACGCCTTGAAACAGCGCTGCGCATCACACGCCAACGTAAAGACCATTCACGGCGACGTGCTGTCGTACGAGCCGCAGGATTGCTTCGAACTGGTGTTCTCCGGCGGTCTGCTTATGTACCTCAACGAAGGCGATGTCGTCACGTTGCTCCGAACACTGACCCGCCATCTTGAATCCGGCGGGCTCATCGTCTGTCGCGAGAGCACCGTACGAAACGGCGTCGTGACGCGAGAAGGGGAGTACCAGGCTGTCTACCGCGACATCGCGACGTATACTCGCATCTTCAATGAGTGTGGGCTGTCGGTCGTGGCCGTGAAGCAAAACACGCCGTATGTCCTGATGCAAATGGGGTGTGAGTTCGTCTCGAAATGGAAAACGCTGGTGCCGAAACCACTCCGGATGATCCCCTTCGTGGGACACCTGGTGTATTGGGCGCTGCGGATCGGCTATCCGTGGATCACGCACATCCCCCGTGTCTTTGGTCTGAATTATCCAGAGTTGACGAATCACTTCTTTGTGCTGCGGCCCGACTCGGCTGTTTCAACCGACAGTCAGACCGGATCTGCGGTCACATAGGTGTGCGCCGCACATGTCGAGGAAAGCGATGAGGAGATCATTGGGGAAGCTTATTTACAACAACATGGCCAACGGCGTTTCGATCCTGGGAGTGCTGCCGTTGTGTCTGCTGTTTTTGAAAGACGGTTACCAGTACCTGATCCCGTTGATCGTCTACAACAACATCATGGACGATCTGGATGGCATTCTGGCGGCGAAGCTGAACATCAAAAGCCAGTTCGGTGCCATTCTTGACAACGTGTGTGATGCTGTGTCGCACACAATCCTTGTCATGCTGGTGGTGATGCGGTACGCAGACCTCGCCGCCGGGGCCGATCTTCTGTCAACGGCGATTGTTCTGACCGGACTCACGGCAACTGCAGCACTCGTCTTACGCAGCGTTTCGCGGCTTGTTCCAGAGTCGAAGGCGGGAAACGGATCACCGACAAACGAGCTGGTTCGTCACCTGCTGTTCGTCCTGCTCATTGCCAACGACTATGCATTCAACGTGCAAGCCGTTTTGGTCGCCGTGTTTACACTACATTCCGTGTCGATGCTCATGCCCTGCCGGATGCCCTATCTAATTCGTTCGCTGACAAAATCCGCCACGGCCATCAGTCTGGTCAACGTAGCACTCGTCGTCGCGTGGCTCGTCCCCGAAACAACACTCGTGATCGCTGCCTGCTTTGCTGCCAGTTACCTGTATTCGTTTGGATGGGGATGCATCGAGAGGCTCAGGCAGGTTAAGACTGGAGTGTGAGCCAGGCTTTCTATCAGATGTCGGCGGACTCAAAAGTCCGGCAGGTATTTGCGGGGAAGAACATCATTTTCGCCGTGTTCTTTGACACAGACGGGAGTGCTGACTCATCCTACCTCATTTCTTCCCGAACTGCATTTTCAGAGATCGAGGCCCATGCCTGTCCCATTGCATGATCACATTGACGAGATTCGCAGCCAGTTCCCGGCTCTTGCCCGACAGACTGGAGGACAGCCCGCAGCCTTTTTTGATGGCCCGGCCGGCACTCAGGTTCCACTATGCGTGATCGATGCGGTCAGTCGGTACTTCGTGCAGCACAACGCGAATCACGAAGGTCTGTTTCCGACCAGTCGCGAGAGCGATGTCGTGCTTGCGGCCGTACATCAGGCGACTGCCGATTTTCTGGGCAGCGATGATCCCGACACGGTCTCATTCGGTCCCAACATGACGACGCTGACACTGTCGCTGTCCCGGGCTCTCGGCCGCACGTGGAGCCCTGGAGACGAGGTCATCGTCAGCCGACTTGATCATGACGCCAACTTCACACCATGGGTGCTGGCTGCGGCCGATGCTGGAGCGACGGTGCGGTACATCGATATTGACCCCACGGACTGCACACTGGACATGGACGATTTTAAAGCGAAATTGAACGACCGCACGCGGCTGGTCGCGGTCGGTTGTGCTTCCAACGCGGTCGGTTCGGTCAATCCCGTGAAAGAAATCTGCCGACTGTCTCGCATGGCGGGTGCTCTGACATTTCTGGACGCCGTACACTTTGCTCCGCACAGTCTTATTGATGTCAATGACTTTGGTTGCGACTTCCTGGCCTGTTCTGCCTACAAATTCTTCGGTCCGCATGTGGGCATCCTGTGGGGCCGACGGCCGCTGCTGGAAGAACTGACGGCGTACAAGCTGCGTCCCGCATCGGACGCGCTGCCGGGAAAGTGGATGACAGGCACACAGAATCACGAGTGCATCGCCGGAACGCTGGCAGCAATCGACTACCTGGCCACGCTCGGTCGTACGGTGGCGGGCGATGAATCTCTGCCGCGGCGTGCCGCACTTAAGCAGGCGTACCAGGCGATCACTGATTATGAGCAGCCACTGATCTGGCACCTGATTGATGGCTTGCGTTCGCTCGAAGCGTTCCGTTTGTGGGGAATCGCCGACCCACTTCGACAGGCGGAGCGACTGCCCACGATCTCGATCACTCATTCCCGCCAAAAGCCAGCAGAGATCGCCGAGCAACTCGGGCAGCAGGGACTGTTTGTGTGGCACGGGAACTACTACGCTCTGCCGCTGACCGAACGACTTGGTCTGGAGCCCGACGGAATGATCCGCGTCGGGATCGTCCATTACAACACGCTGGCAGAAGTCGATCGATTGCTCGCTGCACTACGGGACCTGGCGTGACGCAGGATTCGAATTCCGGGGCACAGGAATTGCCTGGTCCAGCAATAAGGCTCTGACGAACTTTAGTGAGGGCGACCCGAAAGACAGAACCTGGTCGTGATACGTCTTCAGGTCGAAACCATCACCCCATTTCTGTTCTGCCTCGCGACGCAGAGCCACGTGTTCAAGGTATCCGACAAAATACGTGGACAACTGAGCGGACGTCAGTTGAGCCCGTGTCCATTTGCCGGCCGCTTCGCGTTCTTCCTGAAACGCGTCTTCCACCATCAGCCGCATCCCGGCGCTTCGTGAACTGCCATCCACATGCACCGCATGGTCCAGAATGGCGTTGGTCACGTCCCGCAGGTACCACTTCAGCGTGACCAGTTTCAGCAGAGGGTCATCGTCTCGAAACCCTTCTTCGCACATCATCCACTCGGCATACACGGCCCAGCCTTCGACAAAGACGCCCGATTGAAACAGGTGTCGCAGCTTGCCCGGATAGCGATTGGCATGGGCGAGTTGCAGAAAATGTCCCGGCATCGCCTCGTGAATCGTCAGGACATCCAGCGAGCGTGTGTTGTATTCACGCAGGTGTGATTGAGTTTGTTTCTGAGTCCAGTTTGCGGGAATCGGTGACACGGCATAGAAGGTTTTCTGGCCGGTTTCCAGTGGGCCCGGTGCATCGCAATAGGCCACCGAAACGCCACGTTGAAATTCCGGCATGATGATGATCTCGAGCGGATCGGGCATGAGCGTGATCAGGCCCTTCTGACGGATAAAATCAGTGGCCATCACGACGGATTCTCTGGCGGTTGAGACAATCTGGTCGGCCTTCGGAGCGTCCGCGTAAGCCATCTCCAACCCAAAGCGGATCACCGAACGACGGAACGCATTTGAAGGAGCCTCTGGGAAGTCAGTCAGCGGGTACTGCTCGCGATACAGCTCCTGCGCAATCTCATACATCTGTTCGTGAAGCTCCTCGACACGCCGGCCAGCAAGGTCACGAATCTCTTCGCGGCTGAGTGGCGAGTTGAGTGCGAACGCCAGCTTCTTTTCGTACAGCTGGATGCCCAGCCGGACACTGCCCTTTGCCTTTGGCACGAGTTCCGAATCCAGCCACCGCTGATGCTGACCGATCGCCTGTTCGGCCACAGCAATGACACGGATGAGTCGTTTTCGTTCGATTTCCGGAAGCTCGCCGGTCAGCGGGCGAACCATATTGTCGATGGTCTTCAGGACACCGCGATTCTGAGCCGCGGCAGTTTTGGCGTGCAGCATCGGCACTCGCTGGACGTCCAACGTGCCCCGCACCTGTTCAAGAAACCGGGGAAACTGCTCCAGTCGCCGGGCGGCGTTATTGAGTCGTTCACGCTGCGGAGCGAAATCACGAGCCATCAGGCCATAAATGGAATCCCCCGCCAATGCGGTATAGATGAGTGGATTCCAGTTCCATTCCTGCAGTTCCGTCAGTTTCCAGAGCTGTGCTTCCAACGAGTGTTTCAACAGTGCGTAATCAACCTGGTTACTGCGAGACAGCCGGGACGCGTCGATCTGCGCGAGTCTGTCGATCACGCTGCGGATCCACCGGGTGCGATCTGCCCGAGCAGCGTCGCTGATTTCGTCCAGCTGACGGTCAAAGCGATGATCTCCCACACTCGTCGCGGCGATGGGCGAATATGCCGCGAACTGGTCAATATACTGTTCGCCGACTTTCTCGAACTCGCTGTCCGTCGTGGGCTCGTGTCCGGACAGCGATTGTGTGGCCAGCCACAGTGCGATGGCTGTGATCGCCATTGTCTTGCAGCTCAGAGGCATAATCAGATCCAGGTGAGTTCTTCGCTGAGTGTGTTGAGATTGATGCATCCGTCTTTCGTCACAACAACCATATCCTCAACGCGGACTCCGCCCATGTCTCGACGATACAGCCCAGGTTCGATCGTCAGCACATCTCCCACAAGCAGTTTTGGGCCCTTCATGTCCAGCAGCGGCGGTTCGTGGACGTCAAGACCCACACCATGTCCTGTGCCATGCGTCATCGCACAGTAAGAATCCGGCGCTTGATCATCGGGCAGGCCCACGCTGAATCCCTGGTCCTGAATGACCTGAATCGTGGCACGATGCACCTGCTCGCCCGTCACACCCGGAGCAACGGCGTTCACTCCGGCTGACTTGGCTTTGCGTACGGTTTCATTCATCTTTCTGATCTCGTCGGGAATGTCACCGTGCACCACCGTGCGAGTGCAGTCGCCCCAATACAAAGTGCTGCGACTGCGCGGGAAGATATCGACAATCACAGGCAGCCCCGTCAGCAGTTCGCCCGCACCGACTTCATGACAGTCAGCTCCGTTGGGTCCGCCTGCGATGATCGACCTGGGGTTAGTGAAACCCTTGTCCATCAGAAAATGGTCCACGGCAATGCGGACTCGTTCCGAAGTCAACGGTTGATTCTCTTTGAACAGAACGCCACCGGATCCAGCTTCTGCAGTTCCGATCATCTCACAGGCAAACTGCATCGCCTGTTCGGTCACGTGTTGAGACTGACGCAGATGCTCGATTTCTTCTTCACTCTTCTGTCGGCGGTCGCCCACCCATAGTTCCGTATCGCATTGAACGGTGATTCCGGCGCGCGTCAGAAACTCGGCAAAGATCAGCGGCAGGCTGCGGTCGGCAACGACTTCTGTAATGCCCTCGCGCCGCAGACACTCAGCGGCCGCCTGAGCCGTGGCCGTCTCACGATCGCCGGACAATCCACCTTCCGGTGTGAAGTCGGCCGGGCAGCCAACCTGATCGACGTTGGCGGATTGACGGGCTCGGTGCATCTCGATGTCACGCAGCAGCAAAACGGACCGCACGCCGTCACCGTTAGGTAGCTCCAATAAGGCTACGGGATCACCGACCATGAAGCGAATACGCCACAGCAGGGTGTTGTTCATCGCCGGCACGCCGGCACAGATTTTCGCGATCTTCTGGTCAGGCACTCACAGTCTCCTCTGGCTGTTGGTCGTCACTGGCAGGTTTGTCATTGGATTGACGGGTCATCAGGCTCACTACGATCAGCATGGTAACGGAAACCGTGATGGCAGGAAGCACGGCGTCCAGGTCGGCAAACGCCGTCGGCAGACTTTCACGTATGATGCTCACTTCGTTCCAGGCAAGAGTCACAATCGCTCCACAGCAGATCGATGCGACGGCACCCTGTCGTGTTGCACGTTGCCACAGCAAGGCTGCCACCAGCGACGGTGTGATGCAGGCGCCATAGATGGTAAAGGCGTACAGCGCTTTCTGAAAGAACCCGGTCGATTCCGAAAACAGAAACGTGACAACGTATGCGACGATGCCAAAGACAACAACAAACAGGCGGTTGACCCACACGATTCGTGTTTGCGAAGCCCCGGGATTGATGTACGGCAGATACAGATCATTGACGACGCTGGTGGCCGGAACGTGCAGAAAAGAATCTGCTGTCGAGATAATGATGGCCACAACCGTCACCATAAACAGGCAGCCCAGCGGCAGAGCAAGATAGTGGCGAGCTGCGTAAATAAGGATGTACTTGCCGTGTTCGGGATCCGGAGTCATGCTGCTGGCCATCCACGCACAGATGATAATCAGCAGTTCGACTGCAAACGCTATGAAGACCATCATGGTCACGGCAGTCTTTGCACCTTTGGCGCTACGACTCGCAAAAATTCGCTGATACTGATTCGCGTCGCCCAACACCAGCAGAAACACGGGCAGAATAAAATTGATCAGTTGCGTTGGTGAATAGACGCCCCACAAACTCGTGTGCGACGGGCGTCCGTCGGCCACAAACGCAGCTTCAATGCCCGCCCATCCGCCCGCCTTGAACCAGTAAACCGGGCAGGCGATCAACATCGTCAGCATGATGATGCTGCCGGTGACCAGATCCATCCATGCCAGACTCATCAGACCAGCCAATGCCGCGTAGCTGATGATGAATGCCGCTGCGATCAGCGTGGCCGTCTGCGCGGTCAGAATCGATTTGTCGCCGACGATCACTTCCAGAACGGCACCGCCGGCATTGAATTGATAACTGACGATCACCATATAGGCGACTACCAGCGACACCAGCGCAAGATTACGTGCCAGTGGACCAAAACGCCGTTCGATGATTTCCGGCACCGTGGTCGCCTCAACGTTTCTGGCTTTTGACGCGATTAACGACAGCAGAGCCATGCCGGCGAATGTGCCAATGGGCAGCAACATCGCTGCCATCCCGGCATCGTAGGTCTGCTCGGCATTGCCAACGATGGATCCTGTCCCGATCCACACCGCCAGCATCGTGCAGACCATCATCCACGGCGAAAGTGACCTGCC
>JAPYTO010000201.1 GCA_029941865.1 Fuerstiella sp. | reverse complement strand
CGATGTCGACGAAGTCGCATTTCTTTCGTGGTGCGATCGCTCTGGCCGCCAACGGGGTGCCGATCTTCAACCCGATCAAGAACGATGGCAGGACCGACACACTCCTGGCCGGAGAGCTGGATCAGTGGGGTGGCCACTGTGGTCGAGCTGACGACTACCACTACCACATCGCTCCGGTGCATCTGGAAGAGATCGTCGGTGCCGGGAAGCCGGTTGCCGTTGCCCTGGATGGTTATCCCATCTACGGCTACAACGATCCGAACGGTAAACCACCGACAAACCTTGATTGGCTGAACGGCCACAAAGGGCCGGACGGCGAGTACCACTATCACGCAACGAAAACGTTTCCGTATTTGAACGGTGGTTTCTACGGCGAAGTTGTCGAACGCGACGGTCAGGTTGATCCTCAGCCGCGTGCCGGAGGTGTTCGCCCTGCTCTGCCGGGGCTGCGTGGCGCTAAGATCACAGGATTTGAAAACCCAAAGCCCGGCAGTTTCATCGTGCGCTACAACGTATACGGTGATCAGAAATCAGTGGAGTACACGGTGGCGGACAACGGATCAGCGACATTCAACTTTGTTTCATCGCAGGGAACGAGGACCGAAAACTACACTCCACGTCAACGTGGTGGTGGCGGTAACGGTCGTCGGAATGCCGCACGGCCCACCGGCAATGAGTCACAAGGAAATCGAGGTCGCGGCAATGAAGGTCGCGGCGGCGAAGGCGGCGGACGTCTCGGTGGCGATCCCATTGTGGCGGCTTTGGATGTCAACGGCGACGGCCAGATCGACAAAGCAGAACTCCGTGGAGTCGCTGCGACGTTACGCAAACTCGACAGGAACAAGGATGGCCAGATTACGGCTGAAGAAATTCGTGGCCCCGACGGTCAGCGGCGACGTGGCGAAGGCGGTGGACCTCGCGATGGCGGGCTTCCGGGCCAGGCTGGGGGACCACGCCGCCCACAACCCGGTGATGGTCCCCGTCAACCGTGGATTCTGGTCCACGCGGATGAGATCGATCTCGACAACAACAAGATCATCAGCCGCGACGAAATCGTCGGCGAAGCAACAAAGGCATTCGCCGGATACGACGCGAATAACGATGGCGAACTCAGCCAAAGTGAACTCAGCGGACACGGTGGCTCACGAAGTGCGATGGGTGGTTTCCTGAAAGGGCACTCCAAAGAGATCGATCGTGACGGCGATGGCGTTCTTACACGAACAGAAGCAATCGGCAACGCGGCGCGTATGTTCGCGAAGATGGACAGCAACGACGACGGGAAAATCACGTCGGTAGAAATAGAAGCGTCACGACGAAAGTAGAGTACGTGACGCGTCATTGACTGAGCCCAGGCCTTATTATGACTCAAATCTCATCCAGGACACGATGGTTGCCGCATTACCTTCTGCCGACGATCATTTTGGTCGGCAGTGGCGTCGCGTTCTATACGATGGGTTCAAGGCCAGCATCAACGATGCTCAACGGACTGGATTCCGTTACTGGGGTGTCACTCGCAGTCGTCACGGAAGTGCTGGGGCACGAGAACTCGCAAGTGACGTTGGAGCGATATTCTCACGTCCTGAAGGCCGACCACGAACAGGTGAAAACGTTCTGGAATCGAGCCAAACTGTCCATAAAGGGTAGCGGATAAGGTAGCGGACGGAAATCGTCAATGTCCACTTGGGGTAGTGTTTGCATTGGTGAAACGCACATCGGCAACTACGGAACGACGTGCACCATCAGCAGGTCGTGGCCATCGCCCAGCCAGTTTGTGTGACCCACCACCACAATCTTCTGGCCTGATTTCAATACGTGATTATCCAGTCCCCATTGAACGACAAACTGCAGCAGTGCGTCCGCCGACTGACGTACCAGTGTGCTTTGAATGGAAGTCACTCCCCAGTACAGGCACAATCGGCGTACGATTTCCTGGCGATGTGCGACGGCCAGGATCGGGACTCGACCTCGTTGCCCGGACAACGCGAGGGCTGTGCGGCCGGAATCCGTTGCCACCACAATCAGGTCCGCGTCCAGGTTATTTGCAACGACGGTCGCCCCCAGTGAAACAGCCTCTGTAATCGGATTGGCACGGCGTGATTCGTGAGTGTGTGGATCCTCGACTCCACGACCGATCACAAAGGGTTCCGATTCGTGAACGATCTTTAGCATCATTCGAACGCAGGCGACCGGATGCCTGCCGATGGCGGTTTCTCCCGAGAGCATAACGGCGTCCGTTCCGTCGATCACGGCGTTCGCCACGTCGCTGACTTCTGCACGAGTCGGCAGGTCGTTGGTGGTCATGCTGTCGAGCATCTGAGTGGCCGTGATCACGGGGATTCGTTCCTGATTGCAGCGGCGAATGATTTCCTTCTGCAGAATCGGAACGCGACTGATTTCGGCTTCCACGCCAAGATCTCCCCGAGCCACCATGACGGCGTCCGTCGCTTCAAGAATGCGATCCAGATCCGCGATCGCCTCAGTCTTTTCGATCTTCGCCACGACAATCGGTCGCGTCTTCGGCTTTTGTTGATCGATCATGCTTTTCAACTGCGTAATGTCGTCGGCACTTCGAACAAAACTCAGGCCAATGAAGTCCAGCTGCTGTTCAAGTGCCCATGCGAGATCTTCTTCGTCCTTCTGTGTGATGCAGGGCGTGCTGAGAGTAACGCCTGGCAAATTGACTCCCTGCTTGCTGCGAATGACGCCAGGTTCCGCCACTATGCATGTTACCGATCGACCATCTTCAGCCTTGTCGGTGACCACCAGTCCCACAGTCCCATCAGCCAACAGGATGCGGTCACCGAGGTCAACGTCGTCGATCAGCTTTTCATACGTACACGTCAGGTCATGTGATTCATCGGACTCACGACTGCGAACAAAGCGAACTGTGCTCTGTTCGCTGCACATCAACTCGCCCCCGGGAATCAGGCCGAGTCGAATCTTCGGGCCGGAAAGATCTCCGAGCACGCCGACCGGAATCTTCAATTGGTCTGAGATGGCGCGAATTCGCTGAAGGACTTCCTGCAGCCATTCGTGAGTGCCGTGAGCAAAGTTCAGACGGAAAATGTCCACACCTTCAAGGATCAGTTGCCGGATCGTTTCCGCGTCTTCACAGGCCGGCCCCATCGTGGCGATAATGCGCGTCTTGACCAGACGATGGTGACACGATTCGAGTGCAGCGGTCGTGGACATCGTCTTCTTCTGTGAATGTTTCGCGAGTGCGTTTCGTTAGCTGCCGAGTTGCTTTCGAAGTGCTTCCAACTCGGCTTCCACTTCGGTACTTTTTTCCTGCTGAGACTGTGTGATCGCATGCACAGCAGTCTCGGATTCCAGCCGGACCGGCGGAGTCTCTCCTGTCAATTCCGTCATTCGACGTATTGCTTCCGCATGCCGAGCCTCCAGCGCCTTCTGGATTCGCAGCATGTTTCGCCATGTGGAATCGGCAGCCTCAAGTTCCGGCGTCAAGCCTTCAATCAGGTCCTCGATTTCGACTTTTCGCGTCAGGGCTTCGCGAGCCGCAGTTTCGTCGCCGCCGGACAGCGATGCTTTCGCCTTTTCCAGCCATTCGTTCAATTGAGCCGAATGACCGGTAATCTCTTCCTTCAGGCGGTCACGGTTGGAACCCGATGTCCGAGCCACCCGGCGAGCGCTGGCAAGGCCTTCCTCCATTTCTTCAACCACTTCCCGCAATGTTGCAGCGGGATCTTCAGAAGACTCCAGAATCTCGGTCAGACTGCAGGTCACGATGTCGGTCAGGCGGCTGAAGTGAGGCATGTTCAGTTTCTCTTACGCAGAATTGGACAGGATGGACTATCCCGTTTCAGAAAATTGTCTGAGCGTCGTTATGGAAAGAAGTGTGGGACTTAATGTGCCGCCAAATCCTGACTGCGATGGAACGAAGGATTCTGGCTCAGGGATCAATTCATTTCAGAAACAGTTTTCTCAGCGAAACCTCGACAGGTCAAATGATAACGGAGTTTTTCTTTGGCCAGCCGTAGCCGGCTTTTTGCTGTCGGCAACGTCGTATTCATGGCGTCTGCAACTTCCGACAACGTGAGCGAATCGAAATGGTGGAGCAGAAATGTCTGGCGTTGTTCTTCCGGCAGTTCGTTGAGTAATTCGTGTACGGCGGCAACGACTTCCTGCTGTGAAACTTTCACCTCGGCGGATACGTCGTCCCCGGGCATCAGACTCAACAGGTCAACCGCCTCGCCGTCAGCAGATGCAATTACGGTCACTCGTCGAATCAGAGCGTCATGGGAGGCCCGTCGAACACTGTCAATCAGAAGGTTTCTGGCCACGCGAAACAGCCAACCCTTGAATCGGCCGGTCGGCACGTAGTCCCATGCCTTTCGATACAGCCGAAGCATCGTTTCCTGAACCAGATCTTCAGATCGTTGTGCATCGCGGGTATTGCGGAAAAAAAAACGATACAGCGGCGCTTCCCATGCGTCCACGACTTCGTCGAACGCATTCGGGTCGCCTTCCTGCAGGCGAATCATTCGCTGGTCGTCGTCATTGTACTGTTTTGACATTGCGAACGTTCAGCACTGAGGAAAGCCAATACCTGTGTGGCATTTGGGAACAACGACTCTGTGTATTGCGTATCTCTGTGGCGATCAACAGGAACCGGCCGTTCACCTGCGAGTCGCAACTCGAATTGCCTTCCGGCTGCCCGGAATCAGGGACGGAAGTCTGTGTAAGCTATCGCGAATCGCTTCCTGGTAAAAGCTACGACGCGACCACCGTCGCTGCAGGCCCGCACATACGGATTTAAGGAGCGTTCAATGTGCAGTCATCCTGAGTCAGGCAAAAACTGCTCGCACCCGCGATGGTTCTGATTTTACCGTAGTCGAGGTTCGCGGAGCGGTTCCGGGCGGCACTGCTACGGTTGATGGGGGGCACAGTGTGCCCGTGCCGAGGGACAAAAATCCAACGAAATCTGTTTGAGGCGTCGTGGACGGATGTGCACTCCTGGTTTTTGTTGTGGCCGCAGACACGAGTCACTTGAGCGAGATTCTACCCACACTTGGCGCCCGGTAGGTGGGGAATTACTATTCCCTTGTGCACGCAGATTGCTAGGGTCCGAGTGGCGAGACATCGACCTATTGGTAGTTTGTACTTAATCGTTTGACGGGGCACAAATGTTTTCGACAGTCACTGCAATTCAGGCGGACGAAATTGACGGGGTGCTTGCCGTGGAGGAAACCGAATCACCTCAAGTCGAACGGTTGGTTTACGTACTCGACGACGAGATTCAGGTTCTCGAAGTCATCGAGCTACAGCTGAACGCAGTAGGCTATTCGGTCATAACTTACGCCAGCGCCGCGGAGTTTCTCGAAAACATTCACGACTTGCTCCCCGGCGTCGTCGTCTCCGATCAGCGAATGCCCGGCGTCAGCGGCTTGAATGTTCAGCAGCAACTGCGAAAGTTCTCCAGCAGGTTCCAGTTGATTCTGTTGTCAGGGTATCCGGAAACTCGAGTTGTTGTCGAAGCGATGCGACAGGGGGCGGTCACCGTTCTTGACAAACCATACAATCGCGACCAGCTATTGGCGTCATTGGAGGAAGCGTTCGACGCACTTGCTCGAGCTGCGACTGACGACCACGGATTGCCTGCTATCCTGTCGGACGGCACGCAGTATCTGGACCGGCTTTCAAGTCGCGAACGCCAGGTCGTTGATCTGGTTTACAAAGGCGAAACCAACAAGTCGATTGGAATTCAACTGGGAATCAGTATCAAGACCGTAGAAAAGCATCGCGGCAAGGCGATGAAGAAAATGGAAGTCAGCAGTCTGGCCGAGTTGATCCGATTGATGGAACGCGAACTCGCCACATCGACTCGCTGACGTCTACTCATTTTCTTCCGGCTCTTTCAGCTGGTTGGCAAGATAATCGATTGCCGCAATAAGCTGAGTATCGTTGAACGCCTCCTCTTTTTCTGTCGCGTCTTCATCATCAGCGACATCTTCCGCTGGGCGCAGTACATCTTTTGCTCTTCGATAGCGCTGCCATTCCGTCCGTTGTTTGCGGTCGTACTTGATCAGGTAGCCTTCGTCCGGAGTCACGCCCCATTCGTCGTCGACGTTCATATCAGGAAAGCGATGGATGTTCACGCCGCTGGGCCGGTGGTAACTCGCAGTGGTCAGCTTCAGGGCACTCTCGCCTTCCTCCATGCGGATGATGTTCTGCACACTGCCTTTGCCCCAGGTTCGCTCACCGATAATCACCGCCCGTTTGTTGTCCTGCAGACAGGCACTGAGTACCTCGCTGGCAGACGCGCTGAATCCGTTAACAAGCACAGCCAGCGGGATGTTCGAATACGTATCGCGTTTCTTGGCGTCCCATGACCGCTCCGGAACGTTGCGACCACGAACACTGACGATGTTGCCGTCTTCAAGGAGCATGTCGGCGATTTCAATGGCGGCTTCCAGCAATCCGCCAGGATTGTATCGCAGGTCAATCACCAGGCCGCGGACCTTGCGATCGAAGACGTTGTCCAGGGCCGCCTTTACCTCCTGGGCAGTAAATCGGCTGAAGTGGGAAAGCCGAATGTAGCCGATCTTCTGTTCGTCATCATACATGAACTCCCACTCATCTTTGTCGCTGTAACGATCACCAAGAACAGTCGGTGCTTTGATCAGTTGCCTTACAAGTCGTATCTCCTCGGGTTCAGAGTCTTCACCGGGATGCACAACCTTGATGACGACCGGGCGACCAACCGGTCCCTGTAGTTTCTTGACGGCGTCGGTCAGTGACAGACCCTCCGTCGATTTCCCTTCCACTTCCACAATGAGGTCGCCCGCTCGGATTCCCGCTCGATACGCCGGTGTGCCGGGAAGCGGACTGATAACAATCAGTTGACCGGGGCGTGGTGAGTTGACGGTAATCCCGATTCCGCCAAACTCCTGTTCCACCATCTGAGTGAAACGACGCACGTCCGTTGGCGGAATAAAGCTTGAGTACTGATCCAGATGGCGTAGCATCCCCTGAATCGCGGATTCCATTAATTCTCGTCGATCCACGTCGCGGACGTAATTGGACTCAATCTGCTGAAACGTTTCCGCAAACAGCTGCATGAGTTCGTAGCGTTCTCGCTCGTTTTCCGGTTCGTCCAGGGCAACGGCGGGCGTCGCGGTCATCAGGCCAGTGGCTGCCAGGCAGCATACAAGACAGAATGAAGGCAATCTCATAATAGGCTCCGGAAGTAATGCAGATGTAGACTACTGATACGATATCGCAAAACAGTTGCCTCGGTCGAGGCCTGGTGCACCACCTTCTTTCAGATTCGGACCGCAGGGCCGTCGGTTATTGTCTTCCGGCAGGAAACACTCAGAATGGATGAGCCACTGGCATGGATAAACGGTCGTGAGACGCCGTTTTCGCAACTCGCGTTGCCCGTTTGGGATCTCGGAGTCGTCGCCGGAGCCAGCATCACGGAAATGGCGCGGACGTATCGTCACCAGCCATTTCGCCTGCAGCAGCACCTGCAGCGTCTGGAAACATCGTGCGCTGAACTTGGGTTTGAGACACCTTTTTCCGTTCCTGACCTTGCCGCTGCTGCCGAGCGCCTTGTGCAGAAAAACAGCACACTGATTGATCCGCAGGACGACCTTGGCATCGTCGCGTTTGTCACGGCCGGAGCCAACCGCACCTATCTGGGCACTGACGACCTGCCCGGAGGGACGACCGTCGTGCATACGTTTCGCCTTCCGCTGGAGCTGTGGCATTCCGCCGCTGAAGACGGAGTTCGCCTGACGATACCGAAACGGCGGCAGATTTCTGAAAGCAGTCAGCCTGTGCACCACAAGACTAGAAATCGACTGCATTGGTGGCTGGCTGACAGCGAAGCCGATGCTGTGGAGTCCGGTAGTCGAGCATTGTTGCTCGACTCGTCCGGACTAATCACGGAAACAAGTACTGCGTGTTTCTTTGCCGTCATTGACGGAACGATCATGACGCCCCGAAGTCAGGTTCTGAACAGCATGAGTCGACGGATTGTCGAAGAAGCCGCGGCCGACTGCGGATTCCGTTTCGAACATCGTGACATTTCTGCCAAGGAAGTTTCTGCGATGGAAGAAGCCTTCCTGTCCTCAACACCGTCCGGGCTTCTTCGCGTACGCTCAATTGACCGACGCCGCATCGGCACCGAAGACACTCGATCGGTGATTCCGGACCTGCTTGCCTACTGGGAAAAAGTGGCCGGACTGAATCCTCTGCAGCAGATTCTGATGCGGGGCGGCCCGCCAGCCGATGCGGGCTGACGCCCGGAAGCTGCCGTTTGCAAACCTGGTGCAACGACACATGTTTTCCTGACAGGTATTCTGTCTGTTCTCATCAGGCAGAGGAACGCTGGACGGACTACCTCTCTCGCAAATGTTTGTCAAAGAACTCGATCACCGTTGCTCTGAGATCCTGTTGCGCGGGTTGCAGGTGGAAGCTGTGAGGAGCGTCTTTGATGATCTGCAATTCTGCCTTCACGCCGGACTTTCGCAGACGGTCGAAGAGAATCTGTGACTGTTCGACAGACACCAGCGCATCTTTCGTTCCGTGCAGAATGAGTGCGGGTGGATCGTCGGGGGAAACATAGGTCACGGGTGACGCCACCCGGCAGAGTTCCCGCTGGGCTGCGTTCATCAGATCGAAGGTACCGCGACTTCGGGCCTGCTGCAGAACGTCGTGCACGCCGTACATCGGAACAACGGCCTGGATTTGACACGAAACGCCTGCGTACGGTCCTTCCGGGTCAAGTCCATCGTCCGGATTCGTTGTCGCAAGCATGGCGACCAGATGACCGCCGGCGGAACCTCCGATGGCACCGATCCTGGCAGGGTCGATGCGATGTTGAGCAGCATGTCTGCGCAGGAACCGTACGGCCGTTTTGCAGTCGTGCAGGTTCTGTGGCCAGACCTGTTTGAGACGGGCGTCCAGTCGGTCACTTTTGTCTGCCAGTACATAATTGACACTTGCGCAGACATATCCGGCCGCCGCCAGTGTGCGCCCGATGTTCTCTTCTCGTTTGGCAGCTTTGTCTCCGCCGTGCCAACCACCACCGTGGACGATGACGACGGCAGGCCTGGCAATTACGTGATTCTCGTCCGGGAGATACAAGTCAAGCTTTTCCAGGCGATCTTCGCTTAGAAAGCTGACGTCCCGAAGGACGCGAACCTGCCGTTCGGCTGATTCAACACACACGTGAACGTGCCCCGTCGACTGGTAGCCGAATTGATTCGTCCGCTCGACTCGAACGATGTAGTCACCCGCTTTACCGAAACGATGAGTTGTCACCGCATACCCGTTTGGATCCAGCTTCTTTTTGTTTCCATCCGATTTAACGGTAACGTGCGGGCTGCCGTCGCCAAAGTCCCATACTTCCCTGCCAGCAGTCGTTCGGAACGTACGCACGGTAAAGCGTACCGGATCGTTTGGTCGAATATCGAAGGTCGGCGCATACGTCGGATGGATCGAGGGCGGAAGGTTCTCGGGACGCTGAGGGTCAATGACCTGCACAATTGCGAAGTCGTAAGCCGCGTTTCCCGTGTCGTCGGTAACCTTGACGACTTCGCTGTACATCCCTGCCACGTCATATCTGCGCGTCAGCTGAGACCTGTCGGAAGTGACTCCATCATGCAGCGCCCACTTATATGCGAGTGCGTTGCCGGACTTGCTCCACGACTTTGACGCGTCCAGAGTAACGGACTCCCCGGTTCGGACGAAGTGATGCGGTCGAGCGACGGCGATGACTGACGGATTGTATTGCTCAAGATAGGCCTGCCACAGAAACGCATAACCGGCTTGTGTTCCCCATTCGCCGGACGGCTGTCGTGCTTTGATTTCGAAATGCAGATGCGACCAGCCACCGCTGCCGCCTTCCTTGCCAAGCAGGCCAATTCGATCTCGCATCGAAACAATTCGTCCGACCCTGATTCGCTCGTCAATTTCCTTCAGATGACTGTATCGATAGTACCAGCCTCGCGAATCCTGAATGTACACGACATCGTAGCGGGGATTGACTGGCGTACTATCTTTGTGTTCCGACAGGACGTCCAGTCCGGACGAAACGACAAGACCATCTGTGGCTGCAACAACTTCGACGTGGCCTTCGGTTCCCCCGATGTCCAGTCCGCTGTGGTAGTAAATTTTTTTCCGACTCGGCCGGTCACCACCATCGACATAGGTTGGCACGTTCGCCATCTGCGTATGCGTTGCAAACCACCGTTGTCTGGCTGGATAGGCGAACGACTCGGGCCGAATCCAGGGTGAACCAGCAGGCCATAATCGTAACCGGGCGTCCTTCTTCAAACCCCACGAGGAAGCTGTTCCGTTTGCGTTATATCCACGAGTGATCGAACAATCGATCTGAACTTTGCCAACAGTTGCTGGAAGGTTGTAGGTCGCCGATACGAGTTGAACAGACAGGCCGTCGACTTCCACTGTCACTTCGGCACGACGCACGGCACCGCTCAAGGAATCCCGCTGTTCATCTATGTCGACCAGTTTGACGACGGCCTGTGTGCCATCGGCCAGTTGCACGTGCTGCGTTTCACCGATCGACAGGTCAATCACACGAACCAGCGGCTTGTCGCGGTTTCCTGAGGTGCTCGACCTGTCCTCCGCGAGGCATGCCGTTGCCTGCAGGAACATCAGTGAGAGTGCGACGACCGCCACGCAGCGTTTACTAATTGCGGTCTGTGACGACTGGCTTACGTAAGGTTTCGGGATCATCTTCTGCTCGTCTTCTGAACGGTACGAAGAGGCTTTTCATTTGGCTCCACGATTTCAACGGGATTCGTGTTACCGCGATCCCTTACCATTCTGCCGGCGATTGGTCGCAGAAAACAAGTCGCACTACGCTACGTACGGCGATTGTGTCCGACTTGCGATGCGATGGTCAGTCTGAAGATCGTCTGATTGACAAAGTGGACGTTCATGCCCAACTGATTGAAGGACGAATTTCGAGAGTCGTGACCAGCGTTCGATCATCGCGACAGGCGAGACTCGCTGTGACTGACGACGGGTCGCTGCGGTACACTCTTGAACGTGGCTTCCTGCGTATCAGGGCGACTCACTGCCGTCTTCTTTTTTTTTCGACTCAGGTGGAGCGACGTTCAGTTTCACACCACTCTGCGATTCGTCAGCCTTTGAAGTGCCCTCGGGAGTTGCTTCGGTCTTGGTTCCGTTGGTTTCAGCATTCACGTTATCTTCTGGCCGTGCCTCGCCCTTGTTGCTGTCAGCCGGTGTTTCCGGTGGATTGTCGTCGGCGAAACCGACAAGCGGCAGAACCACCCGGAGGTGTTCTTCCATCTGTTTCTGAGCATCATCGCCCCGTTCCGGGTCGATGGCACCACCTGTAAGAAACCACTGCTGAGCTTTCGGGAAGCGTCCGAGCTTTGCCAGTAACTCGGCGACTCGAAACCGTCCATCCACGTCATCGATGTTGTCACCGACGACGGTCAGTGCATCAAAAAGTTGTTTCTGTAAATCTTCGAGCTGATGCAGATTTTGCTCGGCCACATCGAGTTTTTCCGAATCGCCGGTTTCCTTAAAGACGGCCACGGCGACCTGAAAGAACCGGGCGTTCCGCGGCATGCGTTCCAGAGCTTCAAGCACGACTTTTTCCGCAATCTCCGGCTCGCCGTTAACCAAAGCGATCTGTGCCTGAAGTATCAAAAATTCGGGCTGGGGGCCGCGTTCAGCTGGGGCTGCAGCAATCAAAGCCTCGGCACCGCCCAGATCTCCTGTCTGAAAAAGCAGCCTGGCCCTGAGCGACTCCTCATTGATCATGGGCAGATGCTGCTTAACAAAGTCGGCCATCTTTTCGGTGTCTTCTGCACTCAGCATACACGTTGCATAATTGGTGATAATGCCTGGACTGGCTGACGCGACATCCCCCGGTGTGACCAGAGTTGCTGAATAGTCGGCAAGAGCCTCTGCAAACCGGGAAAGGTCTGTCCTGACCTGCGCTCTCAGTTGACGAGCTCCCGTGTGCGTGCCGTCGCCTGCGATAATTTCGTCCAGTGTCGTTTCTGCCAGCGTCAACGCACCAACGGCATGATAAAGCCGCGCCAGCAGCAAGCGGGAATGATCGGCGTTCTCTGGACCGATCCTTATGGCTTCTTCATATCGATCGATCGCTTCGCGGAACTGACCCATTCGAGTCAATGACTCGCCGGCCTTCTGCAACGCGAGCGGCTTGAGCTCCGCGTTCTTTTGAGCCTGTTCGAAAAATTCAACGGCTTTCGGGTCTCGTGTTTCCCCCGCAGCCTTGATCCCTTCAAGCAGAATTACGTGGTCCGAGTATTCAGGAAACTGCTTCAGGCGATTGAGTGACTGCTCGAACTCAGCTTTGCTTCCGCTATTCAGCTGCTGCAACGCCTGCTGATACAAATCGGCAGGATCGTCCGGCACTCCACTAGCAATCACCCCAACGACAACTGCAGCGGTGGCAACAAGTAGCATGCCCCACAGCCACAGTGGCGGCCCTCCCTTGACGGGCAATACAGGTGGATTCTGACTCATCAGGACAAACATTTTGCGGTCACGATGTACCGCAAACCCATAATTTGAAAGGACTTATGTTTAAAGAGGACAGTCGCCAAAGCGCGTACCTCCACCGCTGTGAACCTTTCTACGCTCATTCGCCCCGTAGCATTTGCCAAATTATCAGGGACGAGTTGAATTGTAGTGGCGGAGGAGGGCGAAAGGCCGCCAAAAACGTCGTGTCGCCATCCGGCGCACATTCCGTCTCAAACGTTTAGCTGCTCCAGAATCTCTTCATGCGTGGGAAACCTGAGCGTTTCGTCCTTGCTGTAAATCAGTTTTCCGTCCAGCTCAACATCAAATATGCCGCCCTTGCTCTCCACAAGACCAACTTCGATCTGTTTTGCCTGCCTGATCGCGGCCGCCAA
>JAPYTO010000200.1:4697-12956 GCA_029941865.1 Fuerstiella sp. | reverse complement strand
CGAACACGCTCAGCTATGCCGCCGGCACAGGAATCGGACTGTCGATCGCCCGCGAACTGGCGCGATTGCACGGCGGAGACATCGTCCTGATGGAGAGTTCAGCAGGGTGCTGGTTCCGCGTTACGTTGCGGGGCGACCCGCAGGCCGACGCGGGCTGACGCCCGGAAGCTGATGGCCTGTTTCCCGTTGATTCTTGTCTCGTTCCCAGGCCGGAGCCCTGGGAACGAGCTGAAACCCCTAACCTTCGACGAACCGCGTGCACAGCCAGGCGAGCAGCGGAAACAGCACGAAGATCAACGTGAGCATCACGAGGTTGGATTTTTTATTGTCGGGCCAGCGCGCCATACGATTGTCTTCGTGATGCGTTGAAAACTTTCCGTCCCTGACAACGCAAACATGATCTGAGCCGGCAGTTTACGCAGTCTTCTCGTCCTCTTCCGGACAGGCGTCGCTGGTCGGGTCGAACCATTCCTGCTTGAATTCGATTCGCCTCTTCTGCTTCATTGCGATGTTGCCGGTCAACGCCATGATCGCATCCGCCATTGCGACACGTCCGTCGCATCGCAATTTGTTGATACCCGTCCGGATGCAGTAGCAGAAATGTTCCATCTCTTCGCGGTAGCCACGGCTGACCGTCTCACCAGGCCCTGTGGCTGCAGCAGCCGCCGGTGCGCTGGTTTCGTAACTGTCCAGGACGGGTCCTGATCCTTTGTTATCCACCATCCAGATTCGCTGTTCAACACCACCCGGACTGTTCTTACTGGCTTCTTTGTACAGCATCGCTTCTTTTTCTGTCTTCATCCACAGAGTTCCGCGACTGCCAAAGACCGCTTCGCCGTACGGCTCCCACCGGTTCGTATTCATGGAGGAGTAGGTAACAACACTGAGATCGCGTTCGTTCGTCTTATGGGTCTTGCCCGGAAATTCGAACGTAACGAAGATCTGATCATCGATGTCACGGTCATCATTCCAGGCAGATTCGGGCCCGACGCCGTCCATCCCAAAGAAGTTTCGGCCACCATAACCCTGAACCGCCAGGGGATGCACTTTGCCCAGAAAAATGCTGGCTGCGTCCATCTGATGACTGCCGAGTTCTGCCATCAGGCCGCCGCCGGTTTCGTTAAACAGACGCCAGTCGACCAGCTTCCGAGCCGATGGGTAGCCGAGGGCCTGCAGAGAACCGTCCTTTTCCATGGCCTCCAGAACTTCTTTGTCTTTTGCCTTCGTCAGACCCTTGTTGGTCCATTTCTGCCAGGCGTCGCTGCCCGGAAAGCTGTTGTTGCGATGCCACTGAGCTCGAATGAACTTGATGTCCCCCAGCAGGCCCATCCTTGTCAGGTCGGCGGCGTTGTCATACAGCACGCTGTAATGACGCTGATGACCTACGGCCAGCATGAGTCCATTTTTTTCCGACGTGCGGATCATCTGTTTGCACTCGGTGACATTCTTCGCCATCAGCTTTTCGCTCAGGACATGCAGTCCGGCTTCCATGCACTCAAGTGCAACGGCGGCATGTTGAATCAACGGTACCGCGATCACGACGGCCTCAACATCCAGAATCCCTTTCGCTTTCGCTGCCAGTAAATCCTTGTGGTTGCTGTAGACTTTCACGTCCTGAGATTTCGACCCCAGAACCTTGTCCAGCCCTCTACGCGCGACCGGGTGGCTGCCGGAAAATGTACGATCAACATTGGCAGGTCGCATGTCAGCGATCGCCACGATTTCCATATAGTCGGTGGGATGCTCGTTGATCAGCACGTTGCCTTCGTCGCCGGTGCCGATGAAGGCTGTCTTGACCGGATCACCTTTGAGCTTGCCATAGCCGAAGTACAGCGCTCCAAGGCCTGTACCTGCAGCGGCAGCCGTCTTCATAAAGTCTCGACGAGAAATCCCGACAACCTCGTTGAAGTTGTCTTTGCCGATCTGTTCCTGCTCAGGAGTAAGAAGCATGATTGTGTTCCTCTACCGTTAGGTTGAGATAAAAGGTTGGTTTTCCAGTGGATGTCCGTGAACCTGGGAATGCATAACAGACACGTATGCCCAGGAAACATTTGACTACAGCGTTTTGCGCTGACTTGTGGCCGCGGCGAGCGTCTTTCCCTTCGCGAGCGTCGCATTCCCACGAGCCCCACGACCAGATTCTCTTGAATACTGAATAACTTATGTTGTGACAGGTGCCACTTCAGGTGCCTCGTCCGGCTCTTCCCCCGTGGCCACTGTGGACCTGAGAGAAGGACTGATTTTCTTGTCAGCCCTCCACTTGCTGAAAAACGT
This sequence comes from Fuerstiella sp., assembly GCA_029941865.1. Lineage (GTDB taxonomy): Bacteria > Planctomycetota > Planctomycetia > Planctomycetales > Planctomycetaceae > Fuerstiella. The sequence goes on along the minus strand of JAPYTO010000200.1, from coordinate 10,682 downwards.
GGAAAGAACTCCATCAAGGCCAAACCATATTCCGGTAGGCAAAGCAGCGATGGCCAGCAGGGCAAACACTTCGATCAGATTTTTATTAACGACAAAACTGTGTTCCGGTCCGGGAAGTTCAGGGACACCGGGAAACGGTGGCATTGCCATATAGAAGTTAAACAGCATGAACGCCGCGGCCGCCGCTGCGAACCGTGTGAACAATCCGGTAATCAACATACACCCCAGTGCCGTCAAGCCGATGATCGTCATCGTGTCGGCAAATTTCAGGACGGTCAGCGGTTCTCCCACAGGCCCGCGAGAACGCTGGTCCACAGTCAGTAGTTTGTTAGCGGCATCTTTCAGCTCTGCTTCCATCGCCTTTACCGGGCCAGTCAGTTCAGCTCGCAGAGTCTGAATCTTGCGCCACGTATATTGCAGGTGGTCTTGCTCAAAGGATGTGTCTGCCTTCGCGTAGTTCCCTTCGTATTCGACCAGCTTCTGTCTGTATTCCTCCACTTTTCCGACGCGCTGCCAGGCTGGGTTCCCATGCATGTCCGGATCGCCATTGACCGCGGCAGCCAGCTTTCTCAAAAAACCAAGTCCCTTTTTCTGGCGTTCGTAAACTGTATTGACGGCCTTCAGGTAGTCGACAGCTATGGGGTCCGGTTCAGCATCGGCATCCTGGGGGGCCTTGACCAGTGCGTCTAATTTTGCCTTGTCCGAAGGAGTCAGGAAGCCACGATATTCGCCCGTTCCTGATTTGAAAAACTCCTGAACATCGCTTGTCTTGCCAGCGTTCACGTAGAGGCGTTTTCTTACCGAATCGAACCAGATCACCTGGTCAGAAACTCTTGAAGCCTCCTTGAGGTTTTTGACACCATCCGGGAGTTGCTTCAGCTCCTGCGCGAAAACCAGTCTATCGCCGACTTTTGAAGTATTGCCCACCAGCAATTGATTCAGTTTGATGGTTTGTGTTTTGTCCAGCCGATAATGCTTTTGAAAACGACCACCCCAGGCCTTCCAACGCACTGATACTTTTTCGTAGTCCAGCCAGTCGAGTTCATTCGGATCACCGGCCATATTGCGAAACGTGTTTCGCATTGGACCAACGGAGTTCTTGAGGTAGCCGCTGGAGGTCCACGGTCGCAGCGATCGTAAAGTGTCGAACTTCCAGAGGCCTTCGTACAGCAGTTGCCAGCCAATGGCCAGGCGCAATACCACCAGCAAAATGACGGCTGCGAGAGAATAGCGACGGATGTCGGTCACGAGATCTAAACTCCGGATATCAGTAGTCGGCAGAAACCCGCCGGGATCACGAGGTAATGTAAGACAGTTTGGTCGCTGAACTCTCCAGAGTCGAGCTTGGCGTTCTGTGAAGAACGTGCCCAACTGGGAATACGTTGTGACTATTCATTTCGCGCGACCAAATCCATTTCCAGGCGTTTGCCGGAATAGGTCGCCGACGACTGCTTGACGCTCAACTTTGGAGAATCAAACTACACAGTCACCTGATCTTTGTCCCAGAAAATCTGGTCAAAAGGCACTCCGATAATCGTCGGAGTGACCCGTTTTCCACTTTCGGGGAAAGGGACCAGGATGGCTCCAACATTTGACAGATTATCGCACGCTATCCGAGCATTTTCGACCCCCAACACAAAAAACGCCGTGGAAAGAGCGTCTGCGGTGGCCGCAGAATCCGCCAAAACGGTGACGGACAGCATTCCTTCGACGGGCATCGCGGTTCGAGGATCCAGAATGTGCCCGTATCGTTGTCCTTCATGTCGAAAAAACTGAATATTCGAGCCGCTGGTCGACATGGCCTGGTCCCGCAGCAGCACTGTGCCCAGGCGTTTCTTCGTGAATAACGGGTTTCCGATCCCAACCGGCCATCCCGTTTCTCCGTTGTGCTGGCCGCAAGCGACAAGGCTGCTGTGGCCGCCGTGAACCAGAAAAGACTGCGGACCTTCTTCCGTCTTCCGCAGCCACGACGCTGCTTCGTCCAGTGCAAATCCCTTTCCGATCGCTCCAGGATCCAGCTGCAGGCCTTCTATGTCAAAAGTCACGGTGCGGGCTTCGTCGTCCAGATTAAGGTGATGAGAGCCGGAGCTGGCCAGCACTGTGTCAAGTTCTTCCGCAGTCGGAATGCGCTGCTCTGCCCGACAATCTCGCCACAGCCGGATCTGTGCCCCCGCTGCGATATCGAAGGCACCGTCCGTTTGCTGATACAGCCGCTGGGCGGTTTTCAGGAGTTCGTAAAGAGCGGGCCGAAGTCTGACGGGTTCTGTCGCCGCCAGGCGATTGGTGTGGGAGATTTCACTGTTCGGCTTGTAGACACTTAGCCAACCTTCAATCTCGTGGACCATTTCCAGGACATCACCGACCGTCGATACGTGTTCGTGAGAACCTGGATTCATGATCACGGAAAACTCGCACGCCATCGCTCGAGTCGCCACCCGTACAGTGTGACCGCCCACCGGAGCATCGTTTGGATCTGCGCAGCGATCGCCGTCGGCCACAACAGGCTTCAGAAAATCGCGTCGGGTCTTTGACCGGTCAGACATAGTGTCGCCCATCATAGCAGCGTTGAGCTCACTTTCCGCGACTCATGACAGACATAGCAATCAACTTATTCTCGTGAACCGCTCTGGCTCGTGGGCAGGCCGTTTTCTCAGGCTGGAACAAGTCTTTCGCGGACACGAGTCAGCGGGAAACGCCGTAGTCCCTGCCCTTTGCGGCACGCCAGTCTTCGACACTGGGCTGCATCCCGTCCTGGGGATCAACTCCCAGTCCATCGGCGATGCGGTTGATGTAATTGAAGTAGCCGATGACCTGAGCAGCCACTGTGATCTGCTGGTCAGTGAATCCTGTCTGGCGCAGCACTGTTACGTCCGTTTCGTCCACCTGCCCCGGCGTCAGAGTCAATTTGACCGCGTAGTCGCAGAGCACTCGGTCTTCGAACCGAAGTTCTGCAGTGCGATAGTCGTAGACGAGCTGCTGCGCAACTCGGTTGTTTCCGGACTCCCGACCGAAGTCCTGTGCGTGAGACAAAGTTCAGTAATAGCAGTCGTTAACGTTGCTGACGACCGCAGCCAGCATCTCGCGTTGTGCGGCGTGAAGCGAATTCGGCGACTTCATCAGGCGAATGTAGAAGCGGAGTGATTCCCGCAGGATGGCTGGATCCTGACTCTGTAACTTCAGAATGTTGGCGACGGAGCCTGCGCGCTGCTGACACGAATCGTATATCTTTGCCAGCTCGCCTGTCGCTTCGCTCTCGTTGATCTGGTCTATGTACGGCACGTGAACTCCTGAAACGCTCAATCACAACATCGCTGCTTTATGCGCTGCCCATGGTAGAAGCTGCCCGTACGCTTTGGCAGTCAATTGCTGACCGCTATCATGACACGGGCGAAATTCGATCCACGTATTGCCGAGGTCTTCCCAATGTTGAATCACTCAGTCCCGATCTTCCTGACAAGCCTGTTGCTTCTGTCCTGTCCGGCTGCCGCAGAGACCAGCCGCCCGAACATTCTGTTTGCTTTTGCCGATGACTGGGGTCGCTACGCCAGTGCCTACGCCGCCATCGAAAAAGGCGGGCCCAGCGACATTGTCAATACTCCAAACTTCGATCGCATCGCCAAAGAAGGTGTGCTGTTTACCAACGCCTTTGTCAATGCCCCGTCGTGTACACCGTGTCGCAGTTCACTGCTGTCGGGGCAGTATTTCTGGCGCACGGGACGTGGAGCAATTTTGCAGGGTGCGATCTGGGACGAGAACATTCCCAGTTATCCGTTAATTCTGCAAAAGGCCGGTTACCACATCGGGCACACGTACAAAGTCTGGAGTCCCGGTTCGCCTGCAAATGCCCCGTATGGAGCCCGTGCGACCAGCTACGGAAAAAAGGGAAGCAAGTTCAATGGGTTCAGTCAGTTTGTTGACAGGCAGGACGACGCCGAAGTCGGCAAGAACACGTTATTGAATGAAGTCCGCGGCAACTTCACAGACTTCCTTGCAGACCGTGAGGGCGACCAGCCGTTCTGTTACTGGTGGGGACCAACCAATTGCCACCGCAAATGGATTCAGGGATCAGGAAAGAAATTGTGGGGATTGAACCCCGACGATTTGAAAGGCAAGCTGCCCGCCTGTCTGCCGGATGTCCCGATCGTCCGTGAAGACTTTGCCGACTATCTGGGCGAAGCCATGGCCTTTGATGCCGGACTTGGCGTGCTGCTGGACGAACTGAAAAAAACGGGAGAAATTGACAACACCATCATCGTCGTCAGCGGCGATCACGGAGCGCCCGGGTTTCCTAACGGAAAGTGCAATCTGTACGACTTCGGAACTCACGTACCGCTGTCCGTCCGCTGGCCAAAGCAGGTTCCAGGCGATCGGGTTGTTCACGACTTTGTTTGCCTGCCGGATCTGGCTGCAACATTTGTGGACGCCGGTGGCGAAGTTGTGCCGCAGGTCATGACGGGGAAGAGTCTGCTGCCGGTGCTGATGTCCGACAAATCCGGCGTCGTTGACCCGATGAGAGACTCTGTGATCACAGGACGAGAACGCCACGTCGCCAGAGCTCGTACCGACTGGATGCCGTATCCTCAAAGAGCCATCCGGACGAAGAACTTCCTGTACATTCGCAACTTCAAACCTGACCGCTGGCCGATGGGAACGGGACCGGGATACGGGGCACCTGCGGCAGAAATGCCCACCTTTGAAGCATTGCGGGAAAATACATTCGCCGCCTTCGGCGACCTCGACGGTAGTCCAACCAAAGCATGGATCGCTCTAAACTGTGAAAACGATCCGGAGCAAAGAAAATACTTTGATTTTGCGTTTGCCCGCCGACCGGAAGAAGAACTCTACGATCTCAAAGTCGATTCGCACCAGGTCTATAACGTGGCCGCAGAAGATCGCTACGCTAAGGTGAAATCGGATCTTTCGACCCGACTGATGCAGGTTCTGGAAGAAACCGGAGATCCACGCGTCACCGGAGATGGTTCCACGTTTGACAAACCGCCATTCGCGACCGAATGGCAAAGGCCAGCTCCGAGAAAGAAGAAGTAGCCGCTGGCAACTCCTGTCCTGCGTTTCATCTGCGTAATCTGTGGACACTCTCGTCTCCGCAGCTATCGGTCGCGACGTCTCACGAGGGAACACGTTTTTCATGAGGACTACGGCTCTTCACCGGCTGTCGGAACAGCTCGACCAGCACGGATTCGCAATTGTGCCGCACGGGCTGGACAAGGCGACGATCGACCGTTTCAAAGCACTGCTGGACGTTGCCCGCTCGGCCGATAACGCAGAGAACGTCACCAACAGCAGCGGAACCTACGGCCTGCGTAACTTGACTGACGTTGTGCCGGAAGTTGCTGAACTGGTCCGGCATCCGGCGATCGCACAACCGGTCATGGAAACACTCGGCCCCGCTGCGTTCATGACCCGAGCAACGTTGTTCGACAAGACGCCCGGGGCCAACTGGGGAGTCTTTTGGCATCAGGATCTGTCGATCGCTGTGGAAGTGAAACACCAGGTCGACGGTTTCGGAGCGTGGACACGCAAAGCCGAAGTACAGTGCGTCCAGCCGACGAGTGATCCACTTCGAATTCGCCAACTTCGAATTACCGCAGCCACTTAAATGGCGGTATCGCATCACGTGCGGTGGCGAATGAAAGCAGTGGCCCACGCAAAGGGTCTCGCTCCGGCGATGCGCCGTTTCGGGAATTTTCCGGCTACCACACTCGTGTCAGGTCAACGACGATGTCCGGCAAACCGTCGAACTCAGCGGTATCGGCACATCGGACCGCTTCGCCGTACTTCTGATTGGTTAAAGAGTATTTCCGAACGGCTTTTTCGTCCGGATCAACGACCCAGTATTCCGGCACTCCGCTTTGTTCGTACAGTTCTTTTTTCAGCCCTTCGTCACGCTGAGCCGTTGACGGAGAGAGAATCTCCATCGATAATCTCATGACGGTTTCCATCCTCCGGAAATTGCACGTAATGTTC
>JAPYTO010000200.1:0-4597 GCA_029941865.1 Fuerstiella sp. | reverse complement strand
CTCCATCGATAATCTCATGACGGTTTCCATCCTCCGGAAATTGCACGTAATGTTCGTACGTCAGTTTCGTCTGGGATTGTGTGCGAATGTCATGAGATACAGACATCGACTTACTCCGACTGCGTGTCAAATGATGTGACCGACCATCATACCGCCGAAAACAGCAGAAGTCATCAGCCATTTGCCGCCGCCTACCAGCAACATTTTCTCCTGAAGACAGATGCCGTTTCACACGAATCATCGGCCAGATGCGAGGACAGTCATACTCGAATCTCTCGCTACTCGCGGCTTAGCCGATTCCAGCGGTTCAGGATTTCGATTTCCATAGGCAGCAGTACAAACAGCCAGCCCCAGGCGAAGTTGACGATGACTCCCAGAAAAATGCCCAGGGAAATGCCGTTCAGTCGGGCCATGTGATCTGATAATTCAAAAATCGCGAGTGGGATGACGGGGCAGCACATCAAGGATATTGCCGTGACGAATATGGCGATGGGAAGTGCGGCCCAGCGAGTGTACAGCGACAGCAGGACTGTCAGATGAGCACACAGCAACACCTCAAAAACCACGCTGACAACAGCTGTCGCCGGAATCGGTTTTGTGATTGCTGATGGATAATAAGCCAGCAGGATGACAAGCCACAGTGCTCCCGGAGTGAGTGCAAGGCAGCATGCACCAAGCTTTTGCAGCAATAAAAAGGGTGTGCCCATCGGCAGCATCGTCAACGACGCGATCGTCGATTGCCGCACCTCCTGAAACAAGCTGCCGGATGCGTACAACAGGATCTCAACACACAGCAGGCAGGTGATCGCCACGAAAGCCACGAACGTCAGTTCGTCATTCAGCAACTGCGCACTGCCAGGACGGTCAAGTTGATGAAAGGCCGAGATGCCCGCTACTAATAGTGAGTAGCCGAAGAATTTGGTGAGCAGGAACGTCTTGCCGCCGGTGAAGAACAGGAAGTCCTTCCAGACGATCGGAAGCTTCCAGCAGCGACCCACCGTAAACCGCCGCACCTGTGTAGATCTTCCGTGAGTATTGTCATCTGCCGGTTCGCTGTAGCGATTAAAGAGAGTAACGCTCAATAGAAATGTCACTCCGCCCACCGCCACACTGCGCCAGAACTGGACGGCCAGAAATTCGACCGGGCCGGTGGTTGTGAAAACTTCATTCAGGCGAGTCGTAATCAGAACCATTTGCTGCTGCTGGTGCAAATTTTCGCAGACCGCCAGAAAACGAGGTGAAATCCATGAAACCCCCGTCAGACCTGCCACGCCAGCCAGAATCGGCCCGGCCGCGAAGAACAACAGCAACACAGATGTGGCCAGCGTCGCCGCCCGGCCCGACGTGTTGCAGCGCACAGAACAAAACAAGGCAACATTCGCGACCATGCACATCCACGCGGCCAACGCCAGATACGCAGCGATGATCTGTTGCCACGTAACTCCACCCAGCGTGATCGCCAGAAAGGTAAACGGAAGCTGAATCAGCAACAGCATCAATGCACTGATCAGCCGGGACGTTGATTTGCTCAGCACGATTGCCAGTGGCGTTACGCCGGCGAGTCTAAGTAGCGCCAGGGTACCGGAGTCCTTCTCCTCGGTGACGGCCGAGACGAAATAGCTGATTCCGGAGACGGAGATCAGCAGCACATTCAGACGGCAGATCTGTTCAAAAAACTGCAATCCCGGTGCCATACCGGAGAGTGAATTCGCCCATGCCGCCAGAACGGCCAGCAACATGAACCCGGTAAAACAGGCTCGAACAATATGCGGATAAATCGATCTGGTGTCGGTACGCAGAGACCAGTTGAAAAGCGTTAGAGTCCCGCTGATCACGTCGGGACTCCTCGCGTCGTCAGGTCCATAAAGGCCTGGTTAAGCTGCTTGCGACGCCGACTGAACGAGATGATCGGCAGACCCAATCCGATGATGGAACTCAGGACGATATTGGAATCCGTTGCGGCATCCAGCTCCAGGTCGAACTCATTACCGGAACTGTATTCCGGGACATCGGCGGCAATGATTCCGTCAAGTCCCAGCAACAACTCAATCGCATTTTCCGGCGGCTGATTCAGTTTTAAACTGAAACGAGGCGTGTCATCGTCAACATCCAGCAGCGCGTCCATCGGTCCGCTGAATCGCACATGTCCACGGTCGATGATGGTGACGCTGTCACACAGTTCCGCCAGCTCGGTCAGAATGTGCGAACTGATAAAGATGGTTTTGCCCATCCGACGAAGTTCTCGCAGAATCTCCATCAACTCAATGCGTGCGCGGGGATCAAGTCCGCTGGCAGGTTCGTCCAGAAGAAGGAGGTCCGGGTCGTGTACGAGAACGCGGGCCAGACTGACTCGCTGCTGCATGCCGCGCGACAGGCCGCTGAGCAGATCATCCCGACGACCGTCCATATCCGTCAGCGTCAGCACATCGTTGATCACCTGATCTCTCTGGGCCAGTTGCAGACCGTAGGCCGCCGCGAAAAAATCCAGGTATTCGAAAACGGTCATCTGCCGATACATGCTGAAGTGATCGGGCATAAACCCGATCTTTTCACGAACGGTGATGGATTCCGACCGGACACTGTGGCCAAACACCTGAATCTCGCCCCAATTTGGTTTCAGCAGAGTGCAGATGGCTTTCAAAGTTGTCGTCTTGCCGGCGCCGTTGGGACCGACGAACCCATGCAGCGTCTGCGGCATGACCGCAAAAGACACCTGGTTCAGCGCCTGATGACCTTTGAATGAATGAGTGAGCTCACTGACAGAGATTGCCGGAACAGTATTGGCATCATATGTTTGTTGCATTTGGGATAGAACAGTTTTCAAAAAGACGTGGTCGTGGGGCTCGTGGGAAAGCGACTCTCGCAAGGAGCAAGACGTTCGCCGCGGCCACAAATCAGCGTAATACGCTGTAGATGTATCCCCATGCGCTGAAAACATCGCACCACGGTGTCACGACCTGTCTGTTATGACCGACGAAAGCCCTTGAGTAGTTTGTGAATTCGTAATTTTCTCTCCGATTTTGCTCAGACGACAATTCTACAGGTTGGTCGTTCAATTCGTACGGGTGAGGTCGGTAATCGTCAGAACAGAAACGGCAACACGTGAGACCCGCTTGCGTTGCTGCGATCCGTGACGATCCTATTCATGTCCATTACGGCATTCCCAACCGTCGACGAATTGTCCAGTCCGTCACGAAGCAACCAACCGCGATGCCGAAAACCCACCACTGATGCCAGATCGGCCACGACCAGACTTCCACCAGCGGTGCGTCACTGTGTGACAGATCGTCCACGAAAGAACTCAGCTGCTCGATGGGGACAACATGGCCACCCGTGGATTTCGCCACATCGGACAGGAAGCGTCTATTGACGGCGACCGACGCCATTTCTTCCTGATCCGGTTGACTGGCCCAGCCCACAGACGCTGTCAGTTCTTCCGGTTCCTGGTCTGGATCGTTCACGGTCGCCGATACCTCCACGGTGTACGGTCCGGGATCAACCGCCGACATCACGACTTCAAAGCGTCCGACAATGTCTTCCGATGGTTCACCGGCGATCTCGACCTTTTCGCCGTCCGGTTTTGTCACGACAAATCCAACGTCCGCGTCTTCGCGAATCTCGAAATCTTTGCCTTTCAGATTCGCGACCAATCTGACCGTGCCCAGTCCCAGCGATGGATCCGATACAACAGAAACATCCAGCCGCTTTGGCACATCACCCACCAGCCAGCGGATCATTTGTCGACATGCTCGAGCGTGGTCATTGAGATCTTCTTCCGGTTCGTCTCCTGGTGTGACCGGGCCGTCCAGTGGATTGAGGGCTGCCAGAGAAAAATCATTCAGTCGGCGACGTCCTTCGTTCATCCGCCACCGCCAGAAATCTCCAATGCACAGTGCGGCAGTGCGACCGCGACCAAAACGCTGAGTCACCAGTGCTGGGTATTCGTTGCCCGCACTGTCCGCAACTTTCGCCATCACAACGGCACCGGGGCGAATAAAGCTGGCTGCGTTAAGTACCGTGAATCCTGGCATGTGCGTCACTCGCTGACGTTCGGCCTCTTCATCCGATCGCAGTCGAACCCACGGCTGCAGCCAGCCTTCACGAGTCAAGCTCAGCTGCACCGGTTCTGACGGTCCCGGAATTTCACGATGCAGATCGACGGGCAACAACTCGCCAACCGGTGTGCGGTCGTATTCGCCCTGTCGAAACGATTCCTGGCCGCCCATCATCAGAAAACCGCCGCCGCGTTTGGAAACGAACTGATAGATCAGCTGTAACTGGTCCGCCATGAAGAACCGGGCCTCGATGTCATCAAGAATGATGGCGTCGTAGGCGAACAGATCTTCAGCCTTCTCGGGAAATCCACCTTCCAATTCGGTTTCGTCTTTTGTTCCAAGGCGTACCAGCACGGGTTCGTCGTATTCCTCGGCAAGCTCCTGTTCACTCTTTTCGAAACCCCGGAACAGCGAATTCGAACTTTCGCCGTCGCGTCCGCGGAAATCAAATTTCGCTTCTTTTCTGGCAATCCGAAGCAGGCCAACAAGCTCTGTCTGAGGATCCGTTTCCACAGCTCGACGCAGAAATTTGAACTCCCAGT
>JAPYTO010000199.1 GCA_029941865.1 Fuerstiella sp. | reverse complement strand
TCCCGTCCGATTAACCGCTCTCGGCGGTGATGACGCAGTCCGCAGTGACCGTTCCCCCCGCCATAGCCTGCCGGGGCCTCCCGGTCGATTAACCGATGTGGGCGGTGACGACGGCTCGCGCAGTGACCGTTCCGCCCGCCATAGCCCGCCGGGGCCTCCCGGCAGGTTGGTGTTGGTCTGGAATCGTCTTTACCCGGATGGAAAATCGGAATGGCCTTTAAGCGGTGGCGATAATCGCTGGTCCGCTACGCCGGTCAGTAATCATCGGGAAGAGTTGTCGATGGCATTTTCCGATGACGACGGAAAGGCGTGGGGCAAGCCAGTCGTGATTGCTCATCGGCGTGACACGAACGCCACTGGCAGCGCTCGTTGGGTGGCGTATCCCTATGTGTTTGAAGCCAGCCCCGGCGAACTTTGGATTACGACGATGCAGGGTGGACTGCGTGTGAAACTTCGCGTGTCGGATTTTGTCGATAAACAGGATTGAAAATTGTCGCATGAGTATCACGGAAGCAACGAAACACATTGCGTTCCTGTTTGTCCTGTCGGGCTCAGTGCTGGCCGCGGACAGGACACTGACAATCGTCACCTTTGGCGATTCCACCACCGCACCGCGGGGAACGCTGAAGGTCTATTCGCAGATTCTGACGGAGGAAGCCGCGCAGCACGGTCCGGCGGGGCGTGTTATTAATGCCGGTGTTGGCGGCAACACCACGTCACGCGCCAAAGACAGGTTCGACAAAGATGTGCTGGCTCACAATCCGGACATCGTGGTCATACAGTTCGGCATCAATGATTCAGCAGTCGACGTGTGGAAAGATCCTCCCGCCACAGAACCGCGAGTCTCTCTGGACACATACACCAAGAATATGCGGCACTTTGTACGGACTCTGAAAGATCGCCAATCGCAGGTCATTCTGATGACCCCGAACCCGCTGTGCTGGACGGACAAGCTGCGGCAGTTGTACGGCAAGCCACCGTACGTGCCGGCGGATACCGACGGTTTCAACGTGCTGTTGAGGCAGTATGCGGCACAGGTGCGGATTGTCGCCGCTGAAGAAGACGTTCTGCTGATTGATGTGTACGACCAGTTTCAAAAGTTTGGAGCCACCGCAGGCCAGGACGTCGCCGAATTGCTGCTGGACGGCATGCATCCCAACACCTTGGGCCAACGCAAAGTTGCCGACGCAATTCTGACCGTGCTTTCTCAACGCGATGAGCATCAGCCGCTGATTGCGTCGATCGCTAAAGAGACGTTGTGGAGTAACCGGGACGGAAACAGCAGCACATGGTTTCATCCGCGAGTCTGCATGATGCCGGGGAAAGACGGCAAGCCGATCGCATTGATGAACCTGCAGGAAATTGGTGGTTCCGACTATTTCGGGCCTGTGCATTGGTCGACGTCCGAAGATCTCGGCCGGACGTGGAGCGAACCGGAACCGATTGCAGCGCTGGGGCGTGACTCCGTCCCCGGTCGCAGCGACGATCTGAAAGCCGGTGTCTGCGATGTGACTCCGCAATATCACCCTCAGACCGACACGGTTATTTCGATGGGACATGTCGTGTTTTACAAGGGCAAGTACTTCGCAAGAAAGGAGCAGCTGGCTCGCTATCCTGTGTACGTCACCCGAGCGAAGGACGGAACCTGGTCGCAGCGAAAAATTCTGGAATGGGATGATCCCCGCGGCGGTCACATTTATACCAACAACTGCGGTCAGCGAGTGAACCTGCCAAACGGCGACGTGCAGATGTCGTTTACCTTCGGACCGGAAGCGACTAACCGAATGGTGGCAGGGGTCCACGCCACCTTCGACGGCCAGCAATTGAAGATCAAAGAGGTGGGCGAGGCGATTCACAATCCGAAGGGCCGCGGTCTGCTGGAACCCAGCGTTACTCAATTCGGCAGCACCTTCTGGATGACGATGCGTGCAGAAGATGACCGAGGATACGTCAGTGTCAGCGACGACGGCCTGACATGGGCAGAAAAGAAGGCGTGGGCCTGGGAAGACGGAACTCCGCTCGACATGTCGACCACTCAGCAGCACTGGCTGACTCACAGCGACGGACTGTTTCTGGTCTACACTCGCAAGGACGCGTCCAACAGCAATGTGCTCCGCTGGCGATCACCGCTGTGGTTGGCTCAGGTGGATACACAGCAGCGTTGTCTGATCAAATCCACCGAACAGGTTGTGCTGCCGTTGATGGGAGACGGCGTCGACGATCCGAACAACGTGGCCATCATGGGCAACTTTAACGTGACGAACGCCAGTCCGTACGAATCGTGGGTCACCGTCGGCGAATGGATGCCTCGCGCCGGTTACAAAGGCGACGTGCTGCTGGCCCGCATCCGCTGGTCCAAACCAAACCAGCTGCCGCTGTGGTAAGGGTCCTTTGTCCTGTGTGCCACGGGCTTTGCCAGTGCTTTTCGATCGGCCGTGAACCTGTTCGCCTGCGGGATTGTCACGTCAGCTATTCAACTGGGGACAGCGTCGGTGGTATGAGTGCGGCCCCTGGTAGGGCCGCGATACAAGCTCGAAACGCCAGTGAGTGGGTCTCGTGCGTCTTGTAAATACACTTGCTTGCGCTGCGTGCTTGTATCAGGAACGGCAGAGGACTCATGAGTGATCACCAGTAGAACTGGTGGTTTACGATCGAAAACCAGCCGACTCGAGGAATGGATCACACGTCCACTTAAGAAAGAGTTTACAAATATGCTTCGTAATTATCGCGCGGAAGATCAGGATGAATTGATGGCGACATGGGCGGCTGCGTCGAAGATCGCTCACCCGTTTCTGAGTGACGAATTTCAGCAGAAGGTCGGCCATGACATCGCCAACGTGTATCTGCCCGTCACGGAAAATTGGGTGTGGGAAGCGGATGGTCGCGTCGTCGGATTCGTTTCGTTGTACGGCAATGAAATCGGCGGTTTGTTCGTGGATCCGAGTTTTCAACGGCAGGGCATTGGAAAGGCTCTTGTAGATTACGTCGGAAACGAACGTGAACAACTTGAAGTCGAAGTCTTCAAAGACAACGTGATCGGTCGTGCGTTCTATGCCAAATACGGTTTCGTGCTGAAGGAAGAATCGGTCCACGAGGAAACCGGATTTGACCTGCTGCGGCTTAGCTTTTGCCGCGGATCAACAGAAGCCACCGCTCCCTGACGGAACAGCAAAAGGGCCTGGTGTTCAGAGCCGCGTAGGGTGCGTGCTTGCACGCACCACGTCGCGCGACCGAGTTCATTTTCCAACGGGTCGCCCTGTTGCTTGCAACAAGGGTTGCGCAGCAACAAGAGGGCCATGTCTGGGGCATCGATTGCTGTAAGGCCGTTCGCCTGTGCCTGCGGCACCCAAAGGTTGCAAGCAACCTGGGCGACCCACACAGTGGGCAGTGGGCAGTGGTCAGACTGCCGCTTCCATGGCTCGGAAGAATGGCACGACATACGGACCTTCCGGGATCACGGCGATGGCCGGGGCAGGGCTTCTTCGCAGGCTTGAATTCACTGCCTCCTGCAACGACGACGTGACGCTGACTCCCGTCAGTGCATGGTCCTGTTCAGGCAGGCCGTCGGTGACCAGGTGGATCTGGCCAACTTTCATCGGTTTGGTCTGCATCTGTGTCTGCCACTCGTCGATGTCGGCGTGAGACTTCTGCAGAATGCTGCTCAGAAAAGCGTCCGGACCCATATCGGCGAGCCGTTGCTGTGCCGCCACGAACTCGGCGGAACCCATTCCTTCGGAGCACTCCGACACGATAATCAGGTCCCCTCCGGGTTCCAGAATATCCAATGCGCACACCATCCCCTTGACCGTTTGGTAGTAGGTCTTATCAAGAGGATATCCCGCCGCGCTGGTGACGACGGTGTTAAACTTTCGCGGTACGGACACCTGACAGTAATCATTGACGTAGTCCACAGCCAGCTGATGGCTCTGGACAATCTCGCCGAAGTTGATGAAGGACAGCCTGCGGTCTTCATCAATGACAGTGTTCACCGCCAGAGCTCCTCCCAGCATCCGCACAATCTCAAGCTGTTCTTCGTGCAGCGGATTGCCGACGAAGTTGCAGCTGGTGGCGGCCGGGTCAGCCATAAATCGAGCGCTGTGAAACGTCGTGATGGTTTCTGCATGAGCAAGTCCGGGAGCGATGACTTTACGTCCTCCGGAGTATCCGGCCATGAAATGCGGCTCCACCAATCCGGTCGCAATGCGCAGGTCGGCTTCCACAAAACGGCGATCCAGTCGAACAACCGTGCCGCGAGTTGAAGTGCTGCCCAGGTGCACGTGATCGGCGTCATTGCGGGCGAAGTGATTCGCGACGGTCACGTTCTCCAGGACCCACGGGTCGCCGATCAATTCTGCCAGTTCTGTACCTTCATTGGGCCGGTGCAGACCTGTCGCAACCAGGACCGTGATATTGTCCCGCTGCATGCCGCCTGCCAGCAATGCTTCAATAAGTGGACGTAGAAAAAAGTGGTTGGGGACAGGGCGAGTGATATCGCAGACAGCGATGCAGGCACTGTTTGCGCCCTGCGCGAGTTCAGTCAACCCCGAAACACCGACCGGTTGGCTGATCGCTTTCGACACGGCGGCGGCTGGGTTGTCGAGGATTGGCATGGCCGGTTTTCGGACGACAGTCACGGCAGCATCGTCCGCTAACTCAAGCCTGGTTGTGCCTTTTCCGTATCGGAGGTCAATCTGCATGTGATGGGAGTTTCTACGGTACGGTCATCGAGTTTTAACCGCAGATTACCGTGCGCTGTGGGAATCGGCTAACCAACCGTTTCGGCCACGTGCTGAGCAGCAACATTTCGCGGATGCGGGTTGGCGGCCCGGCTCGGCAGTGTTGTCAGAATGACGCAGATGGTATCCGACGTTGGATCGGCCCAGCATAAAGTCCCCGTTGACCCCGTGTGGCCGAAGACGTCTTCGCGTTTTCCGGGGCCACTCAAATTGCTTCCGACATCGAAGCCCAGACCACGAGGACGCATGCCATCCGGATTGTGATTGCGCACCATCATGTGTGCAGTTTCCGGCTTCAGTAACTTGCCCTCTGGATGCAGGAAAGCTGACAGAAACCGAGCCACATCGCCGACCGAACCATGTGCTCCGCCCCATGGCACTCCCAGCTTGCGCCAATAATCGCTGTTCCAGTCCCAGTTTTTGGTTGTGGGGTCACCGGACCCGGACTCCGGAGCTGCATTGGCAACCTGACATTGCATCAGCGCCTCCGGATTCAAGTGACCGACGCCGAGTGCCGAATGCTTCATCTGCAGTGGCCGGCAGACCGCTTCGTCAACGAGAGTTGCGATCGTCTTGCCGCTGATCCGACGAGCCACCTCGCTGGCCAGCAGAATGGCCATACTGGAATAACTGTATTTCGTCCCCGGCTTGAACAGCAGAGGTGTCCGCACGGCTCCGCTCACGAATTCAGAGAGTTCTGCGTGGCTGGCACGTAGTTTCGAGTTCTGCGGCAGTTGATCCGGCAGTCCCGAATTGTGAGTGAACAACTGACGCATGGTGGTGTGGTCTCGCCCATCGCCAATGAATTCCGGAAGAAACTTCTGCACGGCATCATCCAGACGGAATTCCCTCTGCTCATACAGCGTCATGACCGCTGCGATCGTGATGGGCTTTGAGATTGACGCCAGCAGAAAAATCGCGTCCGTGGTTTTGGCGGCGCCAAATGATTTCGCAAAAATGTGGTCACCCTGCTGAACGTGAATCGAAGCGGCGTGCACCTGTCCGGAGTCGGCGGCTGTCTGCAGCACATCTGATGCTTCAGTCCACTTGTTTTTCTGCAGCGCTGCCAGCAGTGGCGTGCCGATGGCGAGACCCACGCCGGCCTGAAGGATCGTACGTCGTTTGATCATGGTGAGAGTCCGTGGCGGGGCGATGGGTCAGACGTTCCGAGTATTCGTTTTCACAAGAGCCACTGCGACGTCCGCCGATTGTGGGCAAAGCAGAGCTTCGTGGACATGCGGTCCCAAAATGGAGTTTGGGGTCGAGAATAGCTGGAGTTTGGGACGGATCGTCGCGAACGTCAACGTCGGCGCTAAATCCATTCTTTGATCGGATGGCCTTCGATCAGTCTTACGGGGCGTCCATCGGGAGCCTGGGCAATCAGGTCGGTTCGCATGCCGAGCTTGCGGTATATTGTCGCTGCGATGTCAGCCGACAGATACTCGTCGCGAATGGGGCGACCACCTTCTTCGTCAGTCGCTCCCAGCACCGATCCACCAGGAACGCCGGCTCCCGCCATGATCGCAAAACCAGCACTGGCCCAATGGTCGCGACCGCTGGCAGAATTGATTTTCGGCGTGCGGCCAAAGTCAGTGAGCCAGACGACCAGTGTGGAATCCAGCATTCCTCGGTCTTCCAGGTCAGTGAGCAGCGCGGGCAGACCCTGGTCCACCGGAGGAATGCGACTGCTCTTCAACGATTTGAAGTTGTTCTGATGGGTATCCCAGCCGCCATCGGTGACGGTCACAAAACGGACTCCGCTTTCGATCATTCGGCGAGCCAGCAGACAGTTCTGTCCGAACTTGTGTCGACCGTATTTGTCTCGCAGACTGTCAGGTTCATCTTCGATTTTGAACGCTGTCTTTGTTTCCGGCGCCGTGATCATGTCGAAGGCGGCTTTGAAGTGTTCATCCAAAGCGTCGAATGCTCCGGCCTGTACGTCGGCCTGTCGCTGCAGATTGTCCATCGCCGTCAGCATTCGCTTTCGTCGATCGACGCGTTTGGACGTGACTCCCGTCGGAAAGCTGATGTCCCGGACGTTAAAGTTCTTGCCGTTTGGGTCTGCCAGAATCTCAAACGCGTTATGTTCCAGACCAAGGATCCCAGCCAGTCCACCGCCGAACCGTTGGTCCACAGAACTGCCCAACTGGACGAACGGTGGTAGAGTGTTCTTGAAGCCCTTGTGCCAGCTGACAACGGAACCGAACGTTGGGTAGTGCACTGACGCGTTGAACTTTCGACCGGACATCGCGAACTGATCGGCTGCGCCATGGCTGCCGTTCTTAGGATTCCAGCTGCGAAGAACGGCAAAGCGGTTCAGCTCTTTGGCCATATTCGGCAGGATGTCCGTGAACTGAATTCCCGGGACGGCGGTGTCGATTACGCCGAACTCACCCTTCACGCTGGTTGGAGCATTGGGTTTGGGATCGAATGTGTCGTGATGACTTGTTCCGCCCTGCGTCCACACCAGAATGCAGTTAACATCTCTCGTCGATTGCCCGGCCGCGCGACCTGCATGCTCAGACGCGATTAACTGCGGTAGTCCGACGCCGAGTCCAGCCAATCCCCCGAGCTGAAGCAGGCCACGTCGGGAGACGCCTTCACAATTACGAAACTGCTGAGGAAGAAGGTTGAACATTTTTGGCTCCACGAAATGGCGTGTGGATGATGTTGGCGGGCAACGGTGAAAACATCACGACTGGCAACGGCGTGTGTCGGGGTGATGTTTCGGTTGGTAGGGATTGTGGCCGCGGATGGACCGGTAGGTGGGTGTAGATTATATGCCATCGGCAGAATCAGAAGCAACGGTACACCTGCAAGGCGTTGTTTTTCTGTCGATCCGTCGACCGTAGGTGAGGGCCGTCGCTTTACGCAGCATGTTGCTGGTGGTGGGCAGAATGTTCACGACAGCAGGGTTCTGTGATCGCGGGGCGTTGATTTTGTGCGTTGAGCATAGGTTTTCTGAGGCCCGATCCTGGGAATAAGTGTAAGAAAACAACTCTCAGGTGCCTGATGAACAGGTAGTTTTCCGAATACCGTTGGCGATTCGCGACGTGATCATTCATAATCGTCAAAGGAACGCCCGCGTTCCCGTCCCACCACTTTGGATCTGAACATTCGCTGTTCAGGTCTCCCTGCCCCCACATCCAACCTACAGAGAACTCGGAGGACCCGTCGTGGCTTTTCGAATGCCTCAGCGATTACCGTTCCTGATATCGTGTTGCGCCGTCTTTGGTGTCGCTTGCGCCACTGTCGCAGCTGAACCCGGGGATTTCGCCATCACACCGACTCACGTGGAATTGAATGGTAACTTTGCCACAGCACAGCTGCTTGCTCAACAAACGTTGAAAGACAGAGCGATCGGCAAACGATCGGCAGACCTGACTCACGCCGCGAAGTACGATTCTGGTGACGAACAGGTAGTGGCCGTGTCAGAGACCGGACAACTGCTGGCAACGGGCAACGGTACAACCACCGTGACCGTAACCGTGAACGGCAAATCGCAATCCGCAACGATCGTCGTGAACGGAGTCGAAGCCGATCCCGCGATCGCGTTTGATACTCACATTCGTCCCACGCTTGGTCGACTCGGCTGCAACGCCGGAGCATGTCACGCGAGTCAATTTGGCAAAGGCGACTTTATTCTGTCCGTTGTTGGCTTCGACCCGAAGCTGGATCACAACTCGATGGTCCGCGATCGTCAGCAGCGACGAGTCAATTTGGTTCAGCCCGAAGAAAGTCTGCTGTTGAAGAAACCGACGATGCAGGTACCGCACGGTGGTGGTCAGCGACTTTACAAACATTCCACCGCGTACAGAACGATCGTGGCATGGATTGAGTCAGGAGCTCCCGGTCCCGACAAGGATGCAGCCACCGTCGAAAAACTGAGTGCCTTTCCGCGTGAACGAATTGCTGAACCGGATGATACGCAGCAACTGCAGGTCATCGCCGAGTACAGTGACGGCAGCGTTCGCGACGTCACCAGCTGGGCAAAATTCGATTCCACCGACGACGCCGTCCTGTCGGTCACCAGGAATGGCCACGTCACCGTCGAAGGCCGCGGGCAGGCACCGATCATGGTTCGCTTTGAAGGGCACGCAGACATTGCCATGTTTGTTTCGCCGTACGGTCCGACGCCACAGCTTGCTGAATGGAAAAGTCAAAACTTCATTGACGACGCGGCACTGCAGAAGTTTCAGGAACTCGGGATCACCCCGTCTGTACTTTGCGACGACGCAACATTCGTTCGGCGAGCTTATCTGGATGCCATCGGCACCCTGCCCTCTGCGGAAGAGTGTGACGCCTTTGTCAGCAGTTCTGAAACCAACAAGCGGGATCGACTGGTTGATGAATTGCTGGGCCTGAGCGGTGATCCACAGCTGGACCGACACAACGACAAGTACGCTGCCATCTGGACGCTGAAGTGGTCTGATCTGCTGCGAAACACCAGCAAAGGACAGGCGGCCGACCAGCAGCGGATGTGGGCGATGCATAACTGGATCAAGGAATCGTTTCGCACAAACAAGCCGTTCGACCAGTTTGTCCGGGAACTGATCACGGCCAAAGGGTCGATTTATTCCAGCGGGCCGGCCAGCTATTTTAAGATTAACGCCAACTCGTCCGACCTGGGTGAAGCTACAGCTCAGTTGTTCCTGGGAGCTCGACTGCAATGCGCCAAGTGCCATCACCATCCATTCGAAAAATACAGCCAGGCAGATTACTACTCGTTCGCTGCGTTCTTTTCGCGAGTCGGGAATAAGAACAGTCAGGAGTTCGGGTTGTTCGGTCGTGAAACCGTGGTGATGGTGAAGTCCACCGGAGACGTCCGTCACCCACGAACCGGCCAGACTTTAAAACCGAAACCGCTGGACGGCGAAGAGTCGGACCATGAACTGGACCGCCGCATTCCGCTGGCAGAGTGGTTGACGTCGCCGGACAACCGCGCGTTCGCGAAGTCATTGGCCAATCGATACGTCGGATATCTGCTGGGCAATGGATTGGTGGAACCCGTTGACGATATGCGAGCCACCAATCCTCCGACGAATCCGGCCATGCTGGAAGCACTGGCAGATCACCTGATCCGACACAAATTCGACTTGAAGCAGCTGATCCGAGTCATCATGACGTCGCGGCTGTATCAGCTTTCGTCGCACCCCACTGTGGACAACGTGGCGGACAGCAAGTTCTATTCTCACTACAAGGTCAAAAGACTTTCGGCCGAACCCTTGCTGGACGCGGTCGATTACGTGACCGGGACTCCGACAAAGTTCAAGGGACTGCCAGCTGGCACTCGAGCTATCGAAATTCCGGATGGCGAGTATCCCAACTACTTTCTGACAACATTCGGCAAGCCCAAGCGCGCCAGCGTCTGCGAATGCGAACGCATGCCGCACGAAAGTCTGGGACAGGCTCTGCACACAATTAACGGCGACATCGTGGCGAACAAGATTGCCGACAAAAACGGTCGCATTGCTCAACTACTGGCCACTGATCGAAGTGACGAGGACCTTATTACCGAGGTTTACAAGGTAACACTTTGTCGATCGCCCAGTGCCGAGGAATTGAAGTCCGCGCTGGAGTTCCGACAGGAAGCGCCGTCTCGGAAAGAGTTTTTTGAAGATCTGCAATGGGCGCTGCTGAACAACAAGCAGTTTCTGTTTGTCTATTAGATGGTATCCGAACAGCAGTGTCTCAGGCATTGCTCAACTTGTATCTCGGACCCTGACTCCGGTTTGCTTCCGCGTTTGCCCCGGGAATTCCTCAAAACTATGCGATACGTGAAACACCTCTTGATAACCGCTGCCCTCATCGGAGCTTCATCCGCCAGCGGGCAGACGTCCTACCCGATGATCATGAGTGTGTCTCCCGTGGCGGCTCAGATCGGCCAGACGTCGGAACACACGCTCGATTCCCGCTACAGCATGTTTGGTGCGTACGAAGTACTGGTCACTGGTGAAGGCGTGACGGGAGAAATTGCCACGAAGATGGAGTTGGACAAAAAGGGCAAAGAACCATCCCTCACAAAGATCAAGCTGAAGTTTACGGTTGCTGAAGATGCGTCGCCGGGCGTTCGGGATTTCCGAATCGTTGGACCAACCGGAGCCAGTACGCTCGGTCAGATCGTCATCACAAAAGATGCGGTCGTAATTGAGGACCCCAAAAACGACACCGCAGAGACCGCTCAGGAAATCACAATTCCGGGCAACGTCTGTGGCACTGTTGAAAAGGCCGAGGACGTTGATTTCTATCGTTTCAAAGTCGACCAGCCAACGACGCTCACTTTCCACTGCCAGGCCATGAGACTGCAGGACAGGATTCACGACCTGCAGACTCATGTGGATCCAATCATCACAATTCGAGACGCGCAGACCAACAGCACCCTGGCATCGGTGGACAATTCCTATGCGGCCGATCCATTTCTGGCGCGCGAGTTTCAGCCGGGCGAATACCTTCTGGAAGTCCGGGACGTTCGTTATAGCGGCAATCGCTACTGGAACTATTCGATTGAAATCAACGATCGACCTTTCGTCTCGCACGTGTACCCGTCGGCCGTTGCGAAAGGGCAGAAAGTAGACCTGCAACTGGTTGGCAGCCACCTTCCGGCCAGCAGGACAGTTGCCTGGCAGGCTCCGGCGGACGTTGAACCGTGCACGATCAACGTTAGTCTGCCAATCGAGTCCGGGTTTTCCAATCCGGTGGCCGTCGTGCTGAGCGACCTGCCCGTCGCTGTGGAATCAGCAGAAGATAACAATACTGCCGACACGGCCCAGCCGGTGTCGATACCCGGCGCAGTGAGTGGTCGCATCGAATCAGAAGCTGATATCGACTGTTACTCGTTTGAAGCGAAAAAGGGCGACAAGCTGAACGTCGAGGTGAAGGCACGCCGAAACTGGTCGGGGTTGGATTCGATTGTTCGCATCCTGAATGCTGACGGAAAACGACTTACCGAAAACGATGACCTGCGTCTGTGGAACAAACTAACGGTTCAGGATTCGCTGATCGAGAACTGGACTGTTCCAGCCGATGGTCAATACATCGTCGAAATCCGCGATGTTCATCTGCGGGGCGGCGACGAATTTGTCTATCTGATCGAACTGACTCAGGCCCGGCCCCGCTTTGAATTGGTGCTGGACTCAGATAAATCCTGGCTGACACCCGGCACCAGCGCTGCACTGTTCGTTCGCTGTATCCGCAGAAACGGATTCGACGGTGAAATCCAGTTGCACGTCGACGGGCTTGGGGAAGGTCTGACAGCGACCTGCGGGCGAATTCTGTCCGGCAAGGGTGTTGATGGCTGCATCATTCTGAAAGCGTCCCCTGACGCGAAGATGAGCGCTTCGAACATTCACGTCTGGGGCACGGCAAATGCTCCTGTGACAGCCAGCGAAGGTGCGGATGGCGAAGCCGACGCAGTTGAGGCTGTCGCGGAACTCACGGCGCACGCTCAGTCGATGCAGGAAACCTACATGCCTGGCGGAGGCCGCAGTCACTGGCCGGTGGCGATGCACACCGTTGCCGTCGGTAAGCCAGCGGATATCCTC
The DNA here is from genome assembly GCA_029941865.1 of Fuerstiella sp. Classification (GTDB taxonomy): domain Bacteria; phylum Planctomycetota; class Planctomycetia; order Planctomycetales; family Planctomycetaceae; genus Fuerstiella. Next base: position 680 of record JAPYTO010000199.1, on the reverse strand, counting down.
GACGTCAAACTCAGCGCTCAGGAAGTTAGACTGAAACCCGGTGAGTCTGTTAAGGTTGATGTCGAGGTGGTTCGTCAGGCGGGCTTCGACAAGAACGTCACTCTGGATATGTTGTTCCAGCATCTGTCCAGCAAGTACGCGATCACACTGCCCGAAGGCGTCACCATCGACTCCAAAAACAGCCAGACACTGCTGACGGGAAAGAACAGCAAAGGAGCCATCACTCTCACCGCTGCGGCCACGGCTCCTGCTGTCGAGCGGCAACAGTGCTGCATCATGGCGAATGTATCGATCAATTTCGTGATGAAGGCAACGTACAGCAGCAAGCCAATATTTGTGAGCATTGCCGAGAAGTAAGGCAGCCCACGGCTGGAATCAGCGGTCAAAGACCAACAATCGGTGATAGCCGTCCGGAATAGTCAGCACCCCGTTATGCACGACGGCCCGCAAAGGAATGCCAGACGGTTCAACCTGGTCGATCAGTTTCTGATGTCCTGGATCAGCAATGTCCGCGACGGTGACCAGGAGGAAACAGAGGTGACAGAGAAGAGTTTCAGCAGGAATTGATTCTCGACGGCAAACCACCAGTTCTACTGGTGAGCACTCATGAGTCCTCTGCCGTTCCTGATAAGCGGGTAAGGGAGTGGCGAGTCCACTCCCTTGTAATCGCGATGAGGTTG
>JAPYTO010000198.1 GCA_029941865.1 Fuerstiella sp. | reverse complement strand
CATACCTCGCGAAAGTCCTGTTCGGCAAATGACTTAGCGTGCAATCCCCCTGGCACCTGTGGATCTTCTCAACATCCCACGGAACGTCCCGACCTTCGTACATTCACCGCAGTGTCAGGCCATTTGACATTGACGAGTTTGAGCTGGTCTCCGCTAGACGAGTGGATGGCGACCAGAAAAAGCCAATCACCAACTTTTCATATATGCAGGTATGGCATGAACCCGATCGCGGGTTCGTCTCGTTCTTTACGCGATATGGCTATCCCGCAAAACGCACCATCTGCTTTATGAGCAGCCCCGATGGTGAGACCTGGAGTCGTTGGCAGCGTTTGGCGGCGATCGACGATGGGCATTACCAGGTCAGCGGGCTCGGCAAGGCAAAGGCTGGTTCGATGTTCAACTATCACCCGGAAGGAAAGGGACTCAATTGGCGGACGAACTTATACTATGTCGAATCCGCCGACAACGGTGCGACATGGCAATCAGTCGACGGCCGCAAACTGTCGCTGCCGCTCACAGAGGTTCGCAACGACGCGCTCGTTCGGGATTATGAAGCAGAAGGTATGAACGTCTATCTCAAGGACCTGCGTTTTGACGAAAACGACCATCCGGTGTTGTTGTACATCACGAGCAAGGGCTACGAGTCCGGCCCGAAGAATGATCCTCGCACGTGGACCATCACGCGATGGGACGGCGAGCGCTGGCTTTCGGCGCCAGTCACGACCTCGGACAACTACTACGACATGGGCGAACTGTGGATGTTGGGGCCGGACGACTGGCGAATCACCGGCCCAACCGCAAGCGGACCGCAGCCTTTCAACCCTGGTGGTGAAGTCGAAATGTGGACAAGTCGCGACCGGGGGGCGACATGGACCAGGACGCGGCAAATGACACGCGACAGTCCGATGAACCACACTTATGTCCGCCGCGTACTGAACGCGAACGTCGACTTCGTCGCCCTTTGGGCCGACGGACACGGGCGGCAGCCTTCCGAATCCCGCCTCTATTTCTCCGACAGCAAGGGGAGCGTCTTCCAACTTCCGTTTGTGATGAAGTCAGAACGTGCGTCTCCGATTACGGTCAAGTGATTTCGGTCAAATTTACGAATGGCTCTCAGCAGCGCCGCAATGACGCCGTACGGTCAAAAAACTCAGCCGACCACAAAGCTGTTTGACAATCAGCGATCAGAAGACAAAGGCCGTCCCGAATTCGGTCGGTTTGCGGATGCTGCGGGGCTGTCACGGGGTTTGAATACGGGCACACACACAGGTGCCTGGGACCTTCAGCGCAGCTCGTCCGGCGTGACCGATCTCCACATAAAAAACGAAACCTGTTCAGAACGGAACGAGGAGCAGCGTTAACGTTCAGGAAACCCGAAGTCCCCTATCTCTCATCAGCAGACCTCAACCGATACAGCGATGTCACTTCTCTTGAACGCGCTTCATAGAGAGGGTCTGATTGCTCACTCGACTTGGCATGTTGCGGCGAGGTGTCTCGTTTTTCAATCACACTCAAGCCAGCTTGCCTGATCCAATCCTGCAAATTATCAGGACTCCGCAGGCCAATATGCTCTGCCAGGTTTGACATAATCAACCAGGCTTCACCGTTTGCATTTAAGCGTGCCTTTGCCCCGTTTAAAAAGCCCTTTAGCATTTGGCTTTTCGGATCGTAGATGGAACGTTCGATCGGCGTATTAACTTTGGCAGGCACCCATGGTGTGTTGCAGACGATGAGGTCGGCTTTGCCTTCAGGGAACAGGCTTGTCTCAACCAGGCTGATCTTTGTTTGCATATGCAGGCGTTGAATATTCTCAGCGGCACATTGCAAGGCGCGGCCGCATGTGTCTGTGGCGATGACTTGCTGAACGCCACGTGCCACCAGCACGGCTGCGATGACACCTGTGCCGGTCCCGATGTCCCATGCGATTTGCGGGTCGTTCAGTTCGGCGGCATTGATGAGATCCAGGTACTCGCCGCGAACTGGTGAAAACACCCCGTAATCAGCGTGGATATTCGCTTTCAAGGCATCGACGTACACGCCTTTTTTCCTCCACTCATTAGCGCCGATCATGCCTAACGTTTCACGGAGAGATAACACCAGCGTCTCTGGGGCTTTTATGCCCAACGCAGCTTCAACCACTTCCTGTAATTCCGGCGATCGAGTGAGATTGCACTTGCCATGCTGCAACTCAATCAGAATCTTATTTGTGATGTTCGCTCGGCCGATCTGTCGTGCTCGATGTTGATGGAAGGTCTCCAGCATCGTGCCGGCCGGCTTGGCTGGTTTGCGGTCGGCTCGTCGAGTCACGGCTTGCAGCAACTGTTTGGCGTTTTGAAAATCACCGGTGTAAAGCATCGCCGTGCCCGCGCATGCTCGCCAGTAGGCGGCATCACCCGTCATGGTGTCATCTGCCATGATGAGCATTTCAGGCGGTGGATAACCTGCCTCAGATTGCCAAACAGCAGTATTGGTTCTGGAATTGCTCTGCCAGGATAGGTTCTGTGACGCTTTCACGCCGTACTTTCGTGTTTGTGCATGCGCCGATATTATCACGCAAATCACGGTCGCCTCGGCTAATCAATGATATTCGCCCTATTCAGCTCAGTTCCGGAAAATGGAAGGGGCAACGAGCGAATGCGTTTGTGGCTTTGTCACAGCGCGAGAAGGCCACGGACTACCAGACATTAGACGTGCTCTCGCAGGCAGCAACATGCATCTGGCAGGGAAAACACTTCGAACGAGTGGCCGCACTGGCCAACCAGATCCCACGCGAAATCATCGCGAAGACCATTCAGATGGAACACGACCAGCGCCGATTACTTCTCTGGTCTGCGGAGAGCCGCCCGCCTCCCGACTCGACGCGGCAACTATGCCGAAGCGCTGAAAGTGCGGAATGTCGTCGAGTCCGATAAGCTCGGCGGAAGCTGGCGCGGCTCGATGCGACCGGCCAGCGGAGTAGTGGATCACTTTGTCGCGTTGATTCAGGATGTCAGAGATCGCATTCGAACTAAGAACGCCCCGATTGGACCGGAGCAGTGATTTCGCATATTATCTGAAGTCGCCCATGAATTGATTGTCCCGATCGATCAATAGACGCAAGTTGTTAGTTCGCCATGTCAGAACACGAAGCAGGTTCGAGCGAGCCGTCAGAACTCCGCAAACGTGCAGAAGTCGCTCTTCAAAACCGGCCTCCAATTACGTTGGACACGCCAGCGGAAGAGATCGACCAACTGGTTCACGAGCTTCGCACCCACCAGATCGAACTGGAGATGCAAAACGAGGAGCTTCGACGCGCCCAGGAAGAACTCGCCGAATCTCAACACGACTACGCGGACCTCTACGACTTCGCTCCCGTCGGCTACGTGACTCTCAGCGACAAAGGACTCATTATGAAGTCCAACCTCATCTTTCCGGAGATGTTGGGCAAGGAAAGACGTTCGTTAGCGAACGTCAGATTCTCTCAATTCATCGTTGATGATAATCAGAATGAATACTACCAGTTCCGACGCGACCTGCTTGATAGCCGAGAAAGGAAATTCTGCGATTTGCGGATGCACAAAGAAGGCGACGATCCGTTCTGGGTCAGGCTAAACGGCGCCGTCGTTCAGACGGCTGAAGACACGGAGATTCAGCTACGGTTGGCGATTATCGACATCACCGATCGCAAACGGGCCGAGGAAGAACTTGGCCGCGGCAAAGTAACCGCCGAAGCTGCGAATGTTGCCTAGAGTGCGTTCCTCGCCAACATGAGCCACGAAATTCGCACTCCCATGACGGCGATCCTGGGATTCATTAATGTACTAATGGACAGTGAGTTAGATGAGGAGCAATTCGATGCGGCAACAATTGTTGAACAGAATGGCAAGCATCTTCTCGCCATCATCGATGACATCCTGGATCTTTCAAAAATTGACGCCGGAAAACTGGAAATCGAGAGCATTTCGTGCTCGCTTGGTGAGATTCTGGCAGAAGTCGTTTCGTTGTTGGTAATTCGCACCAGGGAGAAGAACGTCCAACTTGATATCGAGTACGACGGGCCGTTTCCGGAGAGCATTGAATCCGATCCAACCCGGCTGAGACAAATACTTCTCAATCTGGTTGGCAATGCCGTTAAGTTCACGGAGAGCGGCAAGGTCACTCTGGTAGCTCGCCTGTCAGATGCTGAATCAGACGTGCCGAAAATTCAGATTGATGTCGTCGACACGGGCATCGGGATAACCGGCGAACAGATAGCCACTCTGTTTCAGCCATTCCAGCAAGCAGATATTTCCACGACCCGCGAATATCACGGATCCGGGTTGGGGTTGACAATCTGTAAGCGACTGGCGATTGATCTCGGCGGCGACATCACAGTGAAAAGTGCATTCGGTGAGGGCAGCACCTTCACGTTGACGGTCATGGCGGGATCACTCGATGGTGTAGAGTTGCTCGATGGTGAACAGCTGCTTGACGGTCAGAGGAAAACTGCGTTCACGACGCTCGAAAAACGGAAGCAAGCCCATTCCTGTCCCAGTCTCAACTGCCGAATCCTTCTGGCCGAGGATTATCCCGCCAATGCGAGGCTGGTTTCGCTTATACTTGAGGACGCCGGAGCCGATGTCACATCGGCGGAAAACGGTAGAATCGCCCACGACCTCGCCATAGCAGCGAGAGACGAAGGGGCTTCGTTTGACGTGATCCTGATGGACATGCAGATGCCGGTCATGGACGGATACGATGCGACGGCCATGCTTCGAGCGGCTGGCTATGACGGTCCGATCATCGCAATGACAGCACAAGCAATGCGTGGCGACCGACGGAATTGCCTCAGCGCTGGTTGCAACGAGTATATCAGCAAGCCTCTTGATAATGATCGTTTGATAACAATGATCGCCAGCTATGCTGCCCAATAGGTGAAATCACGAAAGCCGCACTGCATTTCAGGATCGGGCCGGAGACGGCGCTCTCCCGTGCGTGCGAACTTCACCTCGGCCAAACATTTCGAGTCAAGAGCTCATGAGGCACGACACACTAAGTAAGACCACGGTTTTCCAGGACTCGTCAGTTTGTCCTGATCTGCTGCGGGCACACCGACCAAACGCAGGTTCGGACACTTAACCGTGGACTTCCGAACATCGCTGCTGTTATCAAACCGGTTGCGTCCCATGGGATTTCTCGCCCGTCTCTGTTCATGCCGTAAGTGCCGGAGGATTGACCAACCGGCTGTATCTGATCTTGCCACTCACGTCACGTTAACCTCGACTTGCGGAAACAGTTTGGGACGTTGCGATGCGTCAGTAGACGATGTGCCGATGATGCAATCTGATACCGCGAGATGGATTAGTCGTTCACCTGTCGAGTGACTTCCAGCATGCCAACCTCCGCTGATCACCTGTTTACTGAAATCGGCATCAACTGATTCGCCTGATTGACCGTCGCCGAATCATCCTGCCGATGACTATCCGACTGCTCGCCACGATGTTTCAGCAGTGCCGCCGCCGCGTGATAACGTGAGGCAACGCCCCACTGAGGATAAAACCCTCCGCCGACAATCAGCGCCGCCAAAATCAGGACCGCGATCTTCTCGGATGGTCTGGCCCGCAATGAACACTGCGCCATGTGTCGTGTCCCTGTAAACACACGGAAGTAGGCCTGCAGAATTGCGATACCATTCAGAGCCGCCGCAACGACGACGGCCATACCGACCAATGGATAGACGCTGACAGCTCCTTCAATCAGAAGTTCCGTACCGATGAAACCCACCGTGCCGGGAAACCCAATCGATGCCAGCCCCGTGAGCAGAAACAATGCTGCCAGCGTGGGCATCTGTTCGTAGAGGCCATGATACTGCCCCATTGAAATTCGTCCTGTGCGCGACTCGACACAGCGCAACGTCAGACCGAAGCCCGCGAGCGACAGTCCAACAGAAAGCCAGACGCACAGCGCGCCCGTAAGTCCGATGGGTGTGACAAGTTCAAGTCCCACCAATACCAAAGAGGAATGACTTAGAAACAGATAGCAGAAAAAGCGTCTCGCCCCACGCTGGACGATCGCCATTCCACCCGCATAAACCGCCGTGATTAATGAAACGATCGCGATGCTTTGCATGGCCCAATCGGGTGCGATCGGCAACACCAGACGCACGACGGCATAGGCTCCGGTCATCGGTGCAACAAACAGCAGTGCCGTACCAAACGAAGCCTTCTCAAACAGGTCGGTCATCCAGCAATGCAGTGGAACGATGCCGCTCCGCAACAGCACGGCAAACGTCAACAGCGCGCCCCCGGCAAGTGTGAATCCGATGTCGATCATCACCTGCCCCAGGACGAGCAACAGAACAAACAGGCCCATGTGGATCGAAAACACGCGCGTACAGCGGCGTCGTGAGCTTAATTCCAACCAGACAGGAATGATCGCCAGCGTCAGAAACGCGATGATCACCCACGCCTGCCGGCAACTGAGTGTCGCCAGCAGAATCGCTTCTGAAATCAGAGTCGACGTAAATGAAAATCGATTCACTTTTGTACGCTACGTCGAAAGGACAGTCAACGCGTACAACAAAGCTGCCAAAGGCAGCAGCGGAGCGTTAAGTTCGTCAATGACGAAAACGTCTTCGTGGAAAACGAATTCAAGTACATCCCAGTGATCGTGTGCCTCGAATGTCGCCAGTCCGGCAAAATCGATCCACTCGCCGGTCGCACACGCCAGTGTCAGTCCGCAGACCACCAGACACACTCGGCGCGCAGTCACCGCTTCCTTGATGGCGGCCACCACAAAATCGCCAATCAGCGGAATGACGACCGACAGCTCCAGCCACGGGAAATGGAGTTCCGACATCAAACGAAATCCTCAAGAGAGGAAGCATGAGGCACTGCATCCTCCAGATCTTCCGACTCATCGCCGGAAAGGTAATCGGTCCATCGTCGCTCCTTCGCATCACACCAGCGAAAAACCACGACGAAAGGCCGTACAAAACACTGGTGCAGTACCGCATCCAGAGTCTCGTTGCGGTACTTGCGTTCAAATGCCCGGTGGTAGATTCGACGTCGTTCAAGACTCGTGAACGATTCGATTTCCCGGACCAAAACCTGCCACTGCTCCCGTGAAAGAGCCTCCAGGTCTCCCGGTTTCCACCCACGAACCTGAGCGAGTTGAAAGACAATAAATGCAGGCTCGTCAAGAGTGTTGTGATCTTCGCCCTGGCCACTTCGTCGATGCGTCTCCCGAAATGTTTCCAGCGGACCGACAACGCCCAACGCCTTGCGGGCAACATGCTCGAGCGCAACTCGATCCAGAATCAGTCGCACCGCAAGAAATTCCACAAGACTTCCCGCGGGTGCGGGATGTGGCGCCCATTCTGCATTTGTTTCCATCTGCCAGATCATGCCGGCCCAGCCACGAAGTGCGAGCAGCGACTGATTGATAAATGACTCCCGTTCCGAGTCGTCAACGCCCAGCAACGCAAGTGATTCCGTGATGGATGCGAGCAGCGAGAGTTTTGCGTCCGCAATCCGCCGCGTTTCATTCCGCAAGTCAGCCAACCATCGCGTGGGCGCGGCAAAGGACTTCCCGTAAAGCGTCAGAAACGATACAAGCAGCCCCGATTCACGATTCGGCAGCTCCCAATCGGCAAAACCCTGGTCAAGAAATGCGGCACAGAAATTGATCAGTACGTCATGCACCAGCAGGTCGGTGTCCTCTCCGGTTGTGGCAAGCAGGACGTCACGATGCCGACGTCCAGCGTGTTCTGCAGCAGAACCGGACGCAACCACGTTTGCGGGCTGTCCTGCAAACGGATCGTCGGATGTTCTTTCCACGACGTGCGGATCAGATGCTCCATCACTCGAAGTGTGAGTGTTTGCAGAGTGAACACCCTCTGCAAGTTGAAGACCATTGCCACACACTCTCCACAGATAGTTGAGGACAAATGCCTCCCACGTTTTGTCACTCCATGAATCGATTGTGTCCTGCCGACCGAATTGCCTCAACGCATCTGCCAGCACGCTGACTGATCCGCACTGAGTGAGCGAATCGTCCCCTTTCTGCGTGCGCAACGCCCACTCACGAGACTGGGCAATCATTTCGTCGCGGACGGGCCGATCAACTTCCACTCGAAAACTCCGCAACGCATCGGTTTCTGCGACTAACCACTGCAACTCCGCCCTGGCAGCGGTGTGGAAAGGGAATTGCAGCATTGCCAGCTGTAGCGCATATCGCGTGCCGAAATCGGCGACCAGCCGATCGGCTTCATCACCCAGATCCTCAAGAAGCACGGCCTCCAGGTCGGCAACACGAATTCGTCCGGTCTGCAGTTTTTGTCGGTATCGTTCTTCCGGCAGGTATGCATGACAACCGAACAGCTGTCCACCAGCCTGGACTCTCGCGTCAAAGCCAAGATCTTCAAACGCGTGCAGTGTGTTGTGATGCACGAAGACCGTGATAGGTCCTTGTGCAGGCAGAAAATGCGCACAGTGTTCAATGGTTTGACGCAAACGGCGCAGGGCGGTGTCATCGCTCCGGCCGGATTGCTCTGTCGAGGCATCTTGAGTGGATGAAGTCATTGACATGAAGGACCGGGAACAGTGAGGACAATTCTCGTTAGTCCGGCGCAAACGAACGAATGGTTAATTGTCCGGGTGATGCAGGAACGCCTTCCGGCGACATTCACGTGGCTCAGACGCCAGGTGGAAAATCCGGAGCAGTTGCGCGTCTTCAATCGCCGTGGCGGCTCATGAAGAACAGTCCTGGGGAAACCAGCTGCAGGTCTGCGCTCTCAGTGCGCCGCGCAGACACCGTTGTTTCCAGACTGCACTCAGGCTGCGGGCGGTCCTCGAGAACACCAGCGCCACGAATGGCTAAGTAGTTCGCTGCTCTGGACTGCGTGTCGCCATTCGTCAAAGGAATGGCCATGGATTAGCGTCACGTTGTGATCGACGACCGCCCAATGTTGATTGACTTCGTCGTCTTCGTTGAGTTCTCGTGCCTCTTCCGTCTCAGACGAAATTGTGTCCTGACATACACCGTCCAGCACCCCAACTCCCACTGCGCAGATCGTGCACAGCAGCGTCAGCGCGCCGGAAGTAAACAGTTTCTGCAATCGGGGATTTCGGGATGTCATACGGCGAAATGTTTGTCTATACATGGCCGGAGTCAATTCGGAATCACCATTGGAAATCGTACTCTGAACTTCCGGGCTGTCGAACTGACAATGGCGACAGTCATCACGTGCCACGTGCATTTCTACTGTGATGAGTGCATGAATATGCCGTCTTTTGGTAGGGTATTCATAGACGCCGTCGAATTTGCAAATTTGGGGCGCGTTCCTGGCAACGAAGTCCGTGAACGCGTGCGGGCGCTTGCGCTAGTAGGGAGATTCTGCCGGAGTGCAGACCACATGTAACCGCCAATCTTCTTCGGATGCCATACCTTCAGCCGCACAGTTGGCGGTAGCTGGCCGAAACAAAAACCATGCAAAAACTTGTTGACGGAATACACCGGTTTCAAAGAGATTCTTTCAGCAAGGATGAGAAGCTGTTTGAGACACTGGTTGCTGGCCAGAATCCGCTGGCGCTGTTCATTACCTGCTCTGATTCTCGCATTGACCCCAATCGGCTGACCCAGACCAGACCGGGAGAACTTTTCATACAGCGGACGGCTGGCAATATCATACCGCCTTACGGCTCGGTCCATGGCGGCGAAGCCGCGACGATCGAATACGCCGTCAGCGCGCTTAAGGTTAAAGATATAGTGGTCTGTGGACATTCTCATTGTGGTGCCATGAGCGGACTTCTGGACCCCGCCAAGGTCGAAAAGATGCCGGCCGTCAAGGCGTATCTTGAACATGCCGAAGCCACTCGGCGAATTGTCGAAGAGAATTACACACACTTGACTGACCCGGAGGAACGGCTGACGCTGACCGTGGAGGAAAACGTGCTGGTGCAACTCGAAAGTCTAAGAACGCATCCGTGCGTCGCCGCCGCCGTCGGCCGAGGCGACCTGAAGCTTCATGGTTGGGTCTACGAATTTGAAACCGGCGATGTCTTCGCATTCAATCCGGACATGGCTCAATTTGTGCCGTTGGAAGAAATCGATCACGCTACTGCAGAACCGAATCGCACGCTGCCACCCATCTGAAAGAAGCCGTCGAACATGCCGACCAGTTCCAGCTATCCATCGGCAGAAGACTTGCCCACACCGATTTGGTTACCCGACGCGCAGACTGTCGAAAGGACTCACATCGCCGCGGCGATGAAAGAGCGTGGCTTCGATTGTTACCAGCAATTTTACGAATGGTCAGTCGCGCAGCCCGACCAGTTCTGGACGTTCGTTCTGAGCACTCTGGGTATCCGCTTTGATACTCCGCCACAATGCGTTCTGGGTTCCACGGATGACCGAATATCGTCTGAGTGGCTGGTCGGCGCGAGAATGAACATCGCCGAAAGCTGTTTTCGCAGTGCGTCACAAACGTGCGCGATCATTGAAGTAACCCCGGACGGTCAACGACGCGAATTCACCTATGCGCAGCTGCGGGGACTGGCCAACAGAGTGGCACGCGGCCTGTTGGCGCACGGAATTGAATCGCGCGAGGCCGTTGCCGTGTTTATGCCGATGACGGCCGAATCGGTCGCCATCTATCTTGGAATCGTTCTGGCGGGCTGTACTGTCGTATCAATTGCCGACAGTTTCTCAGCAGAGGAAGTTCGTTCGCGGCTGCGGATCAGTGGCGCCCGTGCCGTCTTTACAGTCATGGCAGTGCGGCGTGGCGATCGAGAACTGCCGGTCTATGAACGGGTCGTCGACGCTGATGGCCCGATGGCTATTATCGCCGACGCCAATATCAATGAACCCTCTTTGATCACAGCCCGACCGGCCCGTGACGGAGACATTCTGTGGGCGGAACTGCTGAGCGACGACGCGTTCGACATCGCTGTCCACGGTGCGGCGGACGCGGCGACGAATATTCTGTTTTCGTCTGGCACCACAGGCGAACCGAAGGCCATCGTCTGGGACCACACCACACCGATCAAGGCGGCTGCAGATGGACATTTTCATCACGATATTCACGCTGGCGACGTGGTTGCGTGGCCGACCAACCTGGGTTGGATGATGGGGCCGTGGTTGATCTATGCCACGCTCATCAATAAAGGCACGATCGCACTTTACAACGGTGCTCCAGCCGACGCTGGATTCGGCAAATTCGTTCAGGCGGCTCACGTCAACATGCTGGGTGTCGTTCCGAGTCTGGTCCGTCGATGGCGTGAAACGGGTTGTCTGGAATCCGCGGACTGGGCGGCGATCAGACTGTTCAGTTCGACAGGTGAATGTTCCAACCCGCACGACATGCGTTGGTTGAGCGAAGTGGCGGGCGGTAGACCTATTATCGAGTATTGCGGCGGCACTGAGATTGGCGGAGGTTACATGACCAGCACGCTGGTACAGCCTAACCTGCCCGCGATGTTCAGCTCACCGGCGCTGGGCAGCGGTTTGGTTATCCTGGACGAAGATGGCAAGGCTGCAGACATCGGTGAGGTGTTCCTTGTGCCGCCAGCCATGGGGTTGTCGCGCCGACTGATTAACCGCGATCACCATGAAGTGTACTACGCCAACGTACCGACTGATCCCGACGGCCGGGTCCTGCGGCGGCATGGTGATCAGATGCAGCGTTTCCCCAGCAGTCAACAGCATCGGCCACAAACAGAACCTGCTGGTGACCGGTCAGGGAGCGGAGGCTACTACCGAGCGTTGGGCCGTGCCGACGACACGATGAACCTTGGCGGCATTAAGGTAGGCACGGCAGAAATCGAGCGGGCGGTCGCTGACATCCCGGGAATCCGCGAAATCGCGGCCGTCGCCGTCCCCCCAACCGAAGGCGGTCCAGCCCACTTGGTTATCTTTGCTGCGACTGCTGATGAAAAAGCAGCACCGGCTGAGGAGCTGCTGCGACATATGCAAAACCTGGTCAAGTCGCGGCTGAATCCACTGTTCCGGATCCACAAAGTTGTGCTTATGGATCAACTGCCCCGCACTGCTTCCAATAAGATCATGCGTCGCACCCTGCGGGAGACGTGGATGCATGAACGCGAAGAATAACAGGGCCCGAGGAGACAAGTCTTATCTTGTGGGTAGCCGAAGTCGCCAGACTTTGGACGACATCGAGATAGACCTCCAAACTCTGTTGAGTTCGGCTACGGAGCGACCCAAATTCTTAGACGTGAATACGTTCGACAGCAGTTTTCAAAATCACGCGGTCGTTCTGTAGCGGAATTCGCCTGGAATTTCGGCAGTGACAGGTCGAAAGCCCTGGCGGCTTCCGCTACGACAATAAGTAAACTGCACCAGCCGCCGATTGTTGGCCGTGCTTTCACCCGCGGCTGACTGAGGCAGGTGTCCTGGCAGACTGCTACAGATCCATCACCGCTTCGATGTCGGCCGGTAGGGCTTTTTGTGGTGACATCATTGACACAACAAAGAACAGCGTCAGAGAAACCAACAACGACAACGCACCACCGTGGAATCCGTGCGGTAAATTGATCTCGAAGAGCTTCAGCCCAAAGTTAATGAGCAGCCCCGAAACGATCGCGATGTTGCAGGCCAGCGGCGTCGCTCGCTTCCAGTTGAAGCCGATGGCGACTGTCGGCACGATTGCCGCCGCGAAAGTTGACCAGCCAAATGCCCCCAGCAAGGCGACAAGGTCGCCGGACGTCAGGGCAACACCGGACGCCACGGCAGCGATGACAACCGTTGCCGTACGTGCCCAGAACAATTCGTTTCGCAGGGATCGACCGCGCAGGGATCGGGGAATATCGTGCACCACAGCTGCCGCACCGATATTCAAAAAGCTGTCGGCTGTGGACATGATGGCCGCCAACAGCCCCGCGAAGACGACGCCCGACAGCAGCGGATGAGCGTAATTCTGCAGAAACTCTGCTGCGGCGTCGTCGGCATTCGTGAGCTCCGGATGGATCCCCTGCAGAACGAGTGC
>JAPYTO010000197.1 GCA_029941865.1 Fuerstiella sp. | reverse complement strand
GACCAGATCGGACGTTATACGAAGAAGCTGGCAGAGCAAAAGAAGTAGGCGCAGCGGTTTCTTGTCTGGTACGTATGGCGTAGTACATTGTGACGCTTTAGATTTAGTATTGGCCAGGAGAATGGGGTCAGGTGCCCAAAACCGGAACGGCCCGAAGGGTGCTTCGCATTTTTGGTACCTGACCCCCTTTTCGGACTCGTGTTGCGACGGTATTTGTTAAATCTTTGTTGGAGCTGAACTTGATTACCGCTGTGAAAATCCTTGCCCTGACGCTGACTTTAATCGACGCGCGAGTGTCGCTGCTGGACGGGAAGAGCATCGAAGGCAGTATTGTGAAACTGGATGCTGACCAGGTCGTTCTTAAGACGACGGCTGAGCAACCCGTATCTGTGCCTATCAGGAATGTTATCGACGTGACCTTTCTGCACGCTGCCGCCCCGTCCCCTGAATCCGCGACCGACCTGCTTGAGATTGGACTGGCCGATGGCTCAAAGGTTTCGGCTGCCGAGATCGCAGCTTCGTCTGCCGCAATCACCGCGAAGTCGACTGTGTTGGGAGAACTGAAGATTCCGCGTCAGGTTGTACGATCGGTTCGGCTGCAGCCAACAAAAGATGCTTTGGCTGCAGAATGGGCGGCCTATCTGCAGCGGGACAATGCCCGGGATCTTCTGATCGTCGCCAAACGTGACGGCAGCGGTCTGGATTTTCTCAGCGGTATTGTGAGTTCCATTGGCGAAAAGGAAGTGCCGTTCATACGCGACGGTGACGAAATCCCTGCTCCCCGAGAAAGGATTTACGGCGTCGTGTTCGCGAAAGCCGACCAGACCGCTGGCCAATCAGGTGAACTGGCACTTCGTTTTGTGGGAGGTCATTCGGTTACAGCAACGGCGGCCACGCTGGAGTCCGGGGTGGTTACGTTCGATGCATCGTGGGGACACAAGTTCAGTGTCGCGGTGGAACATATTGCGTCGATGGATTTCAGCGGAGGCCGGATCCATTATCTCTCGGACCTCGAACCGCTTTCGGAACGTTACTACGGCCTTGAGCCTGTCAGGCAGCAGACAGAAAACCTCTTTTCGGCTGACGCCGCAACACGTACCGGACTGTCCGGTCTGTGGCGTATGTCCAGAGACTGCTTTCCAAACAACGGCAAACCTAAGTTGACGCTGCGGGGACAGGAATACGCCAAAGGACTGTGTATCTTTCCGAAGGCTCAGGTCGAATATGCACTGGACGGTCGGTACACGCATTTTAACGCGATTGTTGGTGTGGACGACGAAGTGGCCTTCAATCAGCAGAAAGGTAGACCGCCGACCACCGTCGAATTGCGAATCGAGGCTGATGGCGAAGAGGTTTTTCGTCAACTCATCGTCGCTCCGGACGAGCCGACGCCAATCGATCTGAAGTTGACCGGAGTCAATACGCTGTCGTTAATTGTGGACTTCGGCGACGATTCCAGCACCTGTGATTACCTCGATCTTGTGAACGCTCGACTGATTGTCGATACCTCAGGGAAGTAACGTTCAGATATGGCTCTCTTAAACGCAATTTTCGGATTTTCCCTGACAGCGGTCCTGCTGTGCACGCAACCGGTGCTTGCCGACGCGCCGTCCGGGACAGTGGTCGAGCGACAGCAGCGGCGTGTCGAGACGATCGCCCGAATCGCACCGTCCGTCGTCTGCGTGATGCCGCCAGGTGGACAGGGCGGCGGATCGGGAGTGTTGATATCCGCCGACGGTTTTGCCATCAGCAACTACCACGTGACGTCCGGGTCCGGAAACTTCATGAAGTGCGGACTGAACAACGGGAAACTCTATGATGCGGTGATCGTGGGGATCGATCCTACGGGCGACATCGCTTTGATTAAGCTTTTGGGCCGGGATGACTTTCCCTTCTGCACGCCCGGTGACAGCGACCACGTGCAGACCGGGGACGAGGTTCTGGCGCTGGGGAATCCGTTTTTGCTGGCGGCTGATTTCACGCCGACGGTTACTTACGGCATCGTCAGCGGCGTCCACCGCTATCAATATCCGGCCGGCACATTCCTTGAATACACCGACTGCATTCAGATTGATGCTTCGATCAATCCCGGAAATTCCGGTGGTCCGCTGTTTGACATCGATGGTCGGTGGATCGGCATCAATGGGCGAGCGTCCTTCGAAAAACGAGGCCGGATCAATTCGGGGGCGGCCTACGCGATTTCCGTCAGGCAGATTCTGTTGTTCATTGATCATTTGAAGTCCGGACGAATCGTCGATCATGGAAGAACAGACTTCACTGTCGGCACGGCGGCGGACGGACTGGTGGAAGTGCAGGAAGTATCGGAGATTTCCGAAGCCTGGCGGCGCGGGTTGCGACCGGGGGACGAGTTGGTGTCGTTCGGCAAACGAGCGCTGACCAGCGCGAATGATTTTAAGACGATTCTGGGCATCTTTCCGGCGGGCATCCGTGTTCCGATGACGTCCCGCAATCGCGATGGTGTGCATCGAAGCACTGTAAGGCTGTTGCCGCTGCACGGTTTCGACTCAGCGCCGCAACTTCCCGAAAAACGAAAGCCGCAGAAGCGTCCCGGGAATCCGGACGAAGATCCTGACGGCGAGCCTGATTCGCCCCACGACGAAGCCAAACCGGAGATCCCCGAACAGTATGCTCACCTGTTCAAGGAAAAGAAGGCGTTCACAAACTTCTATTTCAACGAACTGAACCTGGGCCGCCTGCTCGATCCGCTGCAGGAATCACTTGCTGGCAGTGAATCGAACAGGACCGCAACATGGTCCATTTCATGGAAATCACCGAACGGCGGTATCGCCGGAGACTTGATTGTCGGAACTGAAGGTGCCGGCCTGCGGACGGGAGAGGATAACTGGCATCAGCCGATCGAAGATCAGCATCCGTCCAACGAAGCTGCCAGCCTGTGGGGCGTACTTTCTGCGGCATTGCAGTGGCATCGTCTGTTTCAGACGGATCTGGATTTGTTCTCCGAAGTCGTCTACGTCGGTACCGAATCGCTGGCCCCGTCCGGCAGGCTCGTCGAGACCGTCTTCATTCAGGATGGCGCCATTGAGTCGCGGTGGTATTTTACGGCTGAGTCGCCGTTGCCCATCGGTGTGGACGTCATGATGAGCGCCGGATTCGACGAAGCTCGAATCCGCTTTGATGGATGGGAACACGGCACCATCCCGTCGCCGCGGCGAATCGGAATTGTGGATTCGGAAACCGAGCAGATCCAATGGCTGACGGTTGAAGCGGTCGATGTGAAATCACGTGCAGTGAAAGACAACGCTGGCAACCAGGAACCTGCGGCACCATGAGAACACGAGTTTTTTTATTGAACGTCGTCTGCGTTGCCGTGCTGTGGCACGCGTTTGCGAACTCAGCACGGGGCGTTGAGTACCCTGCTGTCAGGGTAGGGCAGCAGGTGGTCGTGAAACTGTTCGGGGCTGGCGTCGGCACGCTCGATTCCTATGGTTCCGGCATTCTGATTTCTAACGAGGGTCACGTGCTGACGGTGTGGAATCACCTGGTCAACACGGGATTCCTGACCGCCGTCGTATCCGACGGGCGACGTTTTCGCGTTAACGTCGTTGGTACAAGCCAGGAACACGATGTTGCAGTCCTGAAATTGGCTTCCGCTGACGATGAGGCCTTTGATTTTGTGGACTGGAACGCGACAGCGGACGCTCTTTCCGGCGAATCAGTACTGGCGTTCAGCAATATGTTTCATGTGGCGACCGGCAACGAACCGGTATCAGTTGTGCACGGTGTTGTGGCCTGCAAGGTGCCACTTGATGCGGGACTCGGTCGCTGGACGTTTCCCGTGAAGGCTCCCGTCTATGTGCTGGATGCGATTACCAACAATTCCGGTGCTGCGGGCGGACTGCTGACATCAGCGTCCGGAGCACCGATCGGGATGTTGGGCCGCGAAATTCGACACCGCGACACCGACATGTGGGTGAACTACGCGGTGCCTCTGAAAGACCTTCGGCCGGCGATTGCCGCAATCCTTGAGGGCCGCCGGTTTGGCTCGAAGACTGCCACGGATGACGAGAAATCCGTTCTGTCCGACCGTCAGCTGACCGCAGGTTTTGGAATCACGTTGCTGCCGAGCATCGTGGAGACAACACCGGCCTACATCGACCGAATCATATCGGGTTCTGTGGCCGATACCGCCGGGCTGCGCCGTGGCGATCTGGTGCTGATGGTCGGCGACGACGTTGTTCGCTCCACCAACGATCTGCGAGCACGGCTGAGTGGTTTCCGCAGGGGACAGCCGATTACCGTGACAGTGAATCGAAACGACAAACTGGAAACGATCCTGCTGCGTGCACCGTAGCAGGACCGTGACCGAAGCTGCTGATCAGTGACTACTTCGTTACGTCGTAGCACATCAGCACGTTTTGTTCTCGCAGAAACAGCTTGCCGTCTACGACGACCGGGTGCGACCAGCTTTTGCCTTCCTGATGGTCCGGCATGAAGTGGCCCAGCAACTGATAGCTGTCCGGCGTAGCTGCGATTGAGGCCAGTTCTCCTGATTCGTAGCGAAACAACAAATGGTCGCCCACCATGGTGACTGCTGCGGATCCTTTGCCGACGCCTCGCATTTTGCCGCCCCACACGACTTCTCCCGAACCAATTTTCAGGCACGTGGGCATCCCGTTGTTGTGGCCGTTCCCGCAGTAGAGGTAGTCACCCACTCTGATCATTCCGCCGTGGTGGTTCTGCAGCGTGCCGGCATTCAGAAAGTACTCTTCGTTGGCGTTCAGGTCTTCTCCATCTTTTGTGATGTGCAGCAGGGCGGAACCTGTCCCGTAGCCTGACGAACAGAACACATAGTCGTCCAGGATTACCGGCGTTGGAATGTTGGCTGTTGTGTTTGCCACCGCACCGTACGTCCAGAGAATCGCCCCGTCGTCTGCACTGACGCTGACAATTCCTCGACCGACCAAAGTAATGTACTGCTTCACACCGCAGGCTTCGCTGATGACGACGGATGAGTAGCCGGCACCGTCTTTCCCTTTTTCGCCTGTGAAAGAGTCACTCGCCCAGATCTCTGCGCCGGTGTGACGGTTCAATGCGACGATCAAAGCGTCGTTCCCACCTGGCGTGCAGATGATGCGATCTCCATCGATCAGAGGCGATTCCGAAAACCCCCAGCCACTCATCATCTTTCCGTCCCATTCGTCCTGGAAACTCTTCGACCAGACAATCTCCCCATTGTCACGTTGCAGACATGCGATCTGACCGTCTGACGAAACGACATAAACGTGTTCGGCGGTGACGGATGGTGTGCAGCGGGCGCCCTTGAATCCGTGTTTCGGTACCGAATCCGTGACCGTCGTTGTCCAGACTTTAGTGCCGTCACTGACCTTGCGAGCGAGGACAGACTGTCCGGCCTTGGTATTGCCGGTCGTGTAAATGGTGCCGTCGACAACAGCCAGGCTCGAAAATCCTTTGCCCAGACCCTCGGTGCGCCACAGGAGTTCCGGAGCCCCGTCTGTCCAATCGAGGTCAACGTTGGTCTCCGCTGATCGTCCGTCGCGATTGGGGCCTCGCCATTGAGGCCAGTCGGCGGCGGTCAGGGATGAACTGATCATCAATGACAGGGCGACGAAAACGAGGGAAGATCGTGTACTCGGCATGGGGATCTCGGAGCGGGATGGAGTTCAGAAGGCAGGCGGTGGCATGCAGAAAGTCGACAATAGGCGGCAACGTTAAAAGCTGTTTGCAGATGAAACAAGGCTGAGTCTGAAGGTTTGCTCGTCATTTCGCGTTGCAGATCGGAAGAATCCACGGTTTGAGAAACGGGATGTCGGTGAAATCTGTCTTGTTCTGTTCCACGACTTCAGGATACTTCGCGTAAACTCAGCTGTGGCATGCAGCTTCCGTGCGACGGCACAATGCCCCGGTTGCCAGCAGTTTCCGGGCGTTAGAGCAGTTTTCGAAATGACGAAACCGGTGCTGGCTCGTGGGGGCAACCGTTCTGCTATCAAAATACGTGAACCGCGGCCACGAGTCAGCGAAATTCGCTGTAGCCCGCATCGGCTTGCGGGCCGTCCCGCATCAGGAAAATAGAGTGACCATTCAGCGAAACCCAACTCGGCCAGTTCGAATCGGCACCGTCGCAATCGGTGATGGTGCGGCCATTGCCGTGCAAAGTATGACGGCCACGCGGACTCAGGATATCGATGCCACGGTGACTCAGATTCGTGATCTTGTTGACGCCGGAGCGGACATTGTGCGTGTGGCCATCGACAGTCAAAAGGATGCCGAGGCGCTCATTGAAATTCGCAGTCAGGTCGAAGGCAATCTGTCCGTTGATCTGCAGGAAAACTATCGGCTGGCCGAAGTGATTGCTCCCCATGTCGAGAAGCTGCGGTACAACCCAGGACATCTTTATCACCACGAGCGTGACAAGCCGTGGGAAGAAAAGGTGCGTTACATCGCTGACGTCGCGAAAGACCACGACTGTGCATTACGAGTTGGCGTGAACTGCGGTTCGGTCGATCCGGACAAGAAGGCAAAGTACGCCGCAGACGATTCCATCTCGCCCATGCTCGAAAGTGCGTGGGATCACTGTCAGTTGCTGGATGATTATGGATTTACTCGATACTGCGTCTCATTGAAGGATTCTGATCCGCAGAACGTAATTGAAGTGAACAAACGCTTTGCCGAAAAGCGTCCGGACGTTCCCTTGCATCTGGGAGTGACGGAAGCGGGAATGCCTCCGGAAGGCGTCATCAAGACGCGCATCGCCTTTGAACAGTTAATCAGTCGAGGCATTGGTGATACGATTCGCGTGTCGTTGACCGTGCCCAACAACCGCAAGCACGAGGAAATCGCGGCTGGCCGCAGCATTCTGGACGACATCGCCAACGGTCGTGTGCGATCCGTGGTTGATTATGGGCTGAAGTCGCTGAATATCATCAGTTGCCCGAGTTGCTCGCGGGTTGAAAATGAAGCCTTTATTGAACTGGCTGAACGAGTTCGCGACATGACAGAATATGCGGCCGATCACGCCATCACCATCGCCATCATGGGCTGCAGAGTCAACGGCCCCGGTGAAACTGACGACGCGGATCTGGGACTGTGGTGCGGTCCAAATCACGTCAACCTGAAAAAAGGTCCGGCATCGATTGGCGCATTTTCATACGACGACATCCTGCCACGACTGAAGACGGAACTGGATGCGTTGATCGAACAACAGTCCGGGGCTGCTGTTTGACGGCAGACAACGCCGGCGAACACGCTGGCAACGTGCACTACGATGAACGCAAACACGCTGGCAGCGTGCACTACGGACAGCGATGGTTGGGCTCTACTGCGGCAGTGACTTTGAAATCGCAGTCACCGCCTGCTGGGCCAGTTCACGCGAGCCGTCTGGTGAAAAGTGAACGTTGGCCGGACGTTGAATCTGTTTCAGTCTGCTCATGGCGAATGAATACTGGTCGTCGATCGCGATTTTGTTTTCGTCCATGATCTTTCTGGCGATGGCGTTGTACTTCACGGAATCACCGACGACTCGGCCCTTGCAACCTTCAGGCACTGGCGTTGTGGAACGCCAGATGAGACTGGCGTCTGTTTTTTTCAGACGCGCCACCAGCTTTCGCAGGTTGGCTTCGTATTCGGCTGGGGGCACCTGTTGGTGACTGCCATCGGCTTTCGGATCGGCGAGGTTTTTCCCCTTCGGCCCCATGTATTTCAGATCATGCAGACCCCAGTTGAAGTGAATCACGTCCCACTTGCCGTCGCCCAGCCACTTTTCGATTTCGGCCACGCCTTTGCTCGTCGGTCCGCAATTGGTGAGTGGACGGTGCACGTTGGCTTTGCCCTTCAGCAGTTCCCGTACAGGAACGGTGTAGCCGATCGAGATGGAATCACCGATCAGAAGTACTCGAGGCAGTCCCGGCACATCTTCCACTTTCGCCATGGCCGGATTCGGTTTGCGGGTCGGTGGCTTCTTCTTTGCGTCGTCGGCGGTGACTGGTGTCATGATGGATGTGACGAACACAAAGCTGAAAGCGAGAAAGAGATGACGAATCATTCCGCAAGTCCTGTGAGAAGGTCGTATTCGATGGGTTGTCAAAAGTCCGGGTTTTCGATGCTCGCGCGAAAATGAAAAGGGTGATTTGCCTGGTTGCGGCATCGCGGAACTGCTGAGCTTGTTCAGCAGCGGGTGATCTGCGTCGCGTGTGTTCCCGGTCCACTGATGTGCTGCACGTCGGAATTGGCGCATTAGAATCGAAACCGCTGCGTGAACCAACCTACCGCTGGCCGCGAATTTCGGCACTATCTGCTGGAGAACGGGTAATTTACGGCCGGGCAGTGGGCCTTTTCTGACGTGAGTGGATGTTGTTTCACTGATGTGACGAAGTCGATATTGGGGCGCAGACTGTGTAATCCTATTCTTCGCGCGACAGATGCACTGCAGAATCAGGTAAAGGCCAGGAGGGCCGGTATGTCAGAAGTAGAAGTCATTGAAATCGTCAGAAACAGTCTGAATGAGCTGTTGCGCTGGGTTGGCTTTGGGACTCTGGCCGGTCTGGCTGCGAAAGCCATCATGCCAGGCCGAGATCCTGGCGGCGCGGTTGGCACGATGCTGATGGGTATCGGCGGCAGTGTCATTGGCTGTGGCGTGGTACTGTTCTTCTGGCGCGAAGCGCAGATTGACCCTATCAGTGGCAAGGGCTTTGTCGCGGCCACACTGGGGGCCTTCACATTGCTGTTCTTTTATCGACTGCTGGCCGGGTCGTTCTTCAACGAAGGCAGTGTGCACGACGACCGCCTTGCCCATCGCAGTCGCCGCCGCAGTCGCCGCCGACGAATTGTCGAAGATGTAATTTGACGCGATGTCGTTGGCCTGCTGGTGCACTTTGATCTGCGTCGTCGTGTCCCTTGACGTGATCGGGCGCCGGATCTCTGTCGGTGGGTAATCACTCCGTTGTCGGTGTTCACCGCACTTCTGCTCGCGTTTTGGGCAGATGATTTCCTCCGGTTTCGGTTCCCGGGACTTTTCTTCCGACCAGGGCAGCCCTGCGCCTGTGGCATGGTGGCGTCGAAATCCTGACGCTTCGTCCCGGCCTGGAATTGCGATTAATTCACGTGAGCTGCAGGCGATTGCTGCGGTTTTTCGCTGGCCGATCGAGGCTGGCGGTGCCTTCTCAGGTAAGTCACTGCGCTTGTTAACGTTCCGGTCCGCAGCCTGCGCCACCCCCAGACGCGACGTCAGAAACGGTGGTGATATGCGCTTGCAGAATCTGCTGCTGCCGGGAAATGGCATGGGGGTTGCATAGCACGCTGGCATGGCGAGACACCAGACAATGACGGAGTACACAGATGCGGCGGATGATCCGCCAGGAAGTCGACATGCAGGTCCGCAATCAGGCCACCCGAATTCAGCTGTTCAGTTTTTCAAGTCCTCAAATGCGCGCGTTCCACATGTCGTGGTTCGCCTTCTTTCTGTGCTTCTTTGCCTGGTTTGGCATCGCACCGCTGATGAGAATCGTGCGGGACGAAATGTCACTGTCGAAAGAACAGGTCGGCTGGTGCATCATCGGATCGGTGTCCGCGACGGTCATGGCGCGACTGTTTATCGGCTGGCTGTGTGACCGCGTCGGCCCTCGTCTGACCTACACATGGCTGCTGCTGATCGGTTCGATCCCCGTGATGGCGATCGGATTTGCGACTGACTACACGTCCTTCTTGTTCTTCCGAGTGGCTATTGGCGTGATTGGGGCGGCGTTCGTCATCACTCAGTACCACACGTCGATCATGTTTGCTGCGAACTGCGTCGGCACGGCCAACGCCACGACCGCGGGTTGGGGAAACCTGGGCGGAGGAGTGACGCAACTGGTCATGCCGCTGGTCTTTGCGTTGTTCGTGGGCACTCTTGGGTTCAGCAGCGCGGTTTCGTGGCGAGTGACGATGGTTACTGCCGGCGTATTGTGTGCGGCCATGGGGATTGCCTACTACTTTCTTACTCAGGACGCACCTGACGGCAACTTCAGCGATCTTCGTGCTGCCGGCCGAATGCCGGAAAAGAAAACGGTGAAGGGTTCGTTTCTGTCCGCCTGTAAAGACCATCGCGTGTGGGTGTTGTTTCTGATTTATGGAGCGTGCTTTGGAATCGAGTTGACGATCCACAACGTGGCCGCCCTCTATTTTCTGGACTACTTTGCGTACTTTCAGGACATGGACATGATGCAGGCGATTCGATCGGCCGGGCTGATCGCCGGTCTGTTCGGGCTGATGAGCGTTTTTGCTCGGACGCTGGGAGGCGTCTTCGCCGATCGGTGTGGCGAAAGGTGGGGTCTGTCGGGGCGTATCAAATTGTTGTTTGTTGTGCTGTTTTGTGAAGGACTGTCGCTGATGCTGTTCTCACGAATGAACGTGCTGGCGACGGCCGTCCCGGCACTGATGCTGTTCAGTCTGTTCGTGAAAATGGCGCAGGGGGCGACGTTTTCCGTGGTGCCATTTATTAACAAACGTGCTTTGGGTTCGGTGGCCGGCATTGTCGGAGCCGGTGGAAACGCGGGCGCCGTGGCGGCCGGGTTCCTGTTCAAGGCTGAGGCGATTTCGTGGCCGACAGCGTTGTTCGTGTTGGGGGCCCTTGTGACGTGCTGTTCGTTCCTGAGTTTTGCCGTCAACTTCAGTGAAACGGTCGAGACAGAAGCTCGTTCTGCGACGCTGAACGCACTTGGGGAACTTCGGCCAACCGTGAAACTTGCTGGTGCAGAGGTGGTGGGATGAGTAATCAAAACAATGGATCTGCGAAGAAGCGAAACGTCGTTGTCATTGGCAACGGCATGGTGGGACTGCGTTTCTGCGAGAAGCTGGTCGAATTCGATACGCAGCAGCGGTATCGCATCACCACATTCTGTGAAGAGCCGCGGGCAGCGTACGACCGGGTTGGCCTGACGTCGTTTTTCGCCCATCGCGACGCTGAAAAGCTGATGTTGGCGCGCATGGAGTGGTACCGTGAAAACGGCGTGGAACTGCATCTGGGTGATCGCGCGAATCGAATCGACCGGGAATCCTTCACCGTGCACTCCGAAAAGGGAGTGGAAATCGAGTACGACGCGGTTGTGCTGGCGACGGGGTCGTATCCGTTTGTGCCGCCAATTCCAGGCATCGACAAGAAGGGCGTGTACGTCTACCGCACGATCGAGGACCTTGAGCGAATTATCGAACACGCGGGAAAGGCTAAGCGAGCTGCCGTAATCGGTGGCGGTTTGCTTGGTCTGGAAGCTGCCAAGGCGGCTTATGATCTGGGCCTGGAAACTCACGTGGTGGAATTTGCGTCACGACTGATGCCCCGCCAGATCGACGATGCCGGGTCGCGCGTGCTGGTTGAGAAGATCGAGGAGCTTGGTGTCAAAGTACACCTGAACACGGGAACCAAAGAGGTTCATGGTGACGGACGCGTTGAACGCATGGAATTCAACGACGGTGAGTCGCTGGATGTGGACATGATCATCGTTTCAACCGGCATCCGTCCGCGCGACGAAGTCGCTCGCGAATGCAGTCTTGATGTCGGTGAACGTGGTGGCATCGTCGTGAACGATCGTCTGCAGACGTCCGATCCGGATATCTATGCGATCGGTGAGGTGGCTTTGCACGGCGGCATGATCTATGGCCTTGTCGCACCCGGCTATCAGATGGCGGAGAGTCTGGCCCGGAACTTATGTGGGGGTGACGAGCATTTTGGCGGAACGGACCTGTCGACAAAACTGAAACTGATGGGCGTCGACGTTGCCAGCTTTGGCGACTACGAAGCCGGCCGTGATCGTGCGTTGCCGCTGACATGGGAAGATCCCTTCGAAGGCGTCTACAAGAAACTGCTGTTTGACCTGGACGGAACAAAGCTGCTGGGCGGGATTCTGATTGGCGATGCTTCTGACTACGGATCGCTGTCGGCTTTGGCCAGCGGTGGCATTCCGTTGCCCTGCAAGCCTGGTGAACTGATCGTCGGAACATCGGGCGGCGCGGCGATCGGAGGCATCGAGAGCATGCCTGACGAGGCTCAAATCTGTTCCTGCAACAACGTGACCAAAGGGGCAATCTGCGAGGCGATCCGTGAGCAGGAGCTGGACAGTGTTGGTCAGGTGAAATCGTGTACCAAAGCCGGTAACGGTTGCGGAGGTTGCCTGCCGCTGGTGACCGAATTGTTCAACGCGGAAATGAAATCCGCCGGCGTCGCCGTCACGAATCATCTGTGCGAACACTTTGAGTATTCCAGAACCGAACTGTTCGCCATTATCAAAACGAAGGAACTGAAGACGTTTGACGCCGTCATCGGTGAATGTGGTGCAGGGTACGGGTGTGAAGTCTGCAAGCCGGCGATTGCATCGATCCTGGCAACGCTGTGGAACGAAGTGATCATCAATCCGGAACATCAGACGTTGCAGGATACGAATGATCGATTTCTGGCGAACGTACAGCGGGGCGGCTCCTATTCGGTTGTTCCGCGGGTGCCGGGTGGCGAGATCACGCCGGAAAAACTCGTCGTGCTGGGAGAAACGGCCAAGGAATTCGGGCTCTACAGCAAAATCACCGGGGCTCAGCGTGTCGACTTGTTTGGTGCTGAACTGCATGACCTGCCGGCGATCTGGGAGCGTCTGGTGGACGCCGGGTTCGAAAGTGGCCACGCGTACGGTAAGTCATTGCGGACGGTCAAGAGTTGTGTCGGGACCACGTGGTGCCGGTACGGAGTTCAGGACGCGGTGGGTTTTGCGATCCGACTGGAGAATCGATACAAAGGGCTGCGATCACCGCACAAACTGAAGTCGGCTGTGTCCGGCTGTGTGCGGGAATGTGCCGAAGCACAGAGCAAGGACTTCGGACTGGTCGCGACCGAGAACGGTTACAATCTCTATGTGTGTGGTAACGGTGGAGCGAAACCGCGACACGCCGACCTGCTGGTCGCGGACATCGACGCGGATACGGCGATCCGGTACATCGACCGTTTCCTGATGTACTATTGCACGACGGCCGACAAACTCATGCGGACCGCTCCCTGGCTGGACCAGCTTGAAGGCGGCATCGATCATCTGCGTGAGGTGGTCATCGACGATAAACTCGATATCTGCGATGACCTGGAACGGATGATGCAGAACGTCGTCGACACGTATCAATG
>JAPYTO010000196.1 GCA_029941865.1 Fuerstiella sp. | reverse complement strand
CTCGCATCGTTTGTCGCCCCGATTCCGGGGCTTCCTTCGCAGGCTCAATCCAGCCACCCGGACTCCTCGGTTGAAACTCCTCGTGTTTCCTGCAGATACGTCGCAAACCAGCTGGTGAAAAAAGCGTATCCAGCCGCTCGAAAAAACTGCTGACTGCAAATCAGCCACATCGCCGCAGTCGAAAACAGGTCACGCCACGGAACGGCCGTTGCAGCAACATCTGTGGCTGGCTCCTGATTCTTCGGCGCAGCGTATGGGGAAGCCGTTTCGTCAATCTCGGCAGCGGCAGTATCGTCCATCGCCGGTTCGGGAGAATGAGGGTCGTCGTCCGTGCCAGGCTGACCTCGAATCCATCGTTTTTCTTCTTCGCCGACGTCCGGGTGTGCTTCAGGTGTTTCTCGGAACCATCGATAGAAGCCGACCGCCCAAAGGAATCCTGGCACAGCGAACGCCGCAAAGATCCAGCGCCAGCTGATGAGCCCCAGCAATTGTCCGGTAATCGCGGCGCCAACGGCCCCCCCAACGGACATCGCCGCCCCCAGAAATCCGCTTGCCCGAGCGCGTTCGACCTGTGGATTCCACTTCGATATGCACAAGGCTGAACAGGGAAACAGGCCCGCCTGCGCGATACCGCCGAGCACACGTCCAAGCAACAGCGATGCAGTCCCGCTGGCACAGCACATCAGGATCGTCGCGGCAGACCAAACGGTCGCCAGTCCCGGTAGAGTTCGCCGTGAACCAAATCGCTGGCCCAGCCAGCCGCCTGGAATCTGAGCCAGCGCGTACGACCAGAAAAAAGCGGGGCCCAGAATGAAACCCATCGCGTCTTCCGAAATCCCCAGATCCGTGCGAATCGCTTTTTCTGCCACCGAAATGCTGTTTCGGCAGGCATAAGCGAGGGCTGCGGCGATGGCCAGCCAGACCGAAAGTTGGACCCGTACGCGCGTTGCCGTCATGTGTGGTCCATCGTTTGGAATCGGTGAAATTTGATGAAGCTCGTGCGGCAAACCATTTGAACGGACAATCGAAGTTAACCGATTTCAGCGACGACATCTTCCTGCCCAGGAAAATGTGATTCAGACAGTGTCACTCAAAACCATCGCCACGTCCAATGTTGCGCAGAAGATCTCAGCAACCAATTCATGGTCACGTGCATTAATGGGCTGTCAGATGATTGACCCGCATTGGGGGGGGCGCAAAAAAAACGGCGGCCATAAGCCGCCGTTTGATTTCAATGATCTGATTGGGTTCGGCACGCAACAGGAGAGTATGCCGGCCGACCGCAAGCCTCAAATCGCGTCGTCTGAATCGGCTGCCGGTCGACGTCGTTCTCCGCCGCCATCACCTCGACCTCGGCCTCGACCACGATCTCCACCGCCTTCACCGCGTCCGCGGTCTCCACCACCGAAACCGCCGCGTCCTCCGCCACGCTGCAAAGCACGCATGTCAAATTCGAATGCTTCGCCCTTCATGCTGGCCAGGATGGCATTCTGCTCGTCGGTCACGACGGCCAGGACGTTCTTTTCTGTTTCCTTGCGAGACTCGGCCATCATTTCGCCGATTTTCGAAAAGTCCGGCCGTTCTCCGCCACCACCCGATCGCAATCCTTCGAACATCTTTCTACGAGCCGCTGATGCGTCTTCTTCCACTTTATCGAACCTGGCAATTTGCTCGTCTGTAATGCTCAGCTTGTCACGCATTTCATCACTCTTCAGCACAGCAACCAGTCCGAATTGAATTCGCACCTGAAATGCGATCTGATCCAGCCGTTTCACCTGCTCAGGTTCCAGCAGCGTGGCCAGCATCTGGTCGGTTTTTTTGTTGAGAGCATCTCTCTGTTTGTTGCGAGCATCTCTTTCTTTTTCCATCTTGTCACGCAGCGCTTGCCGCTCTGCTTCGTTTAAGTCTTCAAACTGGCTGCGATCAAACTGGCTGCGCTCAGGACGCGAATCCTCTTGTTCCTGACGATAGGCTTCCAGAGCCGCTGCGATCGTCGTTTGTTGAACGTCGTCGATGTCCAGTTCGTCCTTTACATCTTCCACACCCAGCAGCTGTGCTTTGCTGACTGATGGCGCCCCCCCACCTGGGCCACGTTGCTGGCCAAAACCTCCGCGTTGTTGACCACCGCGACCACCTTGTTGGCCGCCACGTTGTCGTCCGCCGCCCTCACCACGGCCACCCTGCGGCGACTGAGCTTCTGCGACCGCGGAAAGAAACATTGCCGTCATGCAGGCAACGGCAGAAAATTTAAGAAAACGTGCAGTCCTCATGAGTGACTCCTGAATTGGATCGGAAAGGTGCTGGATATTGAGAGAAGACGTTCAATCGCTGCTGGGGGCGAACACCGCATCGTGGCCGGAGTGCTGCCGAAAAACAACTTTCCCGGGGAAATTCCGGTTTAATCCGAAGGCTGACCGTCGGAAATCGGGGCTTCCACACGATGCGTTGGCACCGGCCGGCCGGGCTTGAAGCTCTGCGTTCGCCGAAACACGACACTGCCTCCGACAGCGGCCCCTGCGGCTGTAACGTCGTCCGTGACCAGCTTTTCCAACAATTCCGGGTCGCAGGCAACCCGAGCGTTCACGATCACATCCACAGACTTGACCCGACAATTGGATGCCAACGACAGTTCCGCCGCGTTCTCACTGCTGATTAGATTCGCCACCCCGAAGAACCCTTCCCACAGCCCGATCGTCTTTAAGTGCGCTGCCTCCGCAGCTTCTTCAGCCAGCGACTTTTTCAAGCGGGCCACGATGTCCAGCAATAGCTCGTCCAGGTCAAATTCCGTCTCAGAAACAACCTGAACACTGCTGTTCAGCCAGCCCAGTTCCGCTTCACCCTCCGCATAGGTGTCGTAGTCGATATCCAGAATGCGACGTCCGAAATCTCCATCCTGAGCCAGCCATTCCAGCAACGCATCGAATCCCTGTCCCGTCTTTGCCGAAATTTTCAGGACGGGGCGTTCCGGGATGTGCTGGTGAATCAGTGATTCAAGTTCCTCACTCTGTGCGTCCGTCAATTCGTCAGCCCGATTGATCAGCACGAGATCCGCTTCTTCAATTTGCTTTTTCAGGATGTACGCCGCCTTGGGCGAGAATCCTGTGCCCGCTTCATTCCGTAAGACTCGACGACCATGCGATGGTTTCAGAATCACCGCGTACGGAGCGATCACGAATTCCGCGTCAAATAGTTTCTTGATCGGCTGAATTACGGTGGCGACCAGGTCAGTGCAACTGCCCACAGGTTCGGCCAGAATAATGTCCGGGCGTTTCTGTTCGCTGATCTGCTTAACGGTCGACATCAGCTCATCAAAGTTGCAGCAAAAGCACGCGCCGGCGACCTCCCCGACATCGAAACCCAGTGAACGCAGCATGTTTGTGTCGACAAGGTCGTCCGCCTGATCGTTGGTCACGATGCCGACGTTCAGTCCCTGATCCATGTAAGACTTCGCCAGACGAGCCAGCGTCGTCGTCTTGCCGGCGCCAAGAAATCCGCCGATCATGATGTATCGAATCTGGTGCATATTCGGTAATTAATCCTGCCTTGTGAGCTGTTTGGTCATGGGTACCGGTTAAGTACTCGAAAAAATGATTAGAGCAATCTACTTATTGCCAGTAGTCGATACTGGCTCGTGGGAATAACGAAACTGCAATTGAAAAACATCCTTCGCGGCCACAAGTCAGCGTGAAACGCTGTCGACGGAGACTCACAGCCGCGGCTTTGGCGGCTTCACTGGTTTCTTCCATGAATCCACTCCGGTGGCCTGAATTCGACGCTTGTAAACGCTGTCGCCGCACGTGACGTACAAAGTATCGCGATTGGGTCCGGCAAAAACGACATTGCTGAGCCATCCGTTCTTCGGCTTGCGAATAATGAAGTGCACGCGACCCGGCTGATCCAATACCTGCAATCCCAGTGCGGTCGTGACATACGTTCGTCCCTGCGTATCAACCGCCATTCCATCCGCGCCGGATTGCAGATGGTCGGTGACATGCAGCCAGCCGTACTGCTGCCGGTGAGTCAACATGCCGTCAGACGCGATGCGAAACGAATAGCAGAACCGCCCTCGAGTATCAGACACCGTCAACGCCGTCTGGTCCGGCGACATGATTACGCCATTCGGAAATTCGATCCCCGTGTCAACGACGGTCGTGGCACCATCCGGCTTGAAGTGCCATACTTTTTTCGCCGATGGTTCCGTCACATAACCACTACCATCCGGCAGCACAACAATATCGTTACCCTTGATGTCACGCAGGAAAATCTGCTTTTGGCCGTCCGGCGTATACCGCACGACGTGGCCCGTAGCACCTTCGCACGCGTAGAGTTTTCCGTCGGGGCCGAACATCAGTCCGTTGGACCCTCCACTGTTCTCTGCGAAGACGGATACCGTTCCGTCCTTGTCTATTCTATGAATGCGGCTGTTGGGAATGTCGGTGAAGAAAACTTCGCCGGTATCACTGACCGCGGGACCTTCGGTAAACCGGTGTCCGCTACTGACAAGCTGCCAGTCTTCGCCGTCTATCAGCAGGTTCGTGCGTCGCGGTTTGCCTTCAATATTGGAAACCGGTTTCGGATAGTCTCGCCACAACCAGCGCAAAGCTTCTGGAATAATGGCGGCACCGTGCTTGCCGTTGTGTCCACCTTCGCCCCAAACATGTTTGACGTCGTAGCCCGAGTACTGCAACGCTGACAGCATGGTCTGGTTGGCGTTCCACCAGCTGCCTGCATAAATATCCAGATCATTGTTGCCGTCCTGCAGAAAAATTCGCAGTGGCCTGGGTTCTGTCTTCCGCACCAGAATCGGATATTCGTTGCCGCCCCTCAAGCCAACGTATGTGCCGACGGTGCTGAAGACTCGCCGAAATGCATCAGGACGTTCCCATGCCGCCGTGAAGGCGCAAATGGCCCCCGAACTGCTGCCCGCGATGCAGCGGTCGTTGGGGTCGTCGCTGAATTTGTAAGTCTTTGCCACTTCCGGCAACAGTTCTTCGATTAAGAACCGGGCGTAGCGATCACCCATCGCGTCGTACTCAAAGCTGCGGTTGTAGCGAGCCTGCGAGTCATCGCTGGCGGCGGGAACCACTCCCGGTGTCACGAATACGCCCAGTTGCACGGGAACGTCGCCGCTGTGAATCATGTTGTCCAGCACGGTGGGCAGTCGCCAGCCCCTGGCCTTGTTGTAGCCGTCCTGCACGACCATCAGGCAGGGTGGTTTTGCAGCATCGTACTGTGCCGGAACGTAGACCCAATACTGCCGAACGGTCCCGGGAAAGATCGTGCTGCGAAATTCGTGCGGCCCGTCGATTTTTCCGTGCGGTGTGTCATCATTCGCGACCGCTTCCGGCGGAACCGGATAACTTTCCTGTTGGCCACGGACACGATCGACCAGCGCTGCATTCAACATCGCGATCGTGAAAATCAAGACGAACTCACGGACCATTAATCTTTGCTTTCGTAGAAAATGGTGATTTTAAGGTTCTTGATATAAGCCCGCAGTGCAAGCAAGTGTGTTTCTCAAGCGCACGAAACTCACTCGCTTGCGTTTCGAGCTTGTATTGCGGTGCAGCAGCAACTTCAATTTCCGTTCCTGCCGACCACGCTAATCGTTCGCCACGATCTCGACACCGCACAGAATTGCACGTCCATGGACGGGACTGAGGTCAATCCGCACGTTGGAGTCCGCTTCAATATTGGTCACCTCGCGGACAATTGCCCGGTTGCGCCCACCGGATTCCTTCGCAATATCAAGTTGCTCGATCACCGTGTTACCCTGCACGGAGACGCTGAAGACTCGTTCGCCCACAGCAACAGGGTCGGGCTCACTGAAGTGCAGACGGACTGTGTACCGAGTCGATTTGGAATCACTTTTGCCCAGACCAATCGTCACGGACGTCAGGCCCTCGATCCCGGAACCGGCGACCCAGGTTTTGCCTTCACCGCTGACCAACGAGGAATGCAGACGGAACTTTCGGAGTTTGTCTCCTTTCAGATCCACGGAAACGTTTGGTGAGGTACCGCCCACGTTGGGCGCATCAAACCACATCGTTCCGTTGTCGGCCATTCGGTCACCGGGTGCAGCCAGATTGATTCCGATGCGACGAATCCGGTCCTGCTGTGGGTCCAGCGATAATGCGCTGTAGCTCCAGAGCTCGGATTCCGGAAGGTGCACCAGCGATAGTGAGGTGAACAGCGAGTAGCCACACACACAGCCGTGAGCGAAGTTTGGAGCATTCAGAACCCCGTTGGCCGGGATCAGGCTGTTGCGGCACCCGGAGCGAAATCCGTTCAGACGAGACGTTTCTCCCGTTTCAATATCGCAGAATCCAGCCGTGTCCGCTCGGAACGTCATGAGGTGTGGGCTGGCGATCGCGTAGTTGCAGTGGTGTCCCGCTTTTGTGAATTCCCATTCGACTTCTTCGTCAGTCAATGGATGCACGCGTGCCACGCGTTCGCCTGTTTCAAGGTCCCACGACAACCCAGGACCGCGCTGGTCCAGCACTCGGTCGTTCCAGATAATGACTCGGTCCCAATAACTTTCCGGATGCCCCTTGAAACCCTGTCCTTCTGCATATTGCTTCCACAGAAGTGCTCCCGTCTTGCCCCGGAAGGCCATGACATGTTTCTTGTTCGTTAGCAGCAGCACATCATGTTCAGCAGAATACGAGACCCACGTGCCGATAATGTCGGTGTACTCTTTCCACAGCTCTTTGCCCGTCTTCAGGTCGATGGCTTTGAGGTGGCGGATGTCGGAAGCTTTGGGAATCAGTCCTCGTCGTTTCCAGTCCTGATAAAAGCTCTCCAGTGCGCCATCGAAGCAGAATATCTTATCCGCTCCCACAGAAATAACGGGAAAGCTGGCTTCGGCTTCATGAGACCAGATGCGTTTTCCGTCGTGTCGATTGAGTGCCATGATCTCGACCGGTGCTCTCTGTCCGGCGAGTAACTTGCGGGCATCGGGAAGTTTCTCTTTGTCCGCATCCAGCGTACGAAAGACGACGGTAATCAACAGGTCATCCTTCACTCGGATACGCCCCCAATCGTCCGCGGGGTCAGGCAATTTGAATTCCGCCAGCTGTTTTCCGGTGGCGGGGTCGAGCCGCAGACAGCTCTTTTCATGAACCAGGTAGATTGAGTCCTCGACGACCAGAAAATGAAATCCCGAAAGATGTTTTTCGAAGTCATTGCCACGACGTCCGGGTCGATAATCGTCGCCGTCCCTGAGCGGTATCTGCCAGAGAATACGACCGGTGTAGACATCGACGGCCGTCATCTTACCGGGGCCCTGAATGAACATTCGCCCACCAATCACGGCCATACTCGGCCCCCAGAAGTGGCGGTTGTAAAACAGGTTGCCGTCGGATGACGGACCACCGAACCACAGGACTCCCAACGGCGCCTTCACCAGTTGGTCGTGTGACATCAGCGTATTCGACTCATCGCCGTATTCGTGAGTCCAGTCTGCCGATCCGGGCAGAGCACCACTTCGTGTCAGTAACGAGTATTCGCCCGATCGATCGACTTCAGCCTTTGCGAGTTTCACGTCAGCGACCAGCTTCGCAAACGAAGCGTGTTGGCTGTCGTCGCCTGGCAGGTACGCTGTGCCACCATAAGGCCGCAGGCAGCCGAACAATTTCTGCAGCGATTCCGGCTTGTCCGTGAAGCCAAAGCGTTGCGGTTCTTCTGACACCACCACTGTTGCCATATACGGCGGAAGATTATATTCCGCGGGGTCTCCCACATGTGCGACAATTCGAGTTCCGTACAGACCTGCCGCGTCGTACCGTTGACGCAGTTCCTGCACGCGTTTCTCATCGGGATCGACAACGACTATTCTGAGATCCGACTGCCGCACGAGTTCGCTGATTAAGCCGCCGGAACCGATTCCCATCGCCACACAGTAACTGTCCCCTGGCGTGGCCTGTTTCAGCAGGGTGGCTACGCGTTCGGACCAATTCGCTGATGCTTCGACCGGCCGCTTGTCCTGTCGTCTTTTACGCGGATCAACTGACGTTGCGCCAAAACAGTGGATGCGGCCTGCTGCCGTCACCACAACCAAATGGCCGTTGGCCACCAGCATGGACGTTGGGGTCCCGTCAACTTCGGTCTTCCATGAGACCGTAGCGGACTTATCCGCAGCAGGCAGGTCAATCGCGAAGACCAGTTTTCCCTGGTGACCGTACAGGCGATTGCCGGCTTTGACATCAATCACAAGCGGGTTGGCCACCAGCCAGGTGGCATAGTCCGCTGTTTTCGGAAGTTCGCGAATCTGATCGTTCGGCACAGACCATGTTTCGGTCAGCACGGACACCTTTGACTTCTTGCCACGGCGGTCTGTACGCTCAATCTCCTGAGGATTCGTCAGGTCGTAAGCCACGACTTTTCCGTGTTCGCCTGCGTAGACCATATCCTGCCCCAGGACTGGTGTGCGTAGACTCATTCCAAGTTGTCGTTTGCCAGTCGTGTCAAAGGTCACCGTTCCGTGAAACAACCATTGCCCGGTTGTACAAACGTGGTAATTGGTGACACGGCTGGTGGAATATCGGAAGCTTTCAAATCCGCCGCTTTCTCGGTCTCGGCAACCCACGATGGATCTTCCCTGAGGGATAAACAACTTCGTGTCGTTGGCAGCCAGGTAACCCTGTGGAGTCATGTTGTTCAACGTGACAACGTCATGCTGTGGCGCCGTGTTCGCGGGTTCAGAATTGACCAGTTCGCCGCTGGCAGTATCGACGACATACAGAAAAGTGCCTTCGAACGGCCAGACGCCCGCCGTGAAGTGAATTTGGCCATCCACAAGCACCGGACCACCCCGGACAGGCCACACCGAAATCAGTCGTTCGTTGCCAATTACGTGCCGCCCGTTCGGAGCAGCGCGAAATCGCCAGACAAGGTCTCCGCCGTCAGCGGTCAGGCAGTACAGAGATCCGTCGTCCGCAGCAAAATAAACCTTCCCGCCGAAGACCAGCGGCGCAAATCTGACCGGGCCATCGGCAAAAAATCGCCAGCGATCTTCGCCTGTCACAAGGTCAACCGCTGTGACCGAATCATTGCGGGACGATCCGTAATACAACGTCGTCCCCGCGATCACCGGCTCATACGTCGCATCGAAATGCAAACGGGGATCTTCCGGCCAGGCGGGCTTCAGACCTGGCAGCTCGATTGTCCATTGTGGATGCAACTGATCTGCCAGTTGCTCGGAAGTGGTGGCACTCCGTTGTGCATCAGACCGCCACGTCGGCCAGTCTGCAGCGTTGACGAACGGCGTTGATGCCACGGGCAATGCCATGATCAACAGACCGAATCTGATTGCAATGTCTCGATTCATGATAGCCTTCTTTGCGCGGTTCAATGAATTTCCAAAGGAGCGTCAGCTTGCAGCCGAGAGCGTCAGCCCGCAGAATCATGTCTAATTCATACCACAGCCACGACACAGGCGACAGTAACTGGCGGATAAGCACGGCACTGGGATGTGAGCGGCAAGGCGCTAGCCGCGGGTTCGTTTGAGAAAAACCGGCGGCTGGCGCCTTGCCGCTTACGCCGAGAGCTACGGAACGACAGGATTGAAAGATGAAAATGATTCGTGTGGGAATTGTCGGACTGGGAGCAAACACGCGTTTGCGGCATGTGCCGGGACTGCAAGCGTGCGACGACGTTGAAATCGTAAGCGTCTGCAACCGTCGGCCGGAATCGACCCGACAAGCCGCCGACGAATACGGGATTCCCAAAACCTTTGACAACTGGCAGGACCTGGTCGCCGATGAAGACATCGATGCGGTGGTGATCGGTACGTGGCCGTACCTGCACTGCGAAGTTGCGGTCGCCGCGTTGCAAGCGGGCAAACATGTTCTTGTGGAAGCCCGCATGGCCCGAAACGCCGCCGAAGCATATCTCATGCTTGCTGCGAGCCGGCAGAATGACAGCCTTGTCGCACAGATCGTCCCCAGCCCGTTCGGTCTGCGAGTGCACCAGACTGTTAAGGAACTGCTGGACGATGGGTACGTGGGCCAGTTGCGCGAAGTCGTTGTGCTGGGCTGCCATGCCGGGCAGGCGGATCCCACGACCCCGCTGCATTGGCGTCAATCCGCAGAACTAAGCGGCTTAAACATGCTGGCCATGGGCATCCTGCACGAAACGCTGATCCGCTGGGTGCCGGATCCGGTGCGCGTGCTCGCGCAAACACAGACCTTCACTCCCCAGCGACCCCACGCCGACACGGGTGAACCGGGCGACGTCGAAACGCCGGACAGTGTACACGTTTTGACCGAACTACCCGGCGGAGCCCGCGGGGTCTATCACCTGAGCGGAGTCACCCATCACGCACCACCCATGCAGATTCGTCTATTCGGAAGTGAAGGCACGTTGCAGTACCTGTGCGTTCCGGATGACCGTCTGCTGGGTGCTCGCAAAGGCGAAGGCGAGCTGGCGGAGATCCTGGTGCCAGCGGAAAAACAGGGCGGCTGGCGCGTCGAAGCAGACTTCATCGACGCCATTCGCGGCGACAAGTCCATCGAATTCACAGACTTTGCGACAGGCGTGCGATACATGGAATTCACCGAAGCAGTCGCACAAAGCGCGGCCGGCGGACAGGCAATTGCATTGCCACTGAAAGGATGAGGAAGTAGGCCGTACCGAGCGGAGCGAATTACGGCAGAACGGCATTGGGGGATTCACTTGTTGCCGTAACTCGCGTTACTCGGTACGGCCTACGATGCTGCTGGTGACGTTTTTTTCAGAACGCTGTACTACGGTCGTCCCTATTGTTTTTTTCCTCGACTTCGCCGCACTCTTCCACAGCACGATTTCCTGCACATCGTTTTTCGCCTGCGGCCCCGTGGTGCTGCGACCTCGCAACACATCGGACTTAAGCTGGCTGACCAGCCGAGCCACAACTCCCGGCTTCGCCTCGTACAGGTTGGTGGTCTCTGACGGATCGGTCTCCAGATCGTAAAGCTGTCCCTTGGGGCTGCCTTTTGGCGCTTGGTTTTCCTTTGGTGAGGACCAGCCACCGGAAGCTTTGGCCAGGCAGAGTTTCCACTTGCCCTGCCGATAGGCGAAGTGGCCGCTGATCGAATGGTGAATCACCCCGGCACGCGTCGATTCGATCGGCTTTCCCGCCAACGCAGGTAAGAAACTGACACTGTCCTCGCAACCCATTCCATCCACCCGGCCCCCAGTCAGTTCTTCGACAGTGGCGAACAGGTCCACCAGACAGATCAGTTGCTCGTTGACCGAAGCAGGTTTGATATGACCCGGCCAGCGGACAATGAACGGAATGCGATGTCCACCATCCCAGATGTCCGCCTTCGATCCCCGCAGGTGTGCACTGACTTTGTGCCCCAGCGCCGCCAGTTTGTCGATGCCTGCTGCTTTCGAACAACCGTTGTCGCTGGTGAAGATCACCAGGGTGTTGTCTGTCATGCCATGTCGCTCAAGAGCATTCGATATCGCACCGACCACCGCGTCGGTTTCCATCACGAAATCGCCGTATGGGCCGAGCGGACTTTTTCCCTGCCATGCCGCGGAGGGGACAATCGGAGTGTGAGGAGAACCAAGCGGGACGTAGAGAAAAAATGGTTTTTTGTCCGTGGCCCGCTGGTCGATGTATTCCACCGACTTACGAGTCAGCCGCGGCAGCATGTTGATCGTCGGGTCGTGAGCGATCACTTCGTCGTTTTCGATCACGGCTTCCATGTTCCGCGCGTGATGGAACCCGTGGTAATAATCGAAACCGCGGTGCACGGGACCATCGGGAATCTTTGCACCCACCGGTGGCGTCTTGTGCTGTTTCTGCTTGTAAGCTTCGCCGGTTTTCGGATCGAGGTACTGAAAATCCAGATGCCACTTTCCTACCAGTCCTGTGTGATAACCCTGCTGCTTCATGAACGAAGCAACCGTCGGCCGGTCACTGGCGATCAGGCTCGCAGCAAACCCAGTGACGACACCCTTCTGCAGACGAGTCCGCCAACTATAGCGGCCCGTCATGATTCCATAGCGAGTCGGCGTGCAGACCGACGATCCGGAATGGGCATCGGTAAAGATCATCCCTTCGCGAGCCAGTTGATCCGCACAGGGCGTAGCGATCCTGCTGGTTTCCGGAGCCAGGCAATGGATGTCCCCGTAGCCAAGATCATCACACATAATGAAGACCACGTTCGGTTGGGCCGCGTTCGGCTCTGCAGCAAACGCAGAAATCGAAAGCACACTCGCAGTCAACGAGAAATAGATGACGTTTTTCATGTCTGGATCGATTCCGGGCAGATTGGCTTTGCACAGTTGTGTGAAGCAACATACCGGCGATTGTCGCCTGGATCGACTGTCACAGGAAAATTGGATTGGACAATGGTCCGTCCCGCCAATACGCATTCAAAATGGTCGGCGCGGAGAACGGAGACCACGGCCTTCCGGCGTAAACCAGTTCAGTCGAACGGCTTCATTTCTGCCTGACCGCTCGTCTGTTTTCCGTGCACCGTAGAGCAGTTTACCTGTTTTCGTGAACCGTCCTGGCTTGTGGGCATGCTGTTTTTTTAAGCTGAAACGCGTTTGTCGTGGCCGCGAGTCAGCATTTTAGCCTGTAGCCCGGCGCGTCACGTCGCCACCGTCACGCGGCCTGCGCACATCAGTTCGATATGACCGGACGTATGGAGCAAGTGTAACAGATTCTGCGGTCATCAAACGTATCGAGAATCCAGGACTGTGTCTTCGGCGGGGCTGAACTTCGCGTTTGTAACGAAACCTTTGAACTTTCGGGACTTATGTAGCTTAGAGACCGGTTGTGCGCTTCATGTGCCTG
This sequence comes from Fuerstiella sp., assembly GCA_029941865.1. GTDB lineage: Bacteria > Planctomycetota > Planctomycetia > Planctomycetales > Planctomycetaceae > Fuerstiella. Next base: position 526 of record JAPYTO010000196.1, on the reverse strand, counting down.
TCGCAATTGGTACGCCATTTGCAAACCATTGGTAAGCTGTTGGCCTCGTAAAGACGCATTCCCCATGTCACCACAAACAATCGGAGACTCTCCAATGAGCATTCGTATGTATCGTTTAACAGTTGTGGTACTTGCGTGCGTCACATGCGCCATGGTCGTGCCTGGGGCTACCGACGACCAGGATGCAAGTGAGCTGAGTATCTTCCTGACGCGTCGTTATGCCGAGACGTATCTCGAACTGGCTGAAGTTCAGTTGGAGTTGCGGCTGAACGCCAACAGGAAATCGCCCGGAATGTACCCCAAAAGGGAAATCGATCGTTCTCGCATGAATGTGGTGGTCGCGAAAGAGCAGCTGCGGTTGGTCACGGTCCCCGAAGGCGATGCGATTCTGCTGCATGCTAAACACGCACAGGAACAGGCGATCGTCGCCGACGCGGACTACCAACGTGTATTGAAAGCTAATGCCAATCTTGCCGGTAAGCGTACATCGGGACCATTGCCTGGCTGTCAGGCTTGAGCAGATCGG
>JAPYTO010000195.1 GCA_029941865.1 Fuerstiella sp. | reverse complement strand
CAAGCAGACGAAGTGTCCAGTTGGCGTACCCCTTCGGAGGACTTCCAAGCCGTGTGGCGATGATCTTCGCTTCCTGTTTTCCATTCAGACACCTGGGCGTGGCGGGTTCATCGCGAATTTTGCCGTTGAGTGTTTCCTCGAACCCTCGTTCAACCAGCCGCTGCCGAATGTTTTCCACGGTCTTCGTCCGACAGGAATACGCTTCGGCGATCTTTACATCCGTCCATCCCGGGCCATCGGCATCCGCCTTCAGCAGGACCTGGGCACGTCGAACCTTCTGGTTCGTACCGCTTAGAGTACGAATCACATTACACAAATGGCCGCGTTCTTCGACAGTCAATCGAACAACATACTTCTTTTGCATGGAACACCTCCTTGTTCCTGCAACTGTTGCCCATATTAAGTACTCTTCAACCCTAACTTTTGCCTTTGACAAAGCACTAGCTCAAAATCAAGACTTCACAAAGCACCATCACCACAATTGTCATTCCTGTTTCAACAATGGTGGAAAGACGTCATTGATCTTCTGCACGAGCATGTTGCGCCAGCGGTTCGTTTGCTGCTGCGGGACCTGTGTCAGCACGATCGTAATCAGGTCTCGTTCGAAGTCGATGACGCCCAGTGTCCCGGAGGCTCCTGTATGGCGAATGCGTGCCGCCGTTCCATCGTCAAACCGCCTCATAATATTGAACCCCAGCCCGTAACCGACGCCTGGCGTTGATGGCTGCGATTTGTACATTTGTTGCAGCAGGTCGGACGGGAGAAACTGAAGTGTCCCGACCCGCCCCTGATTGCGGTGCAGCAACAGTAGTCTCGCGACGTCTTCAAGTGTCGACACAAGGCTGCCACCGGGGTTGATTGCTGTTCCCAGTCCCGTCCCCTCGCGGGGACGAAATCCAGTTTTTGTCCGCTCATACGGGACGGGCATCCGAGCCAGCACCTCTGCTGACGGCGTGAACGTCGCAGTTTCTGCGCCCAGGGGCTTCAGCAGAAGTGTCTGCATCAGTTCGGGAAACGGGCGGCCGGTGACGACCTCGGCGACGCGGGCGGCGGTCATGTAGCCCAGTCGGGAATAGGCGTAACGAGTTCCCGGTTCAGCAACAAGTTCCTTTGTCGTAAGATCTGCCATCACGTCTGACAGATTCCCATCCAATTTGACTGAGTACTTGCCGGCCTTCAGAGCATTGTTCCCTGGAAAACCGGCTGTATGCGACAGGCACTGCAACAGCGTTGGAGCTGTTTTCGATGTGCCCGCCCCTCGAACCCGGATCTCTTCGAATTCCGGCAGCCACGTATGGACCGGCGCGTCCAGCACGACCTTGCCTTCGGCGGCCAGCTTCAGAAGCAGGGTTGCTGTGTGTGGTTTTGTGAGCGACGCGATGCGACAGGGCGACGACATCTGAAACGGGCGTTGGGACTCGATATCGGCCACACCAAAGGCTTCATTCAGAATCACTTCGCCTTTATGGATCAGCATCAGTGCTCCGCCGGGGATGAACTTTCGGTCGATGCCGGCCTGGAATGCTGACTGAATCTGACCACGTTGCGTCTCGCTGAAACCATGCTTCTTCCAGTCACCCTGCGGCAATGCCGACCGCTCCTGCTTTGGCCTCGGCGGTGACGGCCTTTTCAGGCCGATGCGGTCGTCGTAGGGGACATCCGGCAACGGCAGCGCCCTGGCGTAGGCCAGAAGTTCCTTCACGACCTCCGGATGGGCATCGGCCTGATCTGACGATTCGCCAATATCCTGCACCAGGTTGTACAACTCAGCGCGTTGGGACCCCTTATCCTTGACATAACCGTAGTGTTTTTTGCGATCTGGCAGGATCAGCTTCCATGGCCCTTTGCGGACTGCGTGCAGTTCTCCTTTGCAGAAGTAGGAATAGTCGTTGCGGGCACCAACTTCGCTCTTTCCCGACAGCAGATCGGTCTGATCGACGCCGTCCACGATGCGATCGTCCGGCGGGTTGTATCCAGCCAGTCGGCTGAACGTCGGCAGAAAGTCGATCGTCGCGAAGATGGCATCGTTGGTACGGCCTGCAGGCACGTGCCCCGGCCAGCGAGCGATGCAGGGAACGCGCAATCCGCCTTCGTATGTTGACCCCTTGCCTGCGCGCAGCGGACCGGAGGATCCCCACGCGATCTGCCCGTTGTGCTTTTTGGCGAGTGCCTGCTGCAGATTGTTCCACGGACCATTGTCCGTTGTGAAGATGACCAGCGTGTTGTCCCGCAGTCCGAGTTCGTCGATCGCGTCCAGCAGTCTTCCCGTGTGGTAATCCAGTTCCTCGACAGTGTCACCGTACAAACCGCCCTTTGACTTGCCTTTGAATTCCGCGGACGCCTCGATCACCGAATGAACCATCGTGTGGGCAAGGTACAGAAAGAACGGTTTGTCTTTGTTCTGCTGCAGGAACTCGATGCTTGTGTCGGTGTAAAGCCCGGTGAGGCTGGCCATGTCGTCGGTGTCGCCGACTCGTTCATTGTTCTCGTGAAACACAACCCGACCGTTGTCGTTTGCTCCCAGCGTGCCGTAGTAATAATCAAACCCTTTGGCGTTCGGCATTCGTTCGGGAATGGCGGCCCGATTGGACACGTCCCACTTCCCCACACATCCGGTGGCATATCCCGCCTCCTTTAGCAATTCGGCGATCGTGATTTCACTCGCGGGCATTGACCATCCCAGACTGCGCACCGGGTACCGCCCTGTCAACAAAGCGGATCGCGACGGTCCGCACACAACCTGTGCGTAGAAACTCGTGAAACGAATACCTTCACGTGCCAGCTGATCAATCCGCGGCGTCCTGATCGTTTCTGAGCCATAACAGGAAAGATCGCCGTAACCCTGGTCGTCCGTAAACACGACCACGAAATTGGGACGCTTGTCAGGCTGCTCAGCCGCGGGCGCATGGCTCACGGTAACTGACAAAAACAGCCCCACAACAACCAGAATTCTCAGCGGCTTCATGGCTTCATCTTCCCAATGTGGAGTACGAGGTGAGAGACTTCCCTGAGCCCCCGGCCGGAACGAAGGATCAGCAATGATCCGGCCAGGAACGAATTGGCCAATTGTTGGCCCCAATGACACCGCCGTGATTGCAGTCATCCTGCAGTCCCACCGCCAATCGCTGCAATCATGAAACGGAATTCGGATGGGCGACCGAAACACGATTCGTTCGGGATTTGTCTCAGGAATCCACCAGAGCGTCAAGCAATCAGGGAATTCCGCATTGCCTGCTTTCAACGATTACGGAAGGAGCGAAGCGTGTGATGTCTTACATGGCGGTCGCTGCAGCTTAAGATGAAGAATAAGTGATCGACCACCGTCACCCAATCCTCAACCTGGAAAGCAAAGTGATGACTACAAGAACTGGACGTCGTTTCATCGTTCCGGCAATTGCGCTGACCTTCGGTGTCGTCTGCATGACTGCGGCGCAGGCCCAGCAACGCTCCGGGCGGGGCTTTAGTCGCAGCAGTCTGCTTGGTCTGCTCTCGCTGGAGCAGGTTCAGAAAGAGATGAAACTCAGCGAGGAGCAGATGACGGAGGTACAGGAGATCGTAAAAAATCTCGGCACTGAAATGCGAGAGCAATTCTCGACCCTGCGATCGATCGAGGACCGCGATCAGCAACGGACGAAGATCATCGAGTTGCTTGATCAATCGGACCAGAAGGTGCGTGAACAGCTTGGTGATGTCGTGGAACGACCGCAGTTGACGCGGCTGTACCAGATCCGTCTGCAGGTACGTGCCGTGGCAGACAGCCTCGCCAACAGTTACGTTTCGGGCAAACTAAAGATCACCGACGATCAAAAAAAGAAGCTGGATGAACTCAATAAGTCAGCACAAGCGGAACAGCTCGAGCTGTTCACATCGTTCCGTGGCGCGAGTGAAGAACAGCGATCAACGGCATTTCAGAAGCTGCGCGATATCCGCAGCAAAGCAGACGCCGCTGCACTGGTCGTGCTGAACGCTGAACAGAAGACTGCGTTTGAGGAAATGAAGGGCGAGAAAATCGAGCTGCAAAGTCAACGTGGCCGATAGCAGGCTGCAGGGCGGACGGCGCCACCCTTCGAGGGAGATCCTGTGAAAGGCTTGCGAGCTCGGAGAGGAATTGCCGCGAGAAAAGCTTCGTAGATCAGCGATCCTTACACACGCAGTTGGCCGATAACATTTCATGCGAATGCAAAGGGCCGGGTATTGTTGTGAATATTCTGTGAGCGAAGCGTTGCGGACCCAGGTTGAGTCGTTTTCTTCGTAGGTGCTCAACATGCGCAAACTAGTTACCGGCGATGACCTGGCCGCCATGGAGGACGCCGTTGCACGTGATCCCTCGTCAATTGATCGGTGCGACGAGTCCGGGCTTCCACCGTTGTACGCCGCCGCGCGACATGGCAACCGTAAGGCCGTCGAGTTTCTGCTTCAGCACCGTGCTGAAGTCGATATCTTCGCCTGCGGATATCTGGAGAACACAACAGAGGCCGAGGCATTGCTGGAAGGCAACCGTGAACTGGTCAGGGCGGTGACACCCGACGGCATGACCGCGCTGCACTATGCGGCACGAACCGGATGCTACGACGTCGCCGACATGCTGTTGCGCTACGGTGCCGACGTCAATGCCTGCAACGACAAGGGCGGAACCGCTCTGACGGAAGCCTGTCACGGTGGGCCGTGGAAAGAGGAGTCCGCGGAAGATGTAATCCCGCTGCTGCTGGATCACGACGCTGACATTGACCTGTTCACCGCCGCCGCTATGGGTCGCGTGGATCTGCTCGAAAAACTGCTTGATGACGATTCGAGCGGCATCGACGACGTAGACGCGAAAGGACACACCGCGCTGTTCGTCGCCGCTCACAACAATCGATTCGAGGCCGTCAAATTTCTGGTTCAGCGTGGAGCGGACGTGAATCGAGCTGATGCCGTTGGTGCAGCAGCCTTACATCGAGTGTCGCAGCAGTGTACTGACGAACTGATTCAGTACCTGATAGACAATGGAGCTGACGCACATCTGTGTTGTTATGTGGCATGCGGCGACGAGTCCGGCACCGGGAAAGCACTGCGCCGCAACCCGAATTCTGCAATGAAATATTCTACGAGTTCAACGCGGTCGGATATGCAATTCATTGCTGACAGATTGCGACACTCTGCATTCTGCTCGATCACGGCTGCCCGCTATCCGCGGAGGACGAAGCCCACATCCTGCGCATCAGCGACAACGATGAGGAGTTCCTGAATCAGCTGAAAAGCCGGTCACAGGATTGACCGCAGTGTGTGAAATCACGGCTTAATCCATCAAACGCGACGCCGCAGAACATTGTCGCCTCATCGTTCGGCTCGACACTTCCTGTGTGACCTGCGATCGTGATCACCGCTGGCAGAATGCTCCATTTTACTGACTGGACCACGCCCCGGGGCGGAGAATAAGTGGCCGTCGGTCCGGGATCACGAATAGTCACCGGTCTGGCTGGTGAACTCGGTTGAGATGCACTCACTTGCTGACTAAAGTGGAGCCTTGGTTTCACGAGTGCACTGTCAGTGGTTAAGTGCGGGGGTTGTGTGCCAGTGTTTTCGTGAACCTCACGGCACTGGCGGAACCCGCGGCACACATCACTAAATCGTTGTCCCGTACCAGTCTCAAGCAAGCCCTCCGTCCGCGCCCGCCCACAATCCAGTCTCAACATCTCGAAACGATGGCTCGAATCTTCTTACCGACATCCCTTGCGGATGCACATCCGCGATCAGGTCGTGTCAATTCGTTGTGGAGCCTGCTGCTGGGGCCCTGCGGAGTGATCGTTCTGCTGGTCTTGCTGATGCGACAGGGCCCGAATGAATCCGGCCCTGGTAAGAAAAAACTAATCGTGCATTGTGCAGCAGGGTTACGTGTACCGGTCGAAGAAATTGCGACCGCCTACGAGCAACAGTACGGTGTCACGATCGAGTTGCAGTATGCCGGTTCAAACACCCTGTTGAACCAACTGCAGGTGAATAAGTTTGCCGAAGGCGACCTGTATCTGGCGGCCGACGATTTCTATACCGACAAGGCGGTCGCCGAAGGACTTGCAGCCGAGACAATTCCGATTGCCCACCAACGCCCGGTGATCGCAATCCGTAGGGACACAGACAAGTCCATCAAAACCATTGCCGACCTGCTGCAGCCTGGCATTGCTGTTGCCGTGGGAAATCCGGATCAGGCGGCCATCGGTAAAACGGTCCGAAAGCAGCTTGAAAAAATCGAGCATGAAGGAAGTAACCTGTGGCAACAGCTTGAGCAGCGAGTGACCGCGGACGGTGTCTTCAAACCGACTGTCAACGAAATTGCCAACGACGTTAAAATCGGTGCGGTCGATGCCGCGATCGTCTGGGATTCCACGGTGGCGATGCCGAAGTACAAGGAAGACCTGATCGCCGTCCCGGTTCCCGAATTGGATGTCGATCCGAATCTGGTGAGCATCGCCGTGCTGAATTCGTCCACTGATCCCACAGCCGCTCTGAAGTTCGCTCGTTTTCTGACGGCCCGCGATCAGGGCTTGAAGACGTTTAAGAAGTACGGCACTCGTCCGGTGGAAGGCGATGTCTGGGCCGAACATCCCGAGGTTTCGTTCTATTGCGGTGCCGTCAATCGGCGAGCGGTTGAACAGATCATCGAAGACTTTCAAACGCGGGAGGGAGTCACTGTCAGCACAGAATACAATGGGTGTGGAATTCTGACGACGCAAATGAAGGCGATTCACAACCAGTCCACGCAGTTGGGATTTCCGGACGTGTACATGGCCTGTGATCGGTATTATCTGGAAAACGTCAAAGACTGGTTTCAGGACGACGTCGACATTTCAGACGTGGAGCTGGTGCTGGCGGTACCCAAAGGAAGTGCAGCCGTGACCGCGTTGAAGGATCTGGTTAAACCCGGCATTCGCGTGGCCATCGGTCAGCCGGAGCAGTGTACCATCGGTGCTCTCACACGCAGGATGCTGGAAAACGAAGGCATCTATCGCGAACTTATGGCAAAACAACAAACGGATGGAGAAGTTGTCGTTGAGAAAATCTCTTCAGCGCTGCTGGTTCCGGACGTCATTGCCGGCCATGTTGATGCGGCCCTGGTGTACATCACCGATGTGCTGCCGAATACGGCTGATATTGATATCGTGCGGATCAAGGCGAATCAAAATGTAGCCGTGCAGCCATTCAGCATTGCCCGAACCAGCGACCACAAATATCTGGCCCGTCGACTGTTCCGCAGAATGGCAGCGTCGGCCGATGCGTTTGAATCGGCCGGGTTCCACTTCCGACTTGGCGCGAAACCCGCAACAGCGGCCGAAGGCAGCTCGTTATGACGGACAGTGCGTCGCGTCATGAACGTTCCGATGACCGTGGGAAGACAACGACGACGGACCGGGACATCGGGAACATCGTCCTGTCGAACCGACTGTTCTACGCCTGCATGATCGTGATCGGCGGGACGTATGTTCTGCTGATTGTTTCCATGTTACTGGCAGATGCGTGGTACGTCGTGGAAAAAACGGCGGTGGCGGCCTCTAAGTCCCCGGAACCGTGGAAGACGGCGCTGACTGAGAACCCCATCTCTGTGGCATTGGCCGATCCGAAAATTCAGTATTCGATCCGGCTAAGTCTGTTGTCATGCACTCTGTCCGCTGTGCTGTCGGTGATCGTTGCTGTTCCGATCGGATATCTGTTGTCGCGACACAACTTTCCGGGGAAACGACTGCTGGATGCCGTTCTGGACATCCCCATCGTGCTGCCGCCACTTGTCGTGGGTCTCAGTCTGCTGATTCTGTTTCAGTTCCGACCGTTTGCCTTCGTAGCGCGGGACGTGGTGTATCAGATACCCGCCGTTGTGCTGGCTCAGTTTTCTGTGGCGTGCGCTTTTGCCGTACGTACGATGAAGTCCACTTTCGATCACATCGATCCGCGGTGCGAGCAGGTCGCGGTCGCACTTGGCAGTTCCCGAGCTCAGGCATTTGGCTGGGTTGTGTTGCCGGAAGCGTCGCAGGGAGTGATGACCGCGTTTACATTGGCGTGGGCACGATCGCTGGGCGAATTCGGACCGCTGCTGATCTTCGCGGGTGCCACTCGGATGAAGACGGAGGTGCTTTCGACCACGGTGTTTCTGGAAATGAATATCGGCAATATTGAGGCAGCCGTCGCGGTCTCCCTGATCATGGTCGGGGCCGCTGTGACCGTGCTGATCATCACTCGAGTCTGGGGTGCCCGTGAGGCGCTGCTTTAAGGCCAGCGACAAGGAACTGTGGTTCATGATTCAGTTGCAGAATATCTGCATCCGGGCGGGCGAATTTCAGCTGACGGACGTGTCGTTTTCGATTCCGTCTGGTGGCTGCGGTGTGCTGATGGGCAGGACGGGGTCCGGCAAGACAACAATTCTGGAAAGCATTATCGGATTGCGTCGTTGCTCCTCCGGCAGCATTCGAATCTGCGGAACGGATGTGACGCGATTGAACCCTGCTCTGCGCGGCATTGGTTACGTGCCGCAGGACGGGGCTCTGTTTTCAAAGATGAACGTCCGCGACCATCTGGCGTTTGCGCTGCTGGTTCGGCGGACGCCTAAGAAGCAAATCGCTGAACGCGTTGACGAGTTGTCGACGTTGCTGGGTATCACACATCTGCTGGACCGTACTCCACGCGGCCTGAGCGGAGGAGAAGCTCAACGTGTCGCGCTCGGACGGGCGCTTTCTTTTCGACCGAAAGTGCTGTGTCTGGACGAACCACTGTCCGCTCTGGATAGCGAAACACGGCACGAGATGTGTGAGTTGCTGGACAGCGTGCGGCAGCAGACGCACGTGACAACGCTGTATGTGACACACAATCCGCAGGAAGCAGAGATTCTGGGTGACCATCTGCTGCGCATCGACGGCGGCCGTATTGTTGAAGAAAAGTGGCTGAAGCCGGCACAAGCCGAGGTCAACCCCCGGGCCTGATGAATTCAGAAAGTCGCTGCACATACAATTCCGTCAGCGGTCCCTGCAAAAACAACTGTCGTACCTTGACGGGTTGTCCAGCGTCTGTCGCAGATGTGTTCCCGATTTCGGCATCCGATTTCAGGGTAGAGAATTCCCGTCTCTGGAGTGTCTCGGATGAACGAATCGCTTCAGTTCCGGCACTGCTTCTGTTGATCTGCCGACGTTCGGGCGTACGATGCGACTGCGTACATGTGCGTCGTTTCCGTATTCTTCTCCTCCCTCCTGCACGTGACTTTCACATGGCATCCGTCGAAGACATTCGTAATCTGGTTTCTGAAGTCATTGATCCGGAATTGGGCAAGCCCCTTTCCGTGCTCCGGATGGTGAGTGACGTGCAAGTGTCTGCAGACACAGTCGCGGTCACGATCGAATTGCCAACCCCCGCCTATCCGGGCTCCGACCGACTGAAAACGCTCATCACGGAAAAAGTGACGTCGGCTCTGGCTGACGGACAGTCCTTGTCAGTGGACATCACTTCAACCGTTCGAGGAAAAGACGCAGGCGGACGCATCGGGTTGAAGATTCATAATATTATTGCCGTTGGTAGTGGCAAAGGGGGGGTCGGCAAGAGCACGGTCGCTGCGGCGCTGGCCTGTGGGCTGCATTCTTTCGGCTGTCGTGTCGGGCTGATGGATGCCGACGTCTATGGTCCCAGCATCCCGCATATGATGGGTGCCTCAGGACAACCGGCAGCCACAGAACAGCAGGGTGGTGACGGACAGAAGATGATGCGGATGGAACCCATTGACGTCGACGGCCTGAAACTGATGTCCATGGGCTTCTTTATCGAGCAGGGACAGTCGGTCGTCTGGCGTGGTCCGATGCTGCACAAGGCGCTCACTCAGTTTTTGAAGGACTCTAACTGGGGCGAGCTGGATTACCTGATTATTGATTTGCCTCCGGGAACCGGCGACGTTTCGCTAACACTGTCTCAGCAGGTGGGACTGGCCGGAGCAGTAATCGTGTGTACTCCGCAGCAGGTAGCTCTGCTGGACGCGATCAAAGCCGTCGACATGTATCAAAAGGTCAACGTGCCGGTGTTGGGTGTTGTGGAGAACATGACCGGGGACATCTTTGGACGCGGTGGGGCCAGGAAAGTGGCGGAAGAACTCAAGTTGCCGTTCCTGGGTGAGGTCCCGATTGATGCCACCATTCGCGAATATGGCGACGCGGGAAAAATGATGGCACTGTTGACCGAAGAGAACCCGGCTCGCGATGCACTGCTTGCTGTGTGCCGGAACGTCGCTATGCAGGTCGCACGTAATCTGACGGAAACGCCAGCGGCGCCAACATTGGAAATCCTGTAATACGTTTTGCGGCCGCGACTTCGCGGTTGAACTTTCAACGCAGACCCAGATGCACATCACGACCGAAGAAATCTTTGAAGAATTTGAAGAGCTGGATCCACGCGACCAGTCTCAGTTTTTGCTGGAATTGGGCTACGACCTGCCTCGATTTCCCCCCGAAGAACAACGCGAATGTGATCTTATACACGGATGTCAGAGCCAGGTCTGGTTGACGGCCAGAGCTGTGGAGGATGGCAGCGACCCTGTCATAGAATTCCGGGCGGACAGTGATGCGGAAATTGTACGGGGCCTGATCGCGATTCTGTTGGCGTCGTATTCGGGCCATACGGCCAGCGAAATACTTCGTCTTCCGATCAACGACGTCTTCACGCGGCTGCGGCTGAAGCAGTATATTTCTCCGCAGCGACATAACGGCCTGCAGGGAATGGTGGATCGCATTCGTGAAATCGCGCGACGACACGCACCCTGCACAGCGTACACCGAACAATCGCCCGTCCAGGTGGTGCTGCGACAGCAGTCACCTGCCCAAACAGTCGCCAGCATTGATCCGCAGGAAATTCGCCGCCAGTTCCCGGTCCTCAACCAGGTGCTGGAAGATGGTCTGACGCCGGTCTATCTGGACAGTGGAGCGTCAGCGCAGAAGCCTCAGGTCGTGATCGATAAGGAACGCGAAGTCGAAGAACAGTACTTCGCAAACGCCTATCGTGGTCGGTATCGATTCGGAGCCCGCATTGATGAGGAACTGGAGACCGCACGGCAGAAAATCGCCACCTTTATTTCCGCCGAATCGCCTCAGCAGATCGCTTTTACGTCGGGTACCACTGCGACGCTTAACGCTGTCGCCTTTGGCTGGGGAACTCATCACGTCGGTGCGGGGGATGAAATCCTGATCACCGAAATGGAACATCACGCCAACTTTGTGCCGTGGCAACAACTGGCGATTCAGCGCCAGGCGACTCTGCGATTCATTCCAATGACCGACGACGGCCAACTGGACATCAGCCGACTGGACGAAGTACTGACGACGAAGACAAAGTTGCTGGCCGTCTGCGGCATGTCAAATGTCCTGGGCACGGTGAATCCCATCAAAGAACTGGCGGCCCGAGCACACGAAGTCGGTGCCGTCATTGTTGTGGACGCGGCCCAGAGCGTTCCTCATCAGGTCACCAATGTCGTTGCAGACGACGTTGACTTCCTCATTTTCTCCGGACACAAGCTGTATGGTCCGACGGGTGTCGGCATTCTCTACGGCAAAGCTGATCGGCTGAACGAAACACAGCCAATCCTGTTCGGCGGCCACATGATCGACCGAGTCTACAAGGACCACTCGACATGGGCGGCACCGCCAGCCCGATTTGAAGCGGGAACGCTGCCGATCGTACAGGCCATCGGGCTGGGGACGGCCGTGGACTGGATCTCCGGGCTCTCAGTCGAGGCGATTCACAATCATGAACAACGGCTGCTGCGAAGTGCGACTGAACAGCTGCAGCAGATCCCGGGACTCACAATCTTCGGGCCCTCGGTAGATCATAAGGGAGCGATCATTAGCTTTCGTATTGATGATGTGCATCCCGAAGATCTGGCCATCATGCTGGACCGTCGAGCCGTGCTGACGCGTCACGGTCACCACTGTGCCATGCCGCTGCACGACCTGCTGGGCGTCAGCGCAACAACACGAGCAAGTTTCGCCGCCTACAACACGGACGATGACGTAACTGCGCTGGTCAGCGCGATCGAGTACGCCCGCGACGAGCTGCCACGGCGACCATAGTTGTCGCCTGCCAGTCGGCTGCCGATTTCCCTCTACGATCCGGCACTCAGTAGTCTACGAGCTCTCGGCGCTTAGGGTGCATCGATGTGACGGCCCTGCCTTACCGCAGTTTTCAAAATCATGCGGCCGTTCTGTAGCCGAATTCGCCAGGAATTTCGGCAGAGACAGGTCGAAAGCCGTGGCGGCTTCCGCTACGAAAAAAAGTAACCTGCCTTAAGGGCTGCAACTGCGGGCGCGACGGAACTGTCCACATTGCCAATTCGGTGGCTGCGACCAGAAAAATCGACGTCAGACATGACATGGAGTTCCGGGAACCTCAGAATGCAGTCTGTGGAAGCTGTGAATACTGAACTCCACGTCTGCCCCGCATTCGTTGAATTCGATCGGAGCCGTTATGCAATACGTCCTCTTCGCAGGCATCGCTGGGTTACTCGGCGCTTTGCTTCTTGGATTCGCCGCCGCCATCAGCACCGATCCCTTGCCGCGATGGGGCCGAGTTCTCCTGGTCATGATGCTGCTGGCACCACTCCCGTTTGCGCTGTTCGGAATCCTTGCAAGCTTCGAGCCCGGCGAAGGCAACTGGATCCCAAGGATCGTCTTTGCGACCATATTCCTTGGATGTATTGCCAGCATCGTACGCCTGTGCCGGCCCCGACGCGGCACGTCAATCAACGATGGGCACTCGCAGACGCGTTGACACCTTGAGTAACGTAATCGTTACTCAATTCTGATCTGCACCTGCTCGATCTTGCCGTCGTACGGAAATTCATCGGTCACTCCGTAGTCACCGACGTGGCCATCTGCATCGCGACCGACCTGCAGACCGTCCAGTGGCATGGTATCCAGCGTACCCGGAACGTCCCCGCTCAGGACTTGTCGGCCTCCGGACTTGACGGTGACCGCTCCCTTTCGTGTCAGCTGAAAAACCAGGCTCTCTGACCCCGCGGGCAGCTCGCCGTTGATGCTGAATATCTTTCCCTGTCGGCGCTGAGCAAACCAGAGTTTTTCATCCTTTACGTACAGGGCGTAGCCGGCTGCAGTGCCACCCTGAGCGACCAGCACGCCTGCGGTGCCAGTTGAGGCAAGTTTGATTGTGATCGTGAAGGCCTTGTCCCTGATCATGGGGGATTTGTTCTGCGGAAGGTCGGCGTCCGCCTTCAGTTTGAAATTCTTTTTCTTTGATAATTTCTCTTTGTTCTTTTGCTTGTAGTACGGAGTCAGCGGAAGCACGTGAGCTCGTTCTGCGTACTGCTGCCAC
>JAPYTO010000194.1:2051-13360 GCA_029941865.1 Fuerstiella sp. | reverse complement strand
TCGTAAATTGCAGTAACGGATTGTGGTTTCAGACGGGTGGGTGGCCGGGGCTGGACCGTGTCGTTACCCACAAGCACATAGTCGCGAAGCGACGACAGCAATTAGCCGTGGGCGTGAGCCCACGGATTGTGTTTACCACGAAGCGTCTTAGCCGCGAAGCGGCGACAACAATTTGAGATTTGCCGCCGCCGCTTCGCGGCTAACCAAATTTGTGGGTAACGATGACGGCGGGAATGAGCCTGCAAAGGAAGGCCCTGATGGTGCGAGTTGGCCACGTGCCTCGGACAGCAGAATTCCGACCATTCGAAATGACATTCTGCGGGGGCCATCATCCGTCAACACATCAGCGACTCTTGACGGGCGGCCCAATGGCACAAACTAATCCCGTTGAGCCGACTTTGCGAATGCGCGGAAATCATCTTCCACGGCGGCGACCTGATCGACTGGTCCCGTCAGTTTCAGAAAGTACCCCCGGTCCGGCAGTGGAGCAATGATGCCCAGCATGCGCCAGCCGTCCTGGGCTTCACGTCCAAAGCCGGCCGAGAACCGTCCTTCCAGATCGATCAGCGTGGCGTCGACTCCGGCCATAGTCAGCGTTTCCGTGACTTCGCTGCGTGACTGTGTGACCTGCCCACGCCACCGGTCCAGGTTGTCCGCGAGCGAACCGCCTGAGCGGGAAAGTGTGAGCGAAACATCCGGACCGGTATCGGGCATGCCGAACTTTGCCGAGATAATCCCCATTTGAAATTGTGACAGCGGCAATTCCGTCCAGCCTGCAGGAATCGCAAACTCAAGGCCATCGAATCCTTTTCGTTCGCCCGGTGTGGTCGCAGCGGCGACCGGTGTCTGCTGTCGCGTCGACTCAACAGAATCCGCTTTCATGACGGGTGGCGTCGACTCAATCGAATGTTCGTAACCGCACCCTCCCAGAACCAGCAGAACAGAAGACGACACTAAAACAATCGACGAGTGAGTACGCATTGGGAATTGCCGGATATTTCATAAGGCCAACTCAGTTGTGCTGGCGACGGTTTCTGTACTTGTCACTGACGCGATTCAGTATCTGCAGCTCCAGACTGCTTAAAGAGTCGCGACCATTCAGGTGAAGCTTTTGAAGAATGTCATCGACCTGTTGTTCTTCACTGCGTCTTTCCTCGCGTTCCTGTCGCAGACGCTGTTCTTCAACGCCCAGTCGCCAGTCCTCGCTGACGTCGGCTGAGGCAGTCGGGTCATCGGACAAATCGGATTCGTCGTCGAAGAACTCTCCGTCGGGACTGTCGTGATTCTGACCGATGTGGAATTCAGAAACTTCGTCCGGTTCACTGACAAATTCGTACCATCTCATGTTCTCATGCAGGTGCAGAACCATGACAAACGCCGACAGGGCCACTAGTCCACTGATGTCAAACACGAACCCGGTCAGGATACCGAACATGCCCAGCACCAGCCCAAGTCGAACCATCAGGTCTCGGCTCTCACCCTCAGAGAACCGCGTTGACAGATAAGTCCGGAGCAGCACTCCGCCGTCGAACGGTGTGACCGGAAGAAGGTTGATCACAAACAGTACCCAGTTGATCAGGAATGCCATTCGCCATGCAGTGAGCGTCAGAGACTCACCGGCTGGCACATTAAAACCTGAGAAAGGGCTTAGTAGTGGAGATACTTGATCGGCGTACAAAGGCACCATGCAGCTGAGCGCCAGCAACAGATTTGTCAGCGGACCGGCCAGCATCGTCTGAAAATGATCGTGCAGATATCCACGACCATAAGGTTCTTCAAGGCCGCCCAGTGGCCAAAGAAGGATCTCATCCATCTCACCGCCGGTTGATCGTGCGACCAGCAAATGGGCGAGTTCGTGAATCAGTACGCTGAACAGCAGAATTGCGGTGGCCAGTAGTCCCAGCTCAAAACTGTCCAGTCGCCAGATGATCGCGATCATGGCAACAGGGAACAAAAAGCTGAGTCTGAACCTTGCACCGCCGAGCATTCCCAGCGGAAAACCGAACTTCAGGATTGTATCGGTCGCATGCATAATACGAATTGTAGCGATCGTACCAGCCGATGCGAGACTCTGCTTGTCGATTTTTTCAGGTCTGGCATTCAGAATCCTTTACAAGGCGCAAGTCCCTTGCTGTTTACGCGCTAAGACAAATGGGCGTTTGACCGAGCCGTTGGGTTCATTACCATGCTCAGGTGCCGTTCGGATGACCACGGGCGATTTCACTGTGGAGCATTCCCGTTTCGGCCAGTTTTTTCAGATAAAAATCGTGCGATGGCGTCGCACGGGACATCAAAGGCTGAACTCATGGACCAGGACGAAATACTTCTCGACGCTGAAGACCGGATGGAAAAAGCGGTCGAACACTTTAGCTCGTCGCTCACGGGGATCCGTACCGGTCGCGCAAACCCGGGACTTGTCGATTCCATCAAGGTCGATTATTATGGCTCGCCCACACCGCTGAAACAGATTGCCAACGTCAGCGTACCTGAGCCGCAGCAAATCATGATTCGACCTTTCGACGTGTCGAGTCTCGACGAAATCGCGAAGGCCATTCAAAACAGTGATCTGGGCATGGCTCCCAATAACGACGGTCGCGTCGTTCGCCTGAACGTGCCGCCGCTGTCGACAGAGCGTCGTCAGCAGCTGGCCGGTCGCGTCAAGGAACTGGCCGAGGAAGGTCGTGTTTCCGTTCGCAACATTCGTCGGGACGCGAACAAGCATGCTGACCAGGCTCAAAAGGACAAGTCGATGTCCGAGGACGAACGCGATCATACGAAGGACAAGGTTCAGGAACTGACCAAAAAGTTTGAGGGGGCGATCAACAAAGGTGCGGAAGCCAAAGAAAAGGAAGTGATGGACGACTGAGTCACTACCGGCCCTTACCACTGCCAGTCATAGCCGAAGTCCAGCGCCCCAGCAGAATGTGTCAGTGCCCCGATACTGATCCGATCGACCCCTGTTCCGGCGATACAACCAACGGTTTCCAGGGTGATGCCGCCGGACGCTTCAAGCAGCGTGTGCGGAGACAACTGATTTCGCAGTGTGACCGCCTGCTGCAATTCTGCCGGTGGCATGTTGTCCAGCAGGACGATCTCCGGTTTTTCTGCCAGAGCGTCGCGTAACTGTTCCAATGTGTCCACCTCGACTTCCACCGGCAGGTCGAGACCCCGTTTCGTCAGCCATGATCGGGCGGCTGTCACGGCATCTGCGACGGAGTCGCTGCCACGTGCCGCCAGATGATTGTCTTTGATCAGCAGGCCGTCAAACAGTCCGATGCGATGATTGGTGCCGCCACCGCATCGGACGGCGTATTTGTGCAGCAGTCGAAAACCCGGCAGCGTTTTGCGAGTGTCAAGAATCACGGCACGGCTTCCGTCTGCTCGACGTACAAACTCGGCCGTCTTTGACGCAATGCCACTCAGGTGAATCACGAAATTCAGGACCACTCGTTCCCCCGTCAGCAGCAGGCTGACGGGGCCGGTAACAGTGGCCACAATCGTTCCCGGTTCAACCTTGCCACCATCGCGCACACATGACGTGACCTGTACAGTGTCCGCAGAAACCTGCTGCATGGCACATAACGCCGCGTACACGCGTTCGATCACCACACCGCCGCTCAGGACGCCGTTTTCTCGGGCAACCAGATTTACGGCTGCCGTTGCGTGCGGTGGCACGGTCGCCTGACTGGTCAGGTCACCGCGATCGTCCAGATCCTCAGCAAGGGCGAGTTGAATGAGTTGATCAGCAGTGCTTAACGCTGCCGTCGAGATATCCACTGGCGTCATCTGTTGCTTTCTGATTGGTCGACGATTGAGCCATCCGGCTTTCTGTCCCGCTGAACACTGCCACTTCAACATCAGTCACATGGCGCGAGCCCACAGATTTGCCTCGGGGAATCCTGGGATAACGGCCAACGTCAGGGATGAAAAAACCTGCCGTGTTTCTGTCAAAAACGGCGCGGACCGGCCGACCGCCAGACCCGCCGTGAATCCCAACGAACACCAATCAAGATATCGACGGCAGGTCACTATAGAGAGTTCGCCATGATCTTCCCAATTGCCTGACTTTCGTGGGTGTGGACCGTGCAGCGGCTTCGCGATATTCGCCACGGTCTGCGTGGATGAGTTTTATAGAGGTGGCGTTGGCCTCCCCCCAGGGATGTTCCGATTGCGCGGATCGTTGGGTCTGGGCACTCAGGCTTCTCGTTTCCCCCCCGCTAAGAAATCAGGCGTCGACTGATTTTTCAGTTTCGCTGCTGTTGTTCTGGGCGTTCGGATTTGCACTGATGTTTGGTGCATCGCATGCGGGCTGGATCGGGACATCGGGATTCTTTTTATCTGTCGACGGAAAAAATTCCGTTCTCGTAACGACGTTTCTGTTTCAGGCCATGTTCTGTGCCACAGCGGCCACCATTGTTTCGGGAGCTGTGGCCGGGCGAATGCGATTCTTTGCCTACATCGTAACCACGTTGATCGTTTCCGGGCTGGTTTATCCGATCTTCGGCCATTGGGCGTGGGGTGGTGCCGGCGGCGGAACACAAGGCTGGCTGGCGGCACGTGGTTTTGTGGACTTCGCGGGTTGCACAGTGTCGGCGGATGGGCGTCATTGGCCGCGGTTCTCGTGATTGGGCCGCGATTGGGGCGTTTTGATAAGCATGGCAAACCAAAGAAGTTTCATTGCAGCAACCTGCCAATGGCGATGTTGGGCACCATGCTGCTGTGGCTGGGTTGGATCGGCTTCAACGGCGGCAGCACGTTGGCCATGAATGAACAGGTTCCTGGAATCATCTGCAACACTCTTCTGGCCGGTGTCGCGGGAATGGTGACAGCGCTCATCCTTGGCTGGTTGCTGACGGGGCATCCTGGTGTCAATTTCGCGATCAACGGATCGCTGGCAGGACTGGTCTCTGTGACCGCTTGCTGCCATGCGGTCACGACGCCGCAGGCCGTTTTGATCGGGGCCATAGGAGGCATCGTGATGGAAGGTTTCGAACGGCTTCTGCATCGCTGCAAAATCGACGACGCGATCAGTGCCGTGCCGGTTCATTTGTCGGCCGGAATCTGGGGCACTGTCGCGGTCGCTTTTTTTGGAAATCCAGAGCTCCTGGGGACAGGACTTTCACAATGGGCCCAGCTGAAGGTTCAATTGACGGGCGTGTTCGCTGCCTTTGCCATCACGTTTGGCACGACCTATCTACTGTTGCGACTGACGAATTGGATGCGCCCGATACGAGTGACGGCGACGCAGGAAGACATTGGTTTAAACGTCGCCGAGCATGGAGCCGCCACGGAATTGACAACGTTGATGGGGGAGATGGACAGGCATCGGCAGACGGGAGATTTTTCGCAGCCGGTCACGTTCGAATCATTCACTGAAGTCGGCCAGATCGCTGAGCAATACAACCAGGTTCTGAGTGTCATAAACCTCGAACGTCAGCAACTGCTTGACTCCAATAGGCGGGCTCAAGTTGCAAACGCCGACCAGGTTGAGGCAAAGCGGTCGATCGAACAGAAGCTGGGGGAACTGGCTGATTTCAATGACATGGCGGTTGATCGCGAAATCCGGATGATTGAATTGAAAGGGGAAGTCAACGTACTTAGCGAGCGGGCAGGTCTGCTGTCACCCTACGACCTGCAATTTCAGGAAGCCGAGGCGGGACAGGTTTAACGATTATGCCATCGCAAACGCCCCATGAAAATACCTCGAGTCACGCTGCTTCGTGCGCAGCACGCGCCCAGGTGATTCTGCTGGATCGCTACTTCGCCGTGACTGCTACGCTTGTCCTGCTGACGAGCGCCCTGTTCGTCGTTTGGAAATTGTACGACATGTCCCGTTCGCTGGTGCAACAGACTGCGCTGCGCGACGCGAGCGCGTATAACGAGGCGGTTGCGGAATTTCGAACGCTCTACACGTCCGAAGTTGTAGCACGCCTCAAACCTCTGGGAATCAAGGTTTCGCATGACTACAAACAACATGCCGGGGCCATTCCACTGCCAGCCACGTTGAGCAAGGCACTCGGTGATCGACTGGGCCATGCGGAATCACAGTGCCGGACCCGACTCTACAGCGACCATCCGTTTCCCTGGCGGGAAAACGGTGGCCCTGCGGATTCATTTGAACGCGATGCCCTGCAGGCGCTGGAGCAGAATCCCAACGAACCGTTTTACCGTTTTGAGGAAGTCAACGGAGATTCTTTTCTGCGTTACGCCACAGCTGATCGTATGCGAAAGAGCTGCGTGCAGTGTCACAATACACACCCGGATAGTCCCAAAATCAACTGGAAGGAAGGCGACGTTCGCGGCGTATTGGCCGTCAGCATGCCGCTGACCGACGTGGTTGCGCACACGAACAGCGAAGTCCGCGGAACATTGATGGTGATTTTGATTGGTAGTGGTGTGGTGCTTGTCGTCTTCAGTTTGACGATGTACCGCCTGCGGAAGCAGACATTCAGTACGCGACGGACAGTCGATGAACTTGCCAACAACTCGCAAAGCCTGACTGCCGCTAAGCGTCAGCTGGAAGAAACACACTATAAGCTCAGGACCAAAGCCGTCGATCTGGATCGGTCACGACGAGCTGCCCTGAACCTGACACAGGATATGCGGTTTGCGAAAGAAGCAGCGGAGGCGGCGACACTGGCCAAGAGCGAATTCCTGGCCAACATGAGCCACGAAATCCGAACGCCAATGACAGCGATTCTTGGCTTCTCTGACGTGCTGCTTGGGGAAGAGGGCCTTGCAGAAGCACCGCCGGAGCGTGTGAAGGCTCTGGAAACCATACAACGAAATGGTAAATACCTGCTGCAGCTGATCAATGACATTCTCGATCTGTCGAAGATCGAAGCTTCCAAACTCGAAGTCGAACAGATTGCCTGGTCACCGGCCCGTCTCGTGGACGATGTCGCAGCGCTGATGCGTGTGCGGGCTGTGGCGAAGGGGCTGCCACTTCAAATTGAATACGCAGGCGAGATTCCGGAAACAATTCAGTGCGACCCCACCCGACTGCGGCAGATCCTGATAAATCTGGTGGGTAACGCCATCAAGTTCACAGAAACCGGGCAGGTTCGCATCGTGACACGGCTTGCGAAATCCGCCAGCGGTCGCCCGAATCTGCAGATCGAAGTGATCGATACTGGCATAGGGATGACTCCGGATCAGATGAAGTCGATGTTTCAGCCATTTACACAGGCAGATGCGTCCACGACCCGCGAGTTCGGTGGGACCGGGCTGGGACTGACCATCAGCAAGCGATTGGCGGAAATGCTGGGCGGCGACATCACAATCAGTAGTTGTCCAGGCGAGGGAAGCACGTTTACCGTTACCGTGGAAACGGGGCCACTGGATAACGTAGAGATGTTGCACAACGTGACTGAGAACCTGTTCGAAACCTCGCGAAAAAAATCCAAAGCCACGGTCGACTCTGCCGCCAGGCTGGACTGCCGTGTGCTGTTGGCCGAAGACGGACCTGACAATCAAAGACTGATTTCGTTTGTTATGAAGAAAGCTGGAGCACACGTCACCATCGCGGAAAATGGCCGGATTGCCATGAACCTTGTGTTGGCTGCCAGAGACAGGGGCGAATCGTTTGATGTCATCTTATTGGACATGCAAATGCCGGTGATGGATGGTTACGAAGCGACCCGGAATCTGCGTGCCGAAGGATGCACGCTGCCGATCATCGCCCTGACAGCCCACGCGATGAGTCATGATCGACAAAAGTGCATCGACGCCGGTTGCGATGACTACACAACCAAGCCGATCAATCGAGAACAACTGATATCCATGGTCGCAAGCTATGCATCGCAGGATACACGCACTGAGATCCTTGATGCCCCGTGCTGACGTTTTGGCATACCGGAAGTATGGGGACGAAAGACAGAACCCGAATATCGTCCTCGAGTCTCGTACTCGTCTTCTCCTCCTCGGATTGCCACCGCAGATGGTGACCAGGAAGGACGAGGACGAAAGAAAGCACACGAGTCACGGCCCGTGAGCCCTCAGGTAAACCTCCGCCGATTGCGACGAATACCGTGTCCGATTTCACAACCGGCTTTTCTACGCGGTTGATCGAAGCCATAATCTGTCGGGGGCAGGCAAACGCCGCACATCACCGATGCCTGATAAAGAGGCTCGTGAATTTGTGGGCCTGGTGGTTTTCTGCTCACGGGCGTCGATTGCAACGGCGTGAAATAGATTCGTGCGTAACTCAATTCTTTCGAAAGGCCGGGGTAATGAGTTCATTTCGATATCTGCTAAACGCTGGGTGTCTGGCATTCGCGTTGTGCGTTCTCGTGGCCGGTCCTGTCAGTGGCGACGACAGTGAATTGACACTTCGTGTGGCCACAGCTCAGCTCCCGGTGACGAAAAGCATTCCGGACAACGTTGCGGCGATTCAGCGAGCACTGGACGTGGCAATACGCGACAAAGCAGACATTCTGCTGACGCCGGAAGGATCGCTGAGCGGTTACACTCCTGTATTTGATCAGGCTGAAGTTGATCGACATCTGGAAGAAATCGTGAAACGTGCCAGCTCGGCGAATCTGGCGTTGGCGCTGGGAACATGTTTCGTCGAGCCGGATGATCAGCAGTGTTACAACGAAATCCGGTTCTACGACGGTGACGGCAAATTTGTCGGGTTCCACACGAAGACGCTGCTGTGCGGCAGTCTGACAGATCCACCGAAGGGCGAGATCAATGACTACGGCACTCGCCCGCTGAAGACGTTGCAGATCAAGGGCATCACGATTGGCGGTCTGATTTGCAATGACATGTGGGGCAATCCGCAGTGCACGCCAATGCCCGATGCTCATCTAAGTCAGCGTCTGTCCGAGTCCGGCGCGCGAGTGATCTTTCACGCCATCAACGGGGGGCGGAATGGCGGTGAGTGGTCGGAAAACGTCAACTGGCCATTCCACGAATCCAACATGCGCATGCGAGCGGTCGCCGGCAAAGTGTGGATCGTGAGTGCAGACAACTGCTTCCCCACGGACATTCCGTGCTCAGCGCCGTCAGGAGTGCTGCAGCCGAATGGACAATGGGCCGCCAAGGCGCAGCGAAAGGGCGAGCACGTCGTGGTTCACACAATCCGGTTGAACTGAACGACACCGACGCTGGTCGCGGTTCCAGGTTCACGACTCCCTCCAGATGGGCAAACATGAAATCAATCTGCTCGTTGCTTGAAGAGACTGCCACGGAATTTCCGGACAAACCACTGTTTGTGTTTCCCGTCACCCGTTGGCTTTGTGAAGAATCGTTGACCTACAGTGACCTGGTGTCGCGGGCCGGGGCTGCTGCCGGGGCATTGACGGAACACTGCGATCGCGGTGATCGCGCGTTATTGATGTTTCCGACAGGCGCCGCGTTCTGGGAAGCCTTCTTCGGGTGTCTGGCGCGTGGTGTCATTGGCGTGCCACTGAACATCCCCAGCCTCAATCGCCCCAACGACCACCTGC
Source organism: Fuerstiella sp. (assembly GCA_029941865.1). Classification (GTDB taxonomy): domain Bacteria; phylum Planctomycetota; class Planctomycetia; order Planctomycetales; family Planctomycetaceae; genus Fuerstiella. The sequence goes on along the minus strand of JAPYTO010000194.1, from coordinate 3,908 downwards.
AAAAAGTGTGCAAAGACAGCACGCCGTCTGTCCTGATGACAGACAAAAAAACGGCGGACCTGCTTGTTCGACGTGCTGAAAAACATCCCTATTTGAGTCAGCTGCCGGTGGTCACTCCCGAGGACTGGCGTGACGAGCCGTCCCCACTGACCATAATTGTTCCTGACCGCAACGATACAGCGTTTCTGCAATACACATCTGGTTCGACGGCGCGGCCAAAAGGAGTGCAGGTCTCGCACGACAATCTGATGTCAAATCTGAAGATGATCCGTGATCGGATGGAGATCCAGGTTCCGGAAGGGACCGGCGTGACGTGGCTGCCGCACTATCACGACATGGGACTGATTGGCAGCTATCTTGTGCCGCTGTACACGCGAAACACGGCCGTGTGTCTGCCGCCCGGCGAATTTGCGGTTCAACCGGCAAGATGGCTGCAACTGATCTCCGAACACAAAGCCAGTGTCTGCGGAGGCCCCGATTTTGGCTTTCGCTTCTGCGCCGAAAAAATCACGGACGAGCAAATGGAGGGAGTTGACCTTTCGTCGTGGCGGGTTGCCTACATTGGTGCGGAAAGAATCCGACCAGAGACTATTCGCAGGTTTACGGAAAGATTTGCGCCGTTCGGATTTCGTGAATCCGCGTTTTTTCCGTGCTACGGTCTCGGTGAAGTGACACTTATGGCCACCGGCGGCCCGGCCACCGCATTGCCGGTCACGCGTCGGGTCAGTTCGTCCGCGCTGATGGAGAATCGGATTGAGCCTCCAGGTGAGAAACCGGATTTGACCGTGGGTTCGAGCGATGGTACGGAACACAGTGGCCCACTCTCGTCAGAAGGGCAGAACGCTGTTACAGAAGACGTCGGAGAACAGGTCGCGATTTCTAATGCAGACTGCACGATTCTGGCCGGCAGCGGACGGACCAGCGCTGGATGCAAGGTTGCCATCGTCGATGGTGAAAGCGACCGGCTGCTGCCGGACAATCGGGTCGGCGAAGTGTTCCTTGCCGGACAGTCGGTCACGAGGGGATATTACAACAGCAAAGAACTGAACGAAGATGCGTTCCGCCTGCTTAGTGTTGATGGTCAACGCGAAACATTTCTGCGGACCGGCGATCTGGGATTTCTTTCCGAAGGCGAGCTGTTCATCACCGGCAGAATTCGGGAAATTATCATCATCCGTGGTCGGAATCTCTACCCGGACGATATTGAGCAACATATCGACGACGCACATGAGGCACTGGCGCCAGGAGGATCCGTCGCTTTCTCCGTCGATCAGCACGACCAGGAATCGTTGATCCTTGTCGCCGAATTGCAGCGTTCGGCGGCCAGAATGGTGTCCCACGATGCGATTTTTGCGCCAATCCGTCAGCGGGTCATTGAAGCAGTGGGAGTGAACCCCGCAGAAATTTTGCTGATGCGCCCCCTGTCCATTCCGCGAACAAGCAGTGGCAAGCTAAAACGCGTCGCCGCCCGCGAAAGTTATATTGACGGAACAATCAGTTGCCTGGCCCGTGAATTGGCCTGAATTGGCAATGGCGATTCCAGTATCGCTGGCACGACGTTGTTGCGCCCGAAACCGCCTGCACCTTACTGTTCGGCAAGTTGTTTCTCGAACCACACCACAAGTTCTTTGACGGCACGGTCAGCGTGCTTTCCGCGAAAACCGTGTCCGGCTCCTTCCAGCACGATAAGTTGGCTGGCAACATTCGTCGTCTCAAACTTCGCTTGAATCTCCTGACTATGTTTCATGGGTACGAGCGTATCTTTGTCTCCGACAATCAGCAGTGTCGGCGCGTCGTCAGCAGTGACGTGCTGCAGCGGCGAGTAGAGTTTTGCTTTGTCCAGGTCCAGTTCAAGCG
>JAPYTO010000194.1:0-1951 GCA_029941865.1 Fuerstiella sp. | reverse complement strand
GTGACGTGCTGCAGCGGCGAGTAGAGTTTTGCTTTGTCCAGGTCCAGTTCAAGCGCCGGAAACCTGTCGTATGCCGGCAGGTGGTCGGGAGCTGCCCAGACCATGATCGTGAGATCTGTCGGTGCGACCCAGGCGACGACGGCTGCCACGCGATCACTGACCTTCAGAACCGGGTCCTTCGCTGTGGGGTCTCCGTTATCGGATGCCGTGCCCAGCACCAGGGACAGGTGTCCTCCGGCACTCGCTCCGTAGACGCCGAGTCGATCCGCATCCACCTTGAACCTGTCGGCGTTCAAGCGGACGAAACGAACGCTCCGTCGCACGTCTGCAACGGCCTCAGGAATTGAGAACTTCGGGCTACTGCCGTGCCGGACGGCAAACACGGTAAACCCTTTGTCGGTGAGCGGTTTGAATCGCTCAAGCGCCTTTTCCGGCGGCCCCCAAAAGGAAAACCATCCACCGCTGACCATAAACAGAACGCCCGCGCCGTTCGCGTTTTCTGTCGGTGTGTAGACATCAAACGTCAGGGCCAGACCAAACTTGTGCCCATAGACGACGTCCGGAGTGATCTGCACATCGTTGGCCAGCAGGGGGCCAGCCAGTACTCCGACCATAACGACGGAAAGTGTTGCCAGACGTGTTCGCTGCATCGATGTGCTCCTGGATAAACAAACCGGTGACGTGGTCACCGGAGTGAAAAAAACATCCCTGCTCGACTACTTCCTGTCTTCCTGTTTCTCGTCTTCGACGCGCGTCAATACAAAACGATACGGACGGGGTTTGACGGTCATCCGCTGCATCTGTTCAAGTTTCTGGTTGACCAGCGTGGCCTGTTGCTGCAACGATTCCACGACGGCGGACTTGTTGTTCCACGCACGAGACAGTCGGTTGGCTGTGTCGGCGTGATGCCGTGCATCGGTCAGTGACTTTAAGACAGTCGCCTGGACATCCCAGGGACCGCCTGGCTGCCAGACACTTGCTGTGGCAGACGAAATATTGACGCCCGCGGCCAGTCGCTGTGCGGTCCATGTGCCAACTTCGCGTTCCGAGACTCTCAGCCTGTATCGCCCCGGGGCAAGGTTTTCCACACTGACCATATATCGATTGAGTTCCGTTGGCACCGGAACGAAGCGATAGTTGAGTGTATAGAAAATCCCGTTGTTGAACGGGAGTCCATCATCCGTGCGTGTAAATTCAAGGCCGTCATTCGTGCGCTTCACGTCGGCAATGTGGCAGCCATCAGATTCAACAATCGATGCGGTTGCCGCGTCAAGTGTTGCCGATGACACTCGGTCCGGAGCACCGAATCCTTTCAGAATGGCGAAGGCCATCGCAAGTTGACCCAGTTCATTCAGATGAATTCCGTCGGCGGCGTGCAACGTGGATTTCTTTTTCTGCGGGTCGTCGTTGTTCTCATTCGCCTGCCAGACCTTGCGCTGAATCTTTCGCATTGCGCGTTGTACATCGATGGAATGTTGTCCGTTGTCTGCGGCAATCGCCATGCCGTCGTCGCACATCTTCTGCAGGAAGCTGTCTTCGCTTTCGGAGGGATCCTCTGCAGTGACGGCCGCCGAACAAATGTAGACCCGGACACCTTTTGTTTTGCACGCCTCCACTATGCCACGAATCGCATCAAGGTACGCCTGCCGGTGCTGGTCGTTTGCCTGCAGGCCCCAGCCGATGTCGTTGATGCCGTACGCGACGGTCAACAGCGTCACGTTGTGTCTGAACACGTCGCGTTCGAGTCGTTTCAGTCCACCGACTGCAGTATCGCCACCGATACCCGCGTTGATGAAACGAACCGTACGGTCCGGATAACGCAGCAGCGTGAATTTCTCAATCAACTTGCCGTACGTTCGCGCGGCCGTGATGCTGTCGCCGAGGAACGCGACCGTATCGCCGTCCCTGATCGCAAACTGATCCTCCGCTTCAGCCGGATACGAAAGCCAGA
>JAPYTO010000193.1 GCA_029941865.1 Fuerstiella sp. | reverse complement strand
GTGCTCAATCATCGCCGAATCAATCCTCGTTTAGCTCCTGCGGGCCGGCAAGGCACGGCCTTTCCGCCACAGATCAAAACAAGTGGCACACCGTGTGACACACTTCCGCCCGATTCTAACTGGTGCAGGGCATTCTGCGAACAGACGAAGGAATTCAGATTCGCCGGCTGATCAGTTCACCGGCCCGGTACTTACACACAGAAAAGCACGATATGCGCACCAAAAAACTCACCTTCCGCCAAAACGTCTCTTTGAGTCACCCGTGCCGGAAGAACTCTTCGCGGATGGATCGGCCGTTGCCAGCGCATAGGAAGAACGGGTAGTTGTTTTTCGACAAACTCGGTACCGTTCGACCATGCAGAATTTCGCCGCCCACGCCCGGCGGCGATCATGCCGGCCACTTCGTCCGCCCAACATAGCACAACGAACAGTTGGTGTTTGGTGATGAAGCGGTAGCTCCGAACACGCCGCGTGAGCAACTGACACGGACGTGGCTTCCTTTTTTCCAACTTCACCTGAGGCTCCCCTGATTATGTCGCTGCGTATCATCCTGCTGGGCACCGGAGAATTTGCGCTGCCGCCATTTCGCGCCCTGCTGGAGTCGGAAAAGCATCAAGTCGTGGGTGTCTGCACACAACCGGACCGGACCGGGAGAGGACATCATCGCCACGTGAATAAGGTGAAGGTCCTGGCAGAAGAATTCGGTAGACCGGTTTTTCAGCCGGAACGAGTGAACACCTCGGAGTCACTGAACATATTGCGTGAGCTGAACGCTGACCTGTTTGTCGTTGCCGCGTATGGACAGATTATGAAGCCTGAATTTCTGGCAATCCCCCGGTTGGGGGCTTTCAATCTGCATGGATCGCTGTTGCCTCGACACCGTGGTGCCGCTCCGGTTCAGTATGCCATCTGGAAAGGTGATGCAGAGACCGGTGTCACCATGTTTCAGATCGAACCGGCACTGGATTCCGGCCCCATGGTCGGGAAGATCCGGACGAACATTCAACCAGGCGAAACGTCCGGCCAGCTGATGCTTCGCCTTGCGGATATGAGCGCAGAATTGACGTTATCGGTGGTGGACCAGTTGAACCTGGCAACCGCCGTCTTTGAACCACAGGATCCATCGCAGGTGACTCTGTCTCCCAAGATCCGCAAGGAGCAGGGCATTGTCGACTGGGCGCAAACGGCCTCGCAGGTGGAATGCCACGTTCGAGCCATGCAACCATGGCCCAAAGCGGTCACGTGGCTGCATTCAACGGGGCGCGAGCCCAGTCGTTGCATCCTGCAGCAGGTCGAAGTCACTGTCGCAGCCTCCGCTTCTGCGTCGCGGCCCGGTCGAATCGGAATGCGAGACAGAAAAATGGTCGTGAGCTGTGGATCAGGGAATGTCGACGTGTTGAAAATTCAACCCGAGGGAAAGGCGGCGATGGACGCTCGTGATTTCGCGAACGGCTATGGAATTTCTGACGACGCTCACTTTGGACCGTTGGGGTAAGCAGGCCTGATTATTCCAACGGCAGAATCCGGCATTCGCGTATGGCCGCAGATTCCCGGATTCTGTGTCAGGCGGGAGCATTTTCGACCTTATTTTCCGTCGGCGACAACGCTCATGTCGGTTGGACACCACTGGTAATCTGCGCCCGTCGTATGGGTCGTTATGTGCAATCTGGTCTGGCTGAAAGGCGGAATGTCGCGGGCCGATAACTCCCGGTATGAACGCTCACTTCCAATTCAATGCTCCAGACCCGCAAAACCTGCAGGTGCTTGAAGCCTACAAAGTCAGAGCCGCTGCAGCGAAAGCCACCAGCGACGACTTCACCGGCTGGCTTGAACGAATTGATGCTCTGGACGGATTAACCACGGAAGATCTCACCAGAATCCACGGCCAGTTAATTGCCACCGGCAATCTGAAGTTTGAGATTTCCGGACGCAACGTCGGACTGTGCTACAAAATCAGTGACCGAGGACGTCAGTCGCTGGAAAAAGCCAGGGCCGCAGCCGTTTCAGCAGACGACAACGGCGGGGACGAATCGGCACAGGACGTGGCCGCCTGATTCTGCGTTGAACGTGCTTCTGATTTCCGGCAAATTTGGCCGCCAGGTCACCTTGGCACGGCGTCGTTCCATGCATTTCAGAGGCGCCAGCGGCCGACGTTCATACGTCAGGAAACGCATAGTTCTTTCCTGCCTCTCACCGGTCGCCAGAGAACGCACGTCGCACAGAGGAAATGCTGTGGGGAATCGATTATCCTGACGGCAGCAGCATCTACGATGACTGCCTGCCACCGCTGCCGTTCCCGCAGATTTCCCAACGACAGCGTTGAGTTGTTTTTTGTTCGGAGTCGACGCGATGTTCAGGTGGCCATTGAATTGCACTCACGACGTCGCTCGATCCGCTGGTCGGCGCTGTGTGACAAGAAAAACCGCGACACTTATAGTGGCCATTCCTCTGCTGGCACTCGTTCAGGCATGTTCTTCCCCTGCGCCACCTGCTGCTGACGCGCCGGATTCGATGGAATTTGTTAACGGTGTCAAACTGGAAGGCACCGTCAAACAGATCCGCGAGTCCCAGAAGGAGCTGGACTTTGAAACAACAATCGGCGAACGCACCTTCACCAGAACCTATGCGTTCAGCAAAGTGCATGCCGTCACGAGGAACGGAAAACGTCAGGAATTGACGCCAATAGCAGAACACGCTCGTGCGGAAACAGACTCAGCCCCGGCGACGAATGAGATCAAACCAGACGAAGTTCACGCCATCATCACGGATGCCGGCAGAAACCCGCCGGACTGGTTCGATAAGACACCACTCAATTATCCAAAGACGCTCGATCTCTCATGGCCGCTGAAACCACCAACCAAGGGTTGGCACAGTCAGAAAAACATGGGGCAGTACATCTGGTCAGTCATCAACGAGAACCCCGGACGCTGGCATTCCGGAATCAAGCTGGTTCATCATTGCGTGGCACTACACAAAGACGACACGACGCTGCTTGAACGTGACATGCAGAAATTGGGGACCATGTACTTCACGCTGCTGCAGGATTATCCCCGAGCAGCGTTCTGGTACGAAAAAGCGAAACCTTCTGTTTCTCGCCTGAACGGCATTCGGCTGGCGGAATGCTATTGGCGAATCGGGAATCAACAGATGGCTCTCGACATGATGCGAGGCAATCCGCTTCCGCAGGGCGCCATCAAACTGCTCGGCGACATGGGCCAGATCGATTGGGCTTTGCGTCTCACAAAAGCTTTCAACAAATCCAATTCAAACTATCAGGCATTTATTCTGGCTGGTGATGCTCTGCGGCAGGCCGAAATGCCTGATGAAGCCATCGATTACTACCAGCAGGTAATCGACTCGAAGAAATTCCGCAACAAGGACTACGAACAACGATTCAAAGCACGGGCTCGCGAGAGCATTGAAGCCATACGACTGTTCGACCAGGCAAATGTGAGCCAGGTTACGGATGGTCGCTACCGTGAAAGCAGCACAGGATACGCCGGACAGGTCCTGGTCGAAGTGACTGTTGCCGAGGGACGAATGAAATCAGTTAAGGTCATCGAGCATAAGGAAAAACAGTTTTATTCGGCGTTGACCGACACCACAGCACAGCTGCTTGCCAGACAAAGCGTGCAGGGCATCGACGCGACAAGCGGAGCAACAATCACGTCACAGGCCATTGTCAACGCAACAGCCAGTGCATTGGCTCAGGGAGCAAAATGAGGCAACGGGCAATCTCCATCGCGATCGCACTTCTGTCGGGAGCCATCGTCGCTGCGGTATTGACTCACCACCCGCTCGCGCGATTATTGTTTGGAGGTTCATCGGCGGTCGGTCTGACCATCGGTTGTGTTCTGTTTGCCGCTGCCGTGATTGCGATACTGACGTCGTTTGATCGAGGGCGGACCAACGCCGCTGTTCGGCTCGACTGGTTCGTACCGCATCTAAGACGGCTGCACCAGGGACAGGAGGCTTCGCCTTCGCTGACGGGCCGGTTGTTGCGCCGGATCATTCCCGCGTCACTGCAATCTGACCGAGTGACGAAGAAAAGAGGCATCGTGCGCCGACTGCTCCGGCGTCTCGGAGTTTCATGGCTGGCGTCACCGGTGCGCAGAATCGTTCAGGCGGTGTGTCTGATTACGTTTCTGATTCTGTTCTTCTACGTCTGCTGGCCGTACAGCGCGGCTCCGCAGTCGCCGGGGCACGCGTCATCCGGCTGGACATTCAGAGACATCGATCAGGACTCGGGCGAGTTCCTTTTCACCGGAACGGTCGCTGACGACTGGATCATCGCAGCCAATCAGACACTGTTCGTGTTCAATGAAAGTGCGTCCGAATCGAAGAATGGAGCAGTTGGTGCTTTTCGTGTTTCGCATGTCTCCGACTCGTCGATTCGACTTCAGCCGGAGGGTGAACTGACGCCCGAACTTTTCGACGTCTTCTTCACGAGTACCGCATCGTGGGCTCTGCATGAGACCGATCCAACCGCGTGGCCGTCACACTACGCCGACGATCTCACAGACAAAGAATTCATTCCTGCCGAGACGTTTCTAATCATCGACCCGCTGGTTAGCCTGTCAACCGCCGTGGCTGCTCGCAGTTGGGTCTGGTCGCTCGTGTCGGCCGCAATCATTCTCATCGTCTGCGTGCTGATCCCACGAGGCTTCTGCGGGTATCTGTGTCCGCTCGGCACAACGATTGACCTGTTTGACTGGGCGATCGCCGGACGCGTGAAACGTTTTCGTGCTCCCGACGAAGGCTGGTGGGTTCACATCAAGTATTATCTGCTGGCCGGAACAATGGTCTGTGCTGTGTTTGGCGTGCTGGTATCGGGATTTTTCTCGGCGATCCCCGTGATCACACGCGGTATGTTGTTTCTGTTCGAGCCTCTGCAGGTCGGTGCGCTGCGAGGCTGGCATCTGATACCGTCGATGAATGCGGGACATTTCGTGTCGCTGATTATGTTCGCTGGTGTGCTGGGGCTTGGGTTTCTGCGACCGAGATTCTGGTGTAAGTACGTCTGTCCAAGTGGAGCCATCTTTTCGCTGGGCAATCTGTTTCGAGCGACCGAACGCAAAGTCGAATCGACGTGCATCAACTGCAACAAGTGCGTCGAAATCTGCCCGTTCGACGCGATCAAGCCGGATTTCACGACGCGAACCACTGACTGCACGATGTGTCAGTCCTGCGGTGGAGTCTGTCCGACTCATGCCATCAAGTTTGTGGAACGCTGGAACTTCGTTGAACTAAAAGCTAAAAACGATCCACGCACAAAGGAAACCTCTATCGGTCGCCGAGGTTTCCTTTCGCTTGCCAGTGGAAGTGCGGCGGCCGTTGTTGGGGCGGTCGGACTGACTGGCGTCACGAAGGCATTCGGCGCGAACCTGGAAAATCCAAATGCCTTCCGTCCGGTTCGGCCACCCGGCAGTGTGCCTGAACAGGAATTCCTCGAAATGTGCATTCGTTGTGGCGAGTGCTTCAAGGCGTGTCCGAACAATGTCCTGCAGCCGGAGGGGTTTCAACAGGGACTTGAGGGGCTGTGGACGCCAGTGGTTGTCGCGGACTGGGCTGGCTGCGATTCCAGTTGCAACGCGTGTGGCGAGGTCTGCCCAACAGGAGCCATTCGAGCATTGCCGCTCGCCGAAAAGAAAATGGCCCGCATGGGCCTGGCGATCGTCAGTGAAACGACGTGTCTGCCGTTCGCCGGTCGGGAAGCATGCGACCTGTGTGTGCAGGAATGCAACGCTGCGGGCTACCGCGCGATCGAATACACACAGGTCGGTACGGAAGTCGACGATAATGGCGAACCCATTGATGGAACCGGCTACCTGGCACCGGTGGTTCTGCAGGACAAATGCGTCGGCTGCGGACTGTGTCAGACCAGATGCAACGTCATCAACGTGAAGGAAAAGGGACTGCTCTCCCAATCGGCCATCATCATCGAAGCCGGCGACGGTAAAGAAGACCGCCTGACGAGTGGTTCGTACATAGAACTCCGGAAGACCGAAAACCAACGGGCGGCAGCGTTTCCCCGGGAAAATTCCGGCAGCGACTATTTCGTGCCCGATTCAGCGGCCTCGACCGGTCCGTTGGGGACGTCGCATGAGAACGATCAGTGAAGCCGGTCGCATAAGGAAGGCTCCTGAAAGTTGCCGCAGTACAAGCTCGACGCGCAAGCGAGTGGATCTCGTACGATTGAAGAACACATTTGCCTGCGCTGCGTGCTTATGTCAGGAACGGCAGCGCGGCCTATTACTTCGTCCTGTGCAGGAAGTCACGTGCCGTCGCCAGCAATTCGTCGTGAGCATCCTCGAAGATGTAATGTCCGGCATCAGCGATCGGGTGTCGTTCAGCATCCGGAAATCTCTCACAGAATTCCTGGTAGAACTCCGGGCTGAAGCACCAGTCTTTCATCCCCCAGATAAGCAGCATCGGAGAATCCTGAAACTGCTTCAGACCGTCTTCGACCGCTTTCAGTGTGGCGTAACTTCGATGTGATTGCTGAAGCGGAATGTCGTGGACAAATTCTTTCACCGCCACACGGTTGGCCCAGCTGTTGTAGGGAGCGATGAAACCCATCTTTGCTGCCGGCGAAAGTGGTTGTTCACTGGCCATTCGTAGCGCCGCCAGCGAAAACAGATTCAACGCTCGCATACCGAGTGTTCCAAACGTCGGAATTCGACAGGCGGCGATCCGCAACGGAATGCTGCGGCTGCGAAATGCGGCCGTGTTCATCAGGACAAATCGCCGAAAGCGGTCCGGCACGCGTCCGGCACATCCCATGCCGATGGCGCCGCCCCAGTCGTGTGCGAACAGCGTGACGTCTTTCAGGTCAAGCTGTTCAACGAACGCCACCAATCGTCCGATGTGAGCATCCAGCGTGTATTCATCAGCCTGAGGTTTTTCTGAAAACCCGCAGCCGAGATGATCGATCACGATCACTCGGTACTCGGACGCCATGTCCCGGACCAACCGTCGCCAGGCAAAGCTCCACGTAGGATTCCCGTGAACCATCAACAGGACCGGTCCCTGCCCCTCATCAACGTAATGAATAATTCGCCCATCGATCTCCATCCAATGAGAATCGAACGGGTACTCCTCACGAAATCCGTCTCGATTCGCAGCGCACGCCACCAGCGACGGCGGAACTTGATCAGGGTTCAGGGTGCGTGTGGACGTCACGGACAATCTATCGTTATGAACAGTTGGGGCAGGAATGCTCCTGATGCAGGCCCCTGCATCAGGGACGCGGCGGAGACTACGCAATCCCGCTCAAGCTGACTACCAAGGCGACGACCTATTTTTCGGATGCTGTCGGCGTATCACTGGTCTCCGCCACAAACAATGCTCCGGCAAACAGTCCCTGGATAACTTTGGTCATGTGCGGAATGTCCAGTTTTTCCCATTCATCGGACGGCTGATGATAATCGGCATGCAGAGAACCCGCCGAAAAACTGTGAGCCACGACACCCTTCCTGACGAACGAGTAATTGTCACTGCGTGCATAAAGCATCTCGCCGACATCAGTGCGGTTGAAGATTTCCACTCCGACTCGCTGCGACCCGGAGTTCATGATCGGTCCCAGATTCGAGTGCTTCCAGCCGGTCATCCACGCTTTCTCGCGAGCATCCTGTTCCGGACGGCCCACCATTTCGATGTTGATGTTGGCGACAATTTTGGACAATGGCCACAGTGGGTTGTCCGCAAAGTGTTTGGAACCCAGCAGTCCTTTTTCTTCGCCCCAGAACGTAACAAAGACAATGGAACGGCGTGGCTTCGTCTTCAGACTGGCGAAAGCGTCTGCCAGACTGACGACCGTTGTCACGCCCGTGGCGTTGTCGTCGGCACCGTTATTGATGCGATCATCGCCGTAGGATCGAACACCTATATGATCCAGATGAGCTGAGATCAGCACGGCCTGCTGCGACAGCTTCGGATCACTGCCGCGCAGAATGCCGACAACATTGCGTACCGAATTTTGCACCTCGCGCTGTGCGGCGACCTGGATTGAGAGTTCCTTCCCGACAGGATTCGTGTCGCTCGACACCAGCACAACGGCGCACTCCGGCTTCAGGCCATCCTTCAGAAACAACGACTTCTGCAGAAGCCGTTCTGCAATTTGTGGAAGGATGCTGTCGTCATCGCACGGAATCAGCACAACCTTCGTTTTCTTTTCCTTGAACGCCCGAATTCGCCTGGCCACCGTCGCCAACACAAACTGCGGACGCTCTGCGGCCTGCGGCGGCACATGCAGCGTGTCCAGGCAGACAATCTCTGCCACATCAGCCTTCCGTGCGGCAGACTCTTTCATCACCGTGGCCGTCAGGTTGATTGCCTCGGGGCTGCCTGCCAGCAGACCCAAAGCAGAAATCGTTTCACCACTAACCTCCGATAACACCGCTTCCTGTTCCGGCGGCATCGTCGTGACCAATTGATGAATCTGGAAATAGCTGCCGTCCGGACCGGCGCCCTCAAGTCCGGCACCGCGAAATCGAGCGGCCACGTACTGTGACGCGATTCTGAGCTCCGGCGACGGCGTGTCACGTCCGGCCATTTCGTCGCTGGCCAGAAACGAGATTGTGCTGAGCACACGCGCCTCGGTAATGACGTTGATCGCCGCGATGGCGTCTTCGCTGAGATCCGGCGCAGCTGTTTCCTGCGAGATGGCCGTCGTCCCACCGGAGATCAGCAGCAGGAATATCTGTATATGTTTAATCATATCGTGAACAAACAAAGTTATAATTATCGGTCCCAAACTCCAGTTTGGAAACAAGACAAAGCCTACTTCAAAAGTACTCAGCCGTCACTCGGTTGAGCGAACGTCTCGACGAGTTTTCGTGCTGCCCGCAGACCGTCAACAGCGGCCGTGACAATGCCGCCAGCATAACCTGCACCTTCACCGACCGGGTAAATGCCTGATAGTCCGGGCACCTGCCAGGTCTCGCGGTCCCGGTCGATTCGCACAGGAGAGCTGCCCCGCATCTCCGGGCCGACCAGCACGGCTTCCGGCAGGTACCGTCCCTTCCATTTCTGGTCCATCACCGGCAGCCCGTTCATGATCGCAGTCAGCACGGGCGTCGGCAGAATTTCGGCCAGATTCATGGGTTTCGTGCCACGTTGATACGATGACGGGATCAGCTGGTTTAGATCAGGTGTTCGGCCGTTCAGAAAATCGTCAGCACGCTGCACAGGTGCCGTGTAGTCTCCTCCGGTCATCGCGAACGCCTTAGCTTCGTAACGTCGCTGCAGTTCCACTCCGGCCAGCGGATGCGAACTCCCAAACAACTCCGGTTCCAGCGTCACGACCAGGCCGCTGTTCGCGAACGGAGTATCGTGCCGGGAATTGCTCATTCCGTTCGAACAGAACATGTTGGGTTCTGAGATACTGGGAATCACCACGCCGCCGGCACACATGCAAAACGTGAACAGGTCCCGCTCACCCTTTGCCACCAGAGTATAATCGGCCGCCCCCAGCTGCTGCAGATATTCGGGACGTCCGTATTTGTGATCGTTCACCACAGTCTGTGGCTGTTCGATTCGCAAACCCAGCTGAAACGCTTTGGCTCGTAACGGCAGGCCGGCATCCAGCAACATGCGATACGTGTCTCTCGCGCTGTGCCCCATGGCCAGGATGCATTGCGACGTTTCAATGAACCCGGACGACGTGTCCAGCCCCAGAAGCCGTCCGTCAGCAATTCGTAAACCTTCCAGCCGGCAACTGAATCGATATTCACCGCCCAGCGCTTCGATACGACGGCGATAGTTGCGACAGATCAGCGGAAGTTTGTTGCTGCCAAGATGTGGACGATGTTCGTAGACAAGCGAAGGCCGGCCGCCGCAATCCACAAAACTCTGCAGCACCCAGTCGACATCCGCTCCGGTGATTCGGCACGTCAGTTTTCCGTCGCTGAAGCACCCAGCACCGCCTTCACCGAACAGGTAGTTGTTCTCGTTGTCATGTGCACCGCCACCATCAAAAGATCGAATCGCGGGGACTCGATCTTTGACCGCCTGGCCCCGTTCCAGAATGATCGGTCGGTAGCCCTTCAACGCCAGAAAGTACCCCGCCAGCAACCCGGCCGGACCCGATCCGACAATCACCGGACGTGACTGCAACGGCTGGCCGCCCGGATCGGGATCGAAGAAAGTCTTTTTCCGGTAGGCGTCAACCTGCAAATCCGGTGACGTCTTCAATGTCGTGGAATCCGGCACGTCCAGAATCAGCGAGTACACAAATTGCAACGTGTTACGCTGTCGAGCATCCAGACTTTTCCGCAGGATTTTCCAGGACTGCAGTTCTGTCACCTGCAGACCCAGTTTCTGACAGACGCGCGAAGGCAGCTCTGACTCGGGCAGTTCAACAGGCGTTCTTAAATTGGCAACTCGAAAAAGCATGGGGGCATAAACCGAAAGTGACTGTCGACAACAGAATCAGGTTGCTGAATGGCTGGCTTCATCGTCGGCGATGTCAGTCCTGCCGATATCGTGATCAAAGGTCTCGGCCGCCAGCCAGACAGAGATGATCGTCAGAGTGGCCGTGGCGATCAGGTAGATCGAAATCGGCCATGACTCGCCGCCGGACCACTGCAGCATAGCCGTCGCGATCAAAGGAGCCAGTCCGCCGGCAAAGGGCGATGCCAGTTGGTAACCGATGGAAGCGCCGCTATAGCGTACGTTTGTGCCAAACAATTCCGAAAAGAATGCCGCCTGTGGGCCATACATGGCGGCATGCCCGATCATTCCCAATACAATCGCCAGCCAGACGAAGGCTACCGTTCCTGTTTCTACCAGCCAGAAGAACGGAAATGCGAACACGGCCAGAAACATTGCCCCGCAAAGATAAACGGGCCGTCTTCCGATGCGGTCTGACAGTATGCCGAAGGCGGGAATCGCCACGATTTGAATCGCGGCAGCAATCCACACACCTGCCAGCACGGTGCGTTTCTCGAGACCGATATATTTAGTGGCGTACGACAACACAAAGACACTAAAAATGTAGAAGCAGGCGTTCTCAGCAAAACGAGCCCCCATGGCCAGTAACACGTTCCGTTTATAGTGGCGGAACACATCCAGAATTGGCAGCGGACTGACATCCTTCCTGTGCTGCACGTCAGCGAATAATGGACTTTCCATAATCTGAACTCGAATGAACATCCCGATCGCCAGCAACACAACACCGAACAGAAACGGCACCCGCCATCCCCAGTTAAGAAACGCCTGTTCGTCCATGCTGGAGAAGATGGCGAAGACGCCCGTCGCCAGCAACAGCCCGGCGGGAACTCCCATTTGCACGCAGCTGCCATAGAATCCGCGTTTGCTGCTGTGTCCGTGTTCGACCGCCATCAACACGGCACCACCCCATTCTCCACCGACACCAAAACCCTGGACCAGTCGCAACAGAATCAGCATGATCGGCGCTGCGATGCCGATGGTCTCGTAGGTCGGCAGAATTCCGATCAGGCACGTGGCGACGCCCATCATCATCAGCGTCGTCACCAGCATCGCCTTGCGTCCGATACGATCACCAAAATGCCCGAACACGATACCGCCGAGTGGTCGAGCAAAGAAACCGATCGCGAAGGAACCGTAAGCTGCCATGCTGGACAGAAAATCGTCGCCGACCGGAAAGAACAGCTTATTGAAAACCAGGGCCGCTGCGGTTCCATAGATAAAGAAGTCGTACCATTCGATTGTTGTCCCGACAAAACTGGCCAGAACAACGCGTCGCACATCCGCTGGATCAGCGGCGATCTGCGGCGCGCCTTCGTCGATTGCAGCTTGCTGGCTGAACTCTGATTCGGTGTTCTCAGGCATGGTGTCTATCGAACTCTCGTAAGAACCTGTCGGCACTGCGCATGCTGCTCAAAAGCTAAAGCCACTCACTCCACTCACTGTAACCGCCGCTACAACAATTTGCGCCAGTAACAACGTCCTCCACGTCCGTGCGTCTGACGCCGAATTCGTCGTCGTATCCTTCAAATCGGAAATCGAAAGACCGGCGGACAACAGCAGCCACGGTGTCAGAAAACACCACAGTCGAGCAACCTCGCCCTGGTTCTTGCCGGACAGCCAGAGTACGTCCATCGTCGCACCAGCAGCAAGGCAGAACGCGATTGCCGTGCCCCGTCGGGCCTGCGGCGTTCCTGTTCTGAAGATTCTCAGGACGGCCGTGATCATCCCGTAGACAGCAAGTGCGAAAACCGGCAGGCCAACAGAAAACGCCAGCTCAATGGGATTGACCAACAGCCACTTCCAATAGGTGCGAGGAAACTGATCGTAAAAGCCTGCGTGGTTAGTGAAATTCATCATCCACACGCTGAAAATGTTGCAGCCGGCGCAACTGCTCCACAAGATGCTGACCGCACACACGGTCACGACCACCGTGCCGATCACGCACAAACCCAGTCTGAGCGACGCTCCCTGAGTCTGCCATGCCCGTATGGCAACGAAGGCCGCAAGAACAACGATCACCGGCAGGTGCGCCAGGCTGAGCATCATGCCACACCACAGAACGATCCCGGCCGGCACCGCCAGCACAAACAGCCTCCAGCGGTCCGTCGCGAGTACGCTGAGAGCGAGCACTGAAGTACATGTGAAGGGAAACAGCAGATCCGATTTCGGCAAAAAGACAGCAAGGCATGGCAGTGTCGGCCACAAACAGCAAATCCACCAGGCGGTCGTCGCACCAAACAAATAGCGACCAAGAATGGCCAGCGGAATGATCGTGAGACACACTGCGAAACTGCTGATCGCGCTCAGCAGGTGCAGTGCAGCCAGTTCGTCGCTCTTCAATCGCGGGCCGAAGCGAGCGCCGCTCTCGATCGTGCGGAACGCGCGTCGAACCCGATCGTCTTCCAGACCATTCAGCCACGAAACCAGTGTTGGGGACCAGCTGCAGACGTCAAGGCAGGCCTGGCTGAGCAGAAACAGTCCTGGTGGATGAGTGCCAACGTGCAGAACTTCACCTTCCTTCATTCGATCTTCGTAACCACGCAGAAACTCGGATGTCGAGTTGATTTGAAAAGCGGCCTCGTGAAAATAACCTGCGGACGACGGATCGTACAGCACCCAATACGGTTTCGTTTCGCGGTGTTCGACGTGGGCCGTCTGCTGAACACGATCAAGCCAGAACCATGCTGCCAGAATCAGCAGCAGATAGGCGAAGCACGTCTGCAGCAATTTAGCACGTGCGATCCGGCGTCCTCCGCGCACCGCCACACCGTACAGAATCGCTCCGCCAATCAACGCTGGCAGGATTCTGTCCGCGGCCGCCGCAAAGTCGGTCCACACACGGTTGCGTTGCCAGGTCCATTCTCCCGGAACACCCAGTGGAACGACGGGTATCATCAGAACGATGGCCGTGACAACGACGCTGAGAATCAGAATTATCGGCGACGTCAGTTTCAC
>JAPYTO010000192.1 GCA_029941865.1 Fuerstiella sp. | reverse complement strand
CCAAAGTCTGGCGATTTCGGCCACCCCAGAATCAAGACTTGACAAAGCACTAGTGTCCGGCCCACTTGTTCGGCAACTGCAGGGACCAGACTTCACTGCTGAGTGGTTTGGCGTGCCCACCGGCAATCCAGATGCGGTCCTTCATCACGAAGGCCGAATGTTCGTGACGTTCCTTCCAGCAATCGTCTGTCTGGAGCTGTTGCCAATCGCGACCGTTCGCCGAATGCCAGACGTCGCCCCAGTTCGTCGATGGATTATTTGACCAGCCGCCCAGCACCCAGATCTGACCGCGATACACGACCGACGGGAACCACAGTCTTTCATGCCACGGGGCTGCGGCTGTTTCCTGTCGCCAGTTGATTCCGTCAGAACTGCTCCACACGTCATTGTATGCTTTGTATTCGGGAACATAGTTGCCACCACCGAAAACGTAAATGCGGTCATTCAGGACAGCCGCCTGCAGATACGCCCGCGCCGGCCACGGAGCCGTTGCAATCTCCTGCTGCCACCTCTTTCCGTCGGCAGACGACCAGACATCATTCTTCAGGCTGTCGTTGTCTCCGAAGTAATAGTTTTCAGTGCCGCCCAGCATCCACATTCGGTCCTTGAAAACAACAAGCCCGGCGGCCAGCCTGGGGGACCAGCCAGCATCAGCGGTCTCCTGCTTCCATGTACTACCGTCGTTCGATGACCAAACTGCGTTGCTGGCTGAGTGTCCTGGCAAGCGGCCGTTGTACCAGCCCCCCATGAACCACATGCGGTTCTTGAACGTCACGGACATGGATAAATCGCTGTGTTTCCATGGAGCGTCGTTCTGCACCAGGTTCCACGTTTCCCCATCCGCTGAACTCCAAACGTCACGTGGAGGTGCTTCAAACGAATTGAACCATCCGCCGAAGATCCACAGCTTGTTGTCGAAAACGAGTTCCCCCTGAGAATCGCGATTTTGCCAGCCGGCCGCGTCGGTCACTCGAACCCAGTTCACAGTGCCCGCGGAATCAGCGTTGGTTTCAACTTCATCGGAGATGACCACAGTTCCCATTCCGGTGGCCACGACGGAGCTAACCGCAGAAAACAGAAATAACCGGACCATGACAGTTCCTATGCTGGTTTGGTTTGGTTTCGGGACAGTTGATGTGGTCGCTGCTTTGTAGTGATTCAGACGCACGCGGTACACTCAGGCCACCTGGCTTTGCTGGCTGAAGAAGAACTCTTCAATGTCGCAAACGCACTTGAGCGGTTGAAAAGAGGGGTGATACGTGCCATAGTCTGATTGACCTACCGTTGATTCATCGTCGCGTATTCCTGCGAATTTCATTCGCAGCGCGCCGCTCCCTGACATCCCTCGAGCAAATTCCATGATCCGCAGTCTATTACTTGCCTCCTTCTGCCTGCTTTCTTCTGCTCCGTGCCATGCGGCGCTGAAAATGAGTTCCGTATTTGGCGACCACATGGTGCTGCAGCAGAAACAGCCCATCCGCATCTGGGGCTGGACGGCTCCAAACCAGAAAGTGTCCGTTGCGTTTGCGTCTCAGACCGGCATCACAACGGCGGACAAGGACGGGCGGTTTCAGTTGAACCTGGATCCGGTAGCTGCCGGTGGCCCGTACACTCTGACGGTAAAGGCGGATGAAACAAAGACGTTTCAGGATGTGCTGGTTGGCGAGGTCTGGTTGTGCTCTGGCCAGTCAAACATGCAATTCGCCGTATCATCTTCAAATGACCCGGATCTCGAAGTGTTGACGGCCAACTACCCCAACATCCGGCTGATTTCCGTTCCTCAGGTCGGCACTCAGGAGCCACAGGATGACTTCAATGGCGCATGGACGGCCTGCACTCCGGAAACCGTTGGCAGCTTTTCGGCGGCTGGCTACTTTTTCGGTCGCCAACTGCATCAAACATTGGACGTTCCGATCGGCCTCATTGACAACTCGTGGGGCGGATCGGCGTGCGAAGCATGGGTTCGGCGGGATCTGTTCGCTGACAAGGATTTGTATGGCCCGTTAATGGATCGCTGGAAGAACACAGAAACAACCTATGACCACGACGGCGCCGTCACCGCCTGGAAAGAGCGCGTGGAGAAATGGAAAGTCAGCAAGAAAGGTCGCCAACCGCGAGCACCTCGAAATCCGCTGACCGGCCAGCATCGCCCGGCGAATCTCTACAACGGCGTCCTCAAACCGATTCTGGGTTACACGATCAAGGGCTGCATCTGGTACCAAGGCGAATCAAACGCCAGCCGCGCGTACCAGTATCGAAGTCTCTTTCCGCTGATGATTCAAAGCTGGCGTGATGAATGGGCTCAGGGCGATTTTTCGTTTTACTGGGTCCAGCTGGCAGACTTCAAAGCCGAACAGCCCGGACCGGTGGACAGCGACTGGGCCGAACTTCGTGAAGCTCAGACAATGACGATGAGCAAGCTTGCGAACACGGGCGAAGCGGTCATTCTGAATCTGGGCGAAGCAGCGGACATACATCCTAAGAACAAGCTGGACGTCGCCAAGCGCCTGGCGCGCTGGGCGCTGGCGAAGGACTATGGTTTTGACCTGGTTTGCCAGAGCCCGCTGTACAAATCGATGGAAGTCAAGGGCGACAGAATCCTTGTGACTTTCGATCACGCTGGCGGAGGCCTGGACACGTTCGACGTGACGGTACCCATCGGATTCGCCATCGCAGGCGACGATCAAACCTTTGTGGCGGCCTCTGCCAGAATCGTGGACCGGAATACCATCGAAGTCTGGTCAGACAGCGTCAGCACTCCTGTTGCCGTTCGATACGCGTGGGCCGACAATCCCGTGTGCAATGTCCAGAATCGAGAGGGCTTGCCGGTCACGCCATTTCGTACAGACAGCTGGCCTGGAACGACGATCGACAATCGGTGAATTTGCCACAGTCAACGGAACACCAGGTCATGGATGACACTCTGCTGCAGGAAATCGTTTCACCGCCGCGTGCCAATCTTCCCGTGCTGCCGGCGGCGATTCTTCGTTGGCAACCGGAAGATTTTCAGGTGGAAGAGATCCCCACCTATCTGCCGGATGGCAATGGGCAACACCTGTTTCTGTGGATTCAGAAACGAAATGTGTCCGCCAGTGACCTGATATCGCGTCTGGCAAAGGATTTAAAGGTATCCGCCCGTGACATCGGCGTGGCGGGCCAAAAGGATCGCCGCGCCGTCACGCGACAGTTTGTCTCCGTGCCGTGCAGTTGTGCAGCAGACATCGGCAATCTGACAAATTCTGCGATTCAGATTCTGTCGATTTCTGCACACGGCAACAAACTTCGAACCGGACACCTGTCTGGCAATCGGTTTACAATCGTGCTGCGCGGAAGAGACGGTGCCACGTTCTGCCAGGCAGAAGCAGAAGCCGTATTGGATCGATTGCAGCTTCTTGAGACGAACGGCTTTCCAAACTACTTCGGACCACAGCGATTCGGGCACGATGGCAGCTCCATTCGCGATGGCATCGAGCTGTTAACAACCGGCAAGCCGCCCGGATCGTGGAAACGACAGCAGCGCAGATTCTTGTCGAAGCTGTCGGCCAGTGCCGTGCAGTCGGCCGTCTTCAACCTGTGTCTGGCTCAACGCATCGGGCAGCAGACGTGTTCGACGGTCGCGTTTGGCGATGTGGCGTGTCGTCGCGGTGGCATCAAACCGTTTGCGTACGGCCCTGATTCGGACACCGTGGCTGCCGATCTCAGTCCGATGGGGCCGATGCCCGGCGGAAAGATGGTCAAAACGTCCGGCGCTGTGCAGACGGTCGAGCAGCAGGTGATGGCGCGACTTGAGTTAAGTGACGATGACTTTTCTCGCAATTCCAAACTGACTCCGGGCACTCGAAGAAAGTACGTCGAATTTCCCCGGAACGTTTCGGCCGACCTGCAAAGTGATGGAAGTCTGCAGCTGAAGTTCGACCTGACCGCCGGAACATTTGCGACCGTCCTGCTGGCCGAGATCTGCGACGTACTGATTTGATTGTCGGCCGAAAAATTGTGTGTCACTGCTCAGCAATCGGGAGGTGTCAGGCAATCGTGAAGTCGAACGCCGCACTCCAGGCACCAACAACGTCTGTGGCGTTGAAGGCGCGCAACCAGATTCGATAACTGCCACTCGCCAGATCTTCCACGGCTGTGAATTCCAGGCCGGTCAGGTCGGTTTCGTGAATGATCCGCGTGGTGCCCCCAACCTGGTTGACCCACAGCTCGTAGCGGACAGCGTTGGCTGCGACAGCCCAAAAAATCGCGGGGCGGGCGGTGTCGGCACCGGTGACCGACGTTACTTCGGTCGTGCCTGGGTCTGTCCCGGCACCGACGGTAAAATCAAATGCGTCACTCCATCTGAGCGGCACGCCGCCTGACGGAGTAACACGAATCCAGGCACGATAGTCTCCTTCGGGAAGGTCGCTTGTGGCAGTGAAGGATGTGGCCGTCAGGGCGGCTTCGTGGATCACTCGAGCAGTCCCATTGATCTGGTTGACCCATAATTCGTACGTGGCACCTGCGCCACCGGATGTCCACGTGACTGTTGGTTGAGCTGGAATTGGCGATCCGGTTGGGCCCGTGATTGCCGGCAGCGGGACTCCGACCTGAAAGGTCACGCCACTGCTCCACGCCGAATCTCCAGCTGTGTTTTTCGCCTGAATCCAGACGCGGTACGTGCCATCCGCAAGATCGCTGACTGGTGTATACGAGGTAGATGCCCAGTTGGGCTCTCGAATGACCTGACTCTGGACTCCGACGTGATTGACCCAGATGTCGTACTCCGTTGCCTGGTCAGCAGTGGTCCACGCAATCAGCGGACGACGTCCGTCAACATTCTCTACAGACGGACTGATGATGGACACAGAGTTCGGCACCGAGACGCCGATCAGGAAGTCGAACGATGCACTCCAGTTCGAATATCCTTCACTGTTCTTTACACGTACCCAGCCGCGATAGGTGCCGTCCGGAAAATCTGCTGTTGTGGTGAAGGAAGCAGATGTCAGCGACGTCTCGTGAATGATGGCATTTGTTCCACCGATCTGATTCACCCACAGTTCGTAGGAATCGGCTCCGCCGACGGAGTTCCAGGTAATCGTTGGCCGTGCCGGAATGTCATCGCCCACTGGTCCCGTCAGTTCCGTCGCAGACGGTACACCGACCGAGATCTGAAACGTGCCGGAGACGGAGTTGCCCTGCAGATCTGTTGCCTGAACAGTTATCGTCGCACTGCCTGACTGCCCTGCCGCTGGAGTCAGTTGAAGCGCGCCGTCCGTGACAACAGCGGTCACCAACGACGCGTTGATGTTTCCGCTGACCGAAAAGACGAGTTCGTCCACGACACTCGTTGACGACGTAATAAGGTGCTCCCGCAGGATTGCACCATCGGTGTAGTTGCGGACCGGCAGAGTGTCGAACGGACTGCCAGCATTCACGCGTTGGGCCGCGGCGATTGTGTCCACAACAGTCATGCCGTCAAAAAGGACATGGGCGAAAACCGTAAAGCCGCCGTTCTGAGGATCCAGAATCGAAGCATTGTCAGCAAGACTGACAAACCACTGTGACGTCGCGCTGTCGGGGTCTCCGCCGAGCTTCGCCATGGCCACCGTTCCTCGCAGATTCACGGGTGTCCCGGCCTGAAGTCCCCCAAGCTGCGGGTCAAACCAGTTGTCGAATTCGTTGACAATGGTCCCATTGTTGACAACGCTGTCGGGGCCATTGGCTCCATCCGGGTACTTGAAACCGCCACCCTGAACGACAAAGCCGGAGACGGAGCGATGAAAGAACATGTCTGCATAGTTGCCCGATCCGACAAGCGTCAGAAAATTCTGCGCTGTGATCGGCGTGATGACGTCGTACGTCTCAAGGAAAAAAGTGCCGAGCGGCGTTTGTACCTCAACTGCTGATCCGGTGAGATCCGGATCGTCGAAGTAGTCCGTCAACGTTAACGACGAAGCCTGTCCGCTTACGGCAAATGAAGTGTCCGGCAGTGCGGTCGTCTGAGTCGCCGTCAGCAGAACGCGGCGTTCCAACTCAGCGGCGACGGTTGCGACTCCCTGACCGATCGCTTTTCTGCGGCGAGATCGGTGAGCACAAATTCTGCTAAACCAGCTGCCAACAAACATGCCCGACTCCATGCGATTCTGCGCTCTGTGAAATTCCCAGCCTCCGTACTGGAAGAGACATTGTTGCACAAGTTTCAGAACCACGGCAAGACTGCCCCACCGCCCACAGTTCTCGAGAATCCCAGCAGACTTTAACGGAAAGCCGTTTGCCGGCGGACTTCTGGCGGGTCAACGATCAGTCTCACGATTAATTCGATCATTTGTGAGATGCGGGTTAATTAAACTGGGTAATTCTTGACTACGAAGACCCGCATTCACGTAATATTGGGAGGAATCTAACAACTCAACCGGACCCAACCCGCAAAAAAGTAGCTAGGTTAAGCGAGGAGAACATTCAGGATATGCACGGACGTTCCGTCCTGATTGACTTTAACGTCGGTTTAGAACGGATCCCAGGCCCCACTCCGGGAGATTTATTCGGTGACGACCTCAGCCAGTCAGAATCAATCGGTGCCCTCCGGACTTCTTCCGTCCGGAAAAATGTTGTGGACGTTTCGCATCCTGTGTGCCACGGCCTTGTCACTCAGCGGATATCTTGCGTGGACGGCATTGAACCAGATTCCGGTCTATGGCTGTGGCGGCGGAGAGGTGTTTGATTGCGGGCACGTGCTGACAAGCAAGTACGCAAAAGTATTTGGCATGCCGGTCAGTGTGCCGGCCGTTGCCCTGTATCTGAGTCTGCTGGGCGTTCTTGCATTTTTCCGCCCGGCCACGCCGGAAAAATTGCTGCGGGCCGGATGGTCAGTGCTGACCTTCGGGGCAGTCGCGGCGGCACTGTCGGCTCTGTGGTTTATCAATATCCAGGTGTTTGAACTGGAGCATCTGTGCGCCTACTGTCTGGGCGCTCACAGCTGTGGGTTGGTTCTTGCCGGGATCATTCTGTGGAAACGGCCGCTGGGCAACTGGCAGACGTCTGCGTGGTCCGGCGTGAGCATTGCAGCCGTGGCAGTTATGATCACTGCACAGGTCACAAGTGAAGCCCCCGAGCAGTTCCTGGTAGAACGATTCGACGACGTAGAAACGTCAGAAACACACATTGCCGATCTGGACACAACCGAAGACTTTGCACCGCCAGACGCCGCGTTTTCGTCGACAGAGGACGACAACCTGTTTGCGCCGCCCATCACTGACGAGCCTGCTGTTGCCGATAATCTGTTCGAGCCACCGGTTGAATTCGATGATCCAGCCGCACTTCCCGTGGACGAGTCGTCCACGACCAGCGCGTCCGAACCACCGGTCGCGGATGTTCCTGAAGCACCACCGGTCAACGCGGACATCACCGCTTCGGAAACCGACGACGAGCCTGTCCGGAAGCCGGCACCAGCTGCTGAGCCTCAACCCGCGGTTGCGGCAGCGACGTATCTGTTTATCTCACCATCCACGGCATCGTTATTCAGCAGATTTCTTGCCGTTGCGGATGATTCAGTTGATGTCGCACAAAAGGACACTGCCAACGGGCAAGAGCCTGGCAGCGACGACACAACTCAAGTCAAGGACGAGCCGGCAACTGATGCGACGGCGAAAGCCGACAAAACACCGACTGCTCCACCAAAGCCGGAACCGCGACTGGTGAGCGTGTCGGGCAACAAATTTCGCCTGAATTCGCGACACTGGCCGCTGCTTGGCGATCCTGATGCAAAGTACATTTTCGTCGAAATGTTCGACTACACATGCCCTCACTGTCGGAACACCCATCGGGCGATCGAAGGCGCGTTCAAGGAATATGGCAACGACCTGGCGATTATCGCGCTTCCCGTTCCCCTTGATGGATCGTGCAACGATACCGTGCGAAGCACTTCGTCGTCGCACGCCAACGCCTGTGAACTGTCCCGAATCGCCGTCGCCGTTTGGCGAGTCGATCGTGCGAAGTTCAGGGACTTCCACAACTGGCTGTTTGCCAGCTCGCGCCGCAGTTCGGCATCGGCACGACAAAAGGCCGAACAACTGGTGGGTAAAACCGAACTGACCGCAGAACTCGCCAAGCCCCATGCAAGCGACTACATCAAGAGACACATCGATCTCTACAAGAAAGTGGGACGCGGTTCCGTGCCAAAGCTGATGTTTCCGAAGTCAACAATGACCGGTGCAGTGTCGTCGTCCCGCACTCTGTGCTGGGCGATCGAACGTGAGCTTGTGCAGAAGTAAGACGCCACCCCGTGGGAACAGTCTACTTATTCTCGTGAGCTGTTATGGTTCGTGGAACTAATAGAACCGCTATTGAAACGCGTTCTTCGCGGCCACAAGTCAGCGTAAAACGCCGCAGCCCTGGCAAACCTGCCGAGGGACGATGAGCAAGCTGCGGAACAGTGTTCACTTTGGAGTGTGGACACGATGATTTCTCCCTGGTCGGTCCTGGCAGCCGCTCTCAGTCCCGAGTCCCGGCTCATCAGTCCCGGCCCGTCGAAACATGCCGGCGGGGCACTCGAGTTCCCCCGTTAATTGAAGCTGGCGGTCCGCAGGCGACGGCCAGGCTGGTCCCATGGCCGTATCCGGACAGCTTGGCGACGCTTTCTCAAATCTTTCGAGAAACGCAAACCGTAGCAGGGAGCCACGACTATCCGTATGATGTTGGTGAGGATGGTCCCGGGATGTGGGACAGAACACAGCCAGACATTCGATGCGCGGTATCATGGTCCCGTGCCAGTAAGCAAGATAACAAAGACGGTCAGTATGATTCAGTGACCAGTCGGCAACCCTAACCTACCCAACCCCCAAATTTCATCCATGGCTGACGTAACGCAGATTCTCCTGCAAATCGAAACCGGTAACGCACAGGCAGCCTCCGAACTGTTGCCGCTGGTCTATGGAGAACTCAAAAAACTGGCAGCAGCGAAAATGGCGACCGAGCGGGCCGATCATACGCTGCAGGCAACCGCTCTGGTGCACGAAGCCTTTCTGCGGCTGGTTGGTTCTGCCAACGGCGATAATTGGGCCGGGCGAGCACATTTTTTTTCTGCAGCTGCGGAAGCCATGCGGCGAATACTGATCGATCATGCCCGCAACAATAAGCGTCTCAAACGTGGCAGCAGCGCAGAGCAAATCTCGCTCGATTCGGTCGAGCTTCCCTGGAAATCTCAACTTGGCGACCTTCTTGAATTGAATGATGCTCTGGAAAGCCTGGAAGCCGAGGATCCCAGGGCCGCTGAGATCGTGAAACTGCGGGTGTTTGCCGGGCAGACACAGGCAGAGGCGGCCGTTCTGATGGGGGTTTCTGTGAGTACAGCCAACCGTTGCTGGAACTTCGCCCGGGCATGGCTGTTTCGAGCCCTCAAGCCGGCCGAGCCGTCAACCTCGTAAATCTCTCACCCAATATCCAGGTTTCGTGAACCATTTCGCGGGCAGACAGAGCATTGATTGGCAGACGTCAGGCTGGTTCCTACAGGCTTGTTCTTATCCAAATGGTCTGGATAGCCGCGAAGCGGCGACAGCACGTAGCCCACGGTGTAAGCCGTGGGTCACGAAATGTTTACGTGAATTGAGCCGCGAAGCGGCGACAGCAAATCTCGAATTGCTGCCGCCGCTTCGCGGCTAAGATGCTTCGTGGTAATCCCAATCCGTGGGTTCACGCCCACGGCTATGTGCTTTCGTCGCTTCGCGACTATGAATTTGTGGGTAGGAACCGGCCGTACGAAAGACTGCCCTCAACTGTACAGCAAGGAAACTTACGTTGGCCGAAGCCAGACAGCTGAGAGACGTATTCTCAGAAGCACTGAAAATCAAAACTGAGCAGGGGCGTCGTCAGTATCTGGACGATGTCTGCGGGGGCGATACGAATTTCCGTCAGCTGGTCGATGAGCTGTTGGAGGCTCACGACGAGGCAGGCAGTTTTTTGACGGAATTCGACCTGGAAAACACCGTCGGCACCGCCGAAATACCTGAAGGCGTCGGAACAACCATCGGCGCTTATGAATTGCTCGAACACATCGGTGAAGGGGGCATGGGCGTAGTCTTTCGCGCTGCCCAGTCCACGCCGGTCAGGCGAGAAGTGGCGATCAAGGTGATCAAGCCGGGCATGGACACCAGGGAAGTCATCGCCCGCTTCGAAGCTGAGCGGCAGGCTCTGGCGATGATGACCATCCCTACATCGCCAGGGTGTTTGATGCCGGCACCACTGACAGCGGAGGACCATATTTTGTGATGGAACTCGTCAAGGGGTTGCCAATCAGAAATACTGCGACAGACAACAGTTATCACTTGCCGAACGTCTCAATCTGTTCGGTGACGTCTGTACCGCCGTACAGCACGCTCATCAGAAAGGCATCATCCACCGCGACATCAAACCCAACAACGTGCTGGTCACCAGCGTCGATGGACGGCCACAGGTCAAGGTTATCGATTTTGGCGTTGCCAAGGCCACAAATCGAAGGCTGACGGAACAGACATTCATCACCAGCTTCTTACAGGTCGTCGGCACACCGCTGTACATGAGCCCTGAACAGGCCAACAGCACAGGCCAGGACATAGACACCCGCACCGACGTCTATTCCCTGGGCGTGTTGCTGTACGTACTGCTGACCGGTTGCACGCCCTTCGATCGCCGACGAATGAAGCAGGCGGCTTTCGAAGAAGTCTGCCGCATCATCCGCGAAGAAGAACCAGCTCGCCCGAGTCTCAGGCTCAGCTCGCTCGACGACACCCTGCCCACCGTGGCCGCCATGCGAAACATCGAACCTAAACGCCTGGCGGCGTCGCTGAGTGGTGACCTGGATTGGATCGTGATGAAGGCCCTGGAGAAAGACCGCGACCGTCGCTATGCCTCCGCCAGTGCTTTCGCTGACGACATCGGACGTTACCTGCTGGACGAACCGGTCGAAGCCAGCCCACCGTCCAGAACATACAGGCTACGCAAATACACTCGCCGAAACAGGAAAACCATACTGGCCACGGCGATGGTCGTGCTCGCGTTGTTGACCGGCCTGGGGCTGCACACACGTGAGCTGGAACAATTGAATTTTCAACTTGAGGAATCGGTGAAGGGGCTTAATCTATCGCTGGCCGAGGAAGATCGATTGCGGGAAATTGCGAACCAGAGCGAACGGGAGGCTCGCGGTCTGCAATATGTTTCCGACATGACCCTCGCGGGGCGAGCTGTCAGGAGCGGCGATTCGCGTCTGGTCAGCGAACTGCTGGGACGCCATGTACCAAAGAAGGGCGCCGCCGACTACCGGGGAATTGAGTGGCACGTTCTGCACCGCCGCTATTCACGATCCACGTCAATTCTGGCCACGATGGGTTATCCACTTTACTACCTCGCATTTTCGCCCGATGGGGAAACGATGGCGGTGGCTGGTGGTGCGGACAGCGTCGTCCTGATGGACGCCGACACGGGCGAGATTCATTCGACGATTGTGACCGGGCATGGCGAGGTGAACGGGGTCGAGTTCTCTAAGGACGGTTCGATGCTGGCCACCGCCGGTGACGACGGAGCTGTCCGGATATGGTACACGCGAAACGGTGAGCCAAAATGGTCGGCCGCCGGCCACGACGGAGAATCGTATGTCGCACAGATTCTTCAGGACGAATCGGTAGTGGTCTCCTGCGGCACCGATTCGGTCCTGCGGATGTGGGATGCGGAAACCGGCACGCCTGCCGGCGAATACGAATACCACAGCAACACGATCGAATCTTTTGTCGTTTCGCCCGACGAGACTCTGCTGCATTCGATCGGAGCTGACGACATGTCGCTGCTCTTTGACATTCGCCAGCGTGCCCCGATCGCAGGCAGCAGAATACAGCATGCCAAACATCCCACGGGTGTCGCATTTGCACCCGATGGCGGATTCTTCGCCATCTGTGGGGTCGACCGCATGATTCGCCTGGTCGATACGCGGACGCATCGCTTTAAAAATTCGACAGCCCGAGAGCCGCTGCAATCCATTGCTCTCAGTCCGGACGGGCGACTGCTGGCAACCGGCGGTCGTGGTGGCTCGATCGATGTGTGGTCCGTGACCCATCCGGAACCAGATGCCTCGGCGGACAGTCTGGGCGCCAGGGTGACAGGGGATTTTATTTGTCGACGCAGATGGCTCAGGCAAGGCCCTGATCTCCAGTCGCATAAGGATTCTGCAAGACTTTTCTTACCGGGTTTGCTGCCGATCTTCGTCGACACAGAAAATCCAGCCGAAAACGGAGAGCTCGTCGTGCGAATCAGCGCGGCCTGGCGATTGAGAGGCTGGAAGATCGCCAGATGCTGAGCGCGTCGAATCAACTGCTGGGAATCCCCGATCTGAACAGCAATCCGGGAGCAGCCACCACGTTGTATCTGGACTTTGACGGACATTTCGAAGCGATATGGGGCAGCCAGACCAACGTCACGACGCCAGTCTACGATATCGATGGTGATCCCAGCGGAATGAACGTCGACGAAGTGTCGAACATACAGGAAGCCTGGGTTCGCGTCGCCGAGGACTTTGCACCGTTTGATATCAACGTGACTACTGAGGAGCCGCCGGAATTGGCGGACGGTGTTCCGGAAAGCGCCGCCAACGGAGTTGCGCTGCGAATTGCTATTGGCGGCACGGGCGGCGGAGGCGGCGGCGTCGGTATTATCGATTCCTTCACGAATTCGAACCCGAATGTGGCGTTCGTATATCTCGGAACCTTCAATATCGGCAACACGTCGTCGCACGAAGCCGGGCATTCATTCGGATTGCAACACCAGAGCGTTTACGATTCGAACGAAGAACTCGTCGAGGCATACAACGGTGGAGACAGATTCTGGTCGCCAGTCATGGGCAGTTCCGGGGCCGCGACGATTTCCACATGGCACAACGGTCCATCCATTCTTGGATCGTCCGTCTTCCAGGATGATATTGCAGTTCTCGGCAACAGTCTCGGTTTCCGTGCTGATGACCACGGAAACACGGCAGGCACAGCGACCCCGCTTGCGGGAGATGGGACGACCTACAGCGGCGCCGGCCTGATCGGCGCCAACGGCGATCTGGATGTGTTCTCGTTCACGTTGAGTACGAACCAGACGATACGCATGACTGTTGACGCGGCTCAGATCGGCCCTAATCTCGATGCAACCATCGAACTGCGAGATGCCGGCGGAAATCTTATCGCCGAATCCAGTCCGGAGGTTGAATTGGGAGCGGAAGTGGTTTCTTCCCTGACAGCGGGAGACTACTTTCTGCATGTCACAAATGTCGCTGAGTACGGCCGGATCGGTCAGTATACAATTAGCGGTTCTCAAATCAGTCCGGGGGCACGAATCATTGCCACGACTCCGGATGAGTTCGCGTTCGGTGAATCGCTGAGCAGTCTGCGCGTCGTGTTCTCAGACCCGATCGACATCGGAAGTTTCACGGCAGGGGATATCACACTCACGGGACCAACTGGAGGCACGATTGCGGTCGCTGGTGTGACGGTTGTGCCGAATACCAACGACCGCCAAT
>JAPYTO010000191.1 GCA_029941865.1 Fuerstiella sp. | reverse complement strand
ACGCTGTAAGTCATCAGTAACAAAGGAGTGCACGAACTGATGTCAACAGACACACAGATCACGTCAACGCGAGTCGGCTCACCGGGGCAGTTCTGCTGTTCTATCGTCGTGCCTGTCTTCAATCGAACGGATCACCTCCGAAAACTATTGTCACTGCTGAAGGTTCAATCGACGACGTCGATTCAATTCGAGGTCATCGTTTGCGATGATGGAAGTACCGAATCATGCCAACCGGTCATTGCGGAGTTTCGACGATCGCTGCCAAATTTGAGATGTCTTCGGCAGGATCAACGCGGACCGGCAGCGGCCAGAAACCTGGGCATTCTGCATGCAAAAAGTGATGTCGTCGTATTTCTGGACAGTGATGTGGAGCCCGATCGTTATTTGATCGCTCGGCTCACATCGGCTCTCGCGACAAATCCGGACTGGCAGGGAGCAGAGGCCCGAGTGCTCGCGTCGAGCGAATCAACGACACCCGTCCGGGATGCAGCGCAGCCGGCAGGCGGACGGGACTATGACACAGCCGGGATTGCCTATCGAACCGACGTATTGCGGCAAATCGGCGGCATGGATGAGAACTTCCTGAGCGCGGGGTGTGAAGGCATGGAACTGGCCATTCGCGTATTGGAACAGGGGCGAATTGGATTTGCTCCAGGTGCGATCGTTTATCGTCGGCAGTCTCGTCTTACTGTCGCATCGTGCTGGCAAGCCAGAAAGAACTGGCGGTTCGTGCGAATCCTTGCCTCCCGGCATGGATTCCTGGCATGGCCGCACAGACGAACGCGATTTCCCCGCCTGCGAACGGTCATTGCAGCTTCATTCCTGCAACCACTTCGCCGTGTACGGGCGGCCGTTCGGCTTATCGGAAAAGCTCCTGATGAGAGCGCTCGCGGCGTGTTCCTGTCCGTCGTGGATTGGGCCGGTGGAGTCTTAATGATTCCCGTGATTCTGTTCGAAGCGACACCTCATCGTCTGTCCAGCATCACCCCACGAGACCCGTCCGAATCGCGACCATTCGTTGCTCGCGCCTCTTAGAGCATTTTTACATGACCTCGTGAACCGTTCTGGTTCGTGGGGAAAATTGTTTTGAACGCGTTCCTCGCGGCCACAAGTCAGCGGCCTGCCGGCGGGAGCACGTGTCTCCTGGGAGTTACAGTCGTCAATGTTTCTGGAGGACACTCTTCGGCACGGTTGACATCCAGGTCATGTTGGCGCCTCATACCTGGGTCAGCATTGATTTACACCCTCAAGAGTCGTGTCATGGATTGGCGTATCTGCAGCATGGCGTATCTGCAGCATGGCGTTCGTCGCGGCGCTAACGTGCGCGAATCTTTCCGCCGGAGTCATTACTCTCGACCTGCGGGATCCAGCGGGCAGCGCGGGGGAAGCGTTTGAGGCGGGAAACTCGTTTACCGTCTCGGGCGTTACGTTCTCGGTCGCTGCCTCAACTTCTTGGGGCACGGCGACGGGGAGCTATTCCGGCAACAGCTCCACCGCTGGCGTGAATAGCGATGGTGTTGGGGATGAGCCTAGTAGACTGGACGTCGGAGAGACCCTGACATTCACGCTGACGTTTGATGATGCAGCTCTCATGGTTGAGCTGGAGAATATCGATTTTTCGCTGGTTGGGGGGACAGCGGATCAGGCCGCCCTTGTGACCACGACCGCCGGATCGTTCACTCTGTTTACCGGTGCAGCGGACTTTAATGGCACGACGAACGTCTGGTCGCCTGCCGGAATCACATTTTCCACCGGCGATGCGATGGTAATACAGGCGAGTGGTTCGGATAATGTTGTCGCGTTACAGGCGATGTCGTTTGATGTGGCGAGCATTGCCGTACCTGAGCCCGCGGCCTTTGTGGTACTGTTTTGTCTGACCGCCTGCGTTGCTGGTTTTCGGTGTCGTCGGCGACGGAAAATCTGACGTGACCTTCCAGCTGGGTGGCCGAGTCAGTGGCACTCGGCGAGGCTTTGCAGGTCTCCGTTCATTGATCTGTTCACATCGCGGGTCTTGTCTGGCCACGGATGTGCATAGATAGACATAGATAGACACAGATAAGATTAGTGCCGCTGCGGCTATCCGTGCGTATCCGTGCGTATCCGTGCGTATCCGTGGCCGATATCCTTCGACAGAGTCCGGCCGTCTAGACAATCGTCAACAGTGCCCCAAAATGAAGGGCTGAGTGGTCCTGACGGAGTCAGTGGAACCTGGCGTGATGGTCAAGTTCTGCGTGGGCAGTTAGACTGGTCAGCCTTGTTGTCTCCAGCTCGCTCAGGCAGCCCCGCCTGAGACGACCCTGGCGGACCCAGTGGTACACCGGATTTTTGTTTGGCCACGGATGCGCACGAATTCTTACCGATTAGAACGGGCGCTTTGCAGCCATCCGTGAGCATCAGTGGCTCGCTTCCTTCGACACCAAACGACATCTTCCAACAAAGGACACGAATGATGAACCCCGCTCAATACAGTCGACGACAATTTCTGAAGAGCACGACGGCTCTTAGCGCCGGCCTTTGGCTTGGTGGCTCCACGGCGGTGCGAGCGACATCGCCGAGTGAAAAACTGAACGTGGCCTGTATTGGGGTCGGCGGTCGAGGCTCGGCAAATGTGGGCGGTGTTTCCGGTGAAAACATCGTTGCGATGTGTGATGTCGATGAGAACAAGGCGGGGAAACGATTTCAGCAGTTCGACAAGGCCGGAAGATTCCAGGACTTCCGCGTGATGTTCGACAAACTCGACAATCAAATCGACGCTGTCGTGATCAGCACGCCCGATCACACACACTTCCATCCCGCTCGCCAGGCGATGTTGATGGGCAAGCATGTGTATTGCGAAAAACCACTCGCCCACTCCGCATGGGAATGTCGTGAATTGACTAAGCTGGCAAAGAAAATGGATGTCGCCACCCAGCTTGGCAACCAGCGACACGCCAACCCCGGCATGGCCCGCACAGTGGAAGCCGTTCGGTCCGGCATGATCGGTGAGATCACAGAAGTCTATTGTGCGATCGGCGGTTCGCGTGGCATGCCCGCCATGCCGCAGGAATTTCCCGCAGTGCCGAGCCATCTGAACTGGGAGGTCTGGCAGGGGCCCGTCAAAGAACGTCCGTACTCGCCGGAATACTGTCCTTACAAATGGCGTTTCTGGTGGGATTATGGCACCGGTGAAACGGGGAACTGGGGCTGCCATATTCTGGACATCCCGTTTTGGGCGCTGCAACTGAAGTATCCGAACCGAATTGATCTGGATGTCGTGCCTGCCGCCGAAGAGATCGATCCCTTGAGAACTCCTAAGTCGATGAAAACGCGGATGGAGTTTCCAGCCGAAGCCGGTCACGGTGCGCTCACGCTGCATTGGTGGCATGGATCCCTTGACGAGGTGTTCAAACAGCACAACACCAGCAAGTACGGGAACACGCTGTTCGTCGGAGAAAAGGGAACGATTGCGGCCGGATTCGATGGCTACAAGGTTACGTTAAACGACGGTGGCGAAGCCGAAACGCCGGAGCAAATAATTGCCCGGTCACCCGGTTTCCACCAGGAGTGGATCAACGCCTGCAAAGGTGGTCCGCGTTCGAGTTGTGACTTTGTCGACTACACAGGCCCGTTAGCGGAATCCGTCCTGCTGGCCAACGCCGCGTTTCGTTCTGGTGCAGGATTTGATTGGGATGCGAAGGGGTTCGAAGCAAGCGGCAACGACAATATCGAACAGTACCTAGTGCCTGACTTCCGCGCCGGCTGGAAAGTCGACGCCGTCTCGGCCACTTGATTGCCAACGCCGTTTATGTGTGTGCCACTGGCTCTTCCAGTGGTACACTGGGGGTTGCCCCGATACGTTTACGGTCGCATGACAAATTATTGAAGTCAGTTTGATATCTGAATACACTGGGTATCTGACTCCGTCAATAGCTCGCTCTTTGCAGGAATGGAAATCAGACCGGATGCGGAATTGTTTGCTGAACAGCAGGACTTGGCGCTGGAATTCAGATTGCCTTTCTTTGTCGGGATGCGCACGCTGGCAGCGTGCACGACAAACCTGGAGACTTGGCGGTGGCTGTAAGCCTTCATTACGAGTTGCTGCGAGATTGTTGCTTCTGATTTCGCTCGGTGGTATTCCTGCGACGGATGCTTTGTCAGCGGAGGACGGTCGATTTGCGAAGGTCATTGCGCCCGCCATTCAGAAGCACTGTGCAAAATGTCATGGCGCTCGGGACGAAGTCGAAGGTGACCTCAATCTCCTTTCGCTGCGAAGTGGTGATCTCACCGAAAACGTGGAATTGGTTCGCCGTCTCATTGACGTGCTTGATCTTGAGGAAATGCCGCCGGAGGAAGAACCGCAGCCAGAGCCGAAGCTTCGTCAGAATCTTGTGGCTGAGCTCAAAGTGATTCTGCACGCATCGGTGTCGCAGCAAAAAACATTTTCGCACGCGCCGATCCGGCGGATGAACCGTTTTCAATACAACAACGCCGTCGTCGATCTCTTCGATTTGAAAAGCATCGTCTTTACGTTGCCGGAACGGATGATGCGAGAGCACAAAGGGTACTTCAAACCCGAGACAGGCAGGATGGCGGACGTCGTGACGGTCGGCAGTCGTCCCCTGGGGAAATCGCAGATGATCGAACGACGGCTTGCGGGGGTCGCCGCGTTTCCGCAGGATCTGCGAGCCGAACATGGTTTTGATAACCGCGGCGATCATCTTTCTCTGTCGCCGCTGTTGATGGAATCGTTTTTGAAACTCGGCCAGTCGATTACTCAGAGTCCCGATTTTGTCCAGGGAAATGTAGGAGTCTGGAAAGCGTTCTTCGCTCCGCCCGTGGCGACAGCGGATCAGACGTTGGAAGTGCGACGTCGTCTTGAACCGTTTCTTGTACGGGCCTTTCGTCGCCCGATTGAAGAGGATCTGCTTGATCGATACGTGGTCTTCGTTTCTGGCCTGCTTGATGCCGGGAGTGGATTCTCTGAGGCGATGAAGTCCGTGGCCGCCGCGACGATTTCCTCTCCGAAGTTTCTTTATCTTTACGAAAAATCAGGTACCACTGGCACCGCCGAGTCCATCGACGAGTTTGAACTCGCTTCGCGGCTGTCGTTTTTTCTGTGGGGCAGTCTGCCCGATCAGACGTTGCTGGATCTGGCGGCCGCCGGTGACTTGAAAAGAACGGCTGTTCTTGACTCTCAGATTGACCGGATGTTGCACGATCGAAAGCTGAAACGTTTCTGCGACAGTTTTCCGGCGCAATGGCTGCAGTTAGAGCGAATCATTTCCTCGGTGCCGAATCGGGAAAAATATCCGGAGTTCTACTTCTCCAAATACCGAGCCAGTATGCACATGATGATGGAGCCGTTGCTGCTGTTCGAGACGGTTCTGATTGAGAATCAGTCTATCACGCAGTTAGTCGATTCCGACTTCACTTATCGTTCGGGGCTGCTGGAGAAAGCCTACAAGGAACTGCGTACCAGCCCGGTGGAAGGGCAAAAGAGTGGTGGCAGTGGTGTGACGGTATTGAGTTTTCATCGTGTGCCGGTGACGGATCGGCGTAACGGGGGAGTGATCACCAATGCCGCGGTGATGACGATGACTTCCGGCCCGGACCGTACTCAGCCAATCACTCGTGGTGCCTGGATTGCGGCTGTTATTTTCAACAACCCGCCGGAACCTCCGCCAGCCGACGTTCCGGCTTTGGGTGAGAAGCCGTCGGAAGGTGAGGAGCATCTGACGCTGCGGGAACGACTTGCGATGCACCGTGAACGTTCGGATTGCAAAGGGTGTCATGAGCAGATCGACCCCCTCGGTTTCGCATTGGAGAATTATGACCCCATTGGAGTTTGGCGCGATAAATATTCGAACGGTCGGGATGTGGACATGTCGGGACAACTGTTCCGCAGGCGCAAGTTCACCAACGTGGTCGAATTCAAAGATGCGATCCTTGCCG
Organism: Fuerstiella sp.; assembly: GCA_029941865.1. Lineage (GTDB taxonomy): Bacteria > Planctomycetota > Planctomycetia > Planctomycetales > Planctomycetaceae > Fuerstiella. The sequence continues at coordinate 7,595 of JAPYTO010000191.1, read as the reverse complement.
AAAAGGATCGCTTTGCCCGGGCACTCGCGGGACATTTGCTTTCCTTTGGGCTCGCTCGCGAGTTAGGAGCTGCAGATCAGATCGCCCTCGATATCATTGCCGAAGCTACGGCTGCCGATGACTACAGATTTCAGACCTTGCTGAAACAGGTGATTCTGAGCGAGCCTTTTCAGAGTAAGACAAATCCCAAAGCCGCGGCTACGGTGTCAGCCTTGAATTGAAATGTGCCAATGGCACACCTATGGTTTTTTTTGACCACGGAGGTACACGGATAAGCAATGATAGTTTTCGTACGGTAGGCCTGTTGTGCCGATAATGGTTGCTTCAGCACAGGTCCTGGCCTACATGACTGCGGCTTTCCTTGTTGATCCGTGTGGGTCCGTGGTTGATATGTTTTCGAGATTCTCGTGTGAGATGCAACGGCGGAATTCACTTGCTTGCGCTGCGTGCTTGGTGTGAATCAGGCCATTCGTGTTATCTCCTGGTACACGACCTCTTTTTGTTGCACGTGTCGAAAACATGTTGTTGTACTAACCTACGCACTGCGTTCCGAATTTCGTCCTCTGCGTTTCCTCTGCTCCCTCCTGTTCAATATTGTGTGTAACGCACAATACTCCAGCTGAGATTTGGTCTATGAAATCCACATCACGTCGAACATTTCTACGCGGAGTTGGCGGTGCCGCTCTGGCTCTGCCGTGGCTGGAAAGCATCGCCACCGCGGCTTCGGCAAAAACCGTGGCTCGGCGAATGGTGCATTTTTATGTACCGATCGGTGTGGTGCGACGCGGGTTCTTTCCGGGTGAGGCGGATCAGATCATTCCGAAAGGGAATCTTGGCAATGTTATGAAATCGCTCGGCAAGCAGGATCCTTTGTTCAGCGTCAAAACGCTGGGCGAGCTGACTCCCACGATGCAGCCGCTGAATGGATTCAAGGACAGGATCAATCTCATCACCGGGATGGACCGGACGTTTCAACAGGGCACCGACGTTCATGCGCAGTGTGCGTCGTGTTATCTGAGCAGTGCCCGGCCCTACACGATCAAAGGAACGGCCTGGCCGCTGGATCGCACGCTCGATCATCTTGTCGCGGATCATGTCGGAACGAAGACACCTTTTGCGTCGCTGGAGTTCAGCTGCAACAGCCACCGCGACAACAAAGAATCGATCTACTTTGACAATATCTCATGGTATGGCACCGGGCACCTGGCGCCGTCAATTCGTGATCCTCGCAAGATGTATCACCGGCTGTTTTCAACCCGGGAAATAGAACGCTACCGAGACATCACGGATCTGGTGCTGGAAGATGCAAATTCACTGAAGAAGGATCTCGGCTACACCGATCGGCAGAAGTTTGATGAGTATTTCGATTCCATCCGCACGATCGAAACGCAGATGGATCGGCTGGAGAAGATGAAGGCCGAGCTGGCCAAGGTTGCTTTTGACGAGCCGCCCGAAGCTTATCTGCCGCGTGGCGAATACATTCGGCTGATGGGCGATCTGATGGTTGTCGCATTGCAGACAGGCCTGACAAACGTGTCCACTTTCATGGTTGGTCCTGAACGTTGGGACACTCCTTACAGGTTCGAAGGGCTTTTCGATGAACCACGAAGCCATCACCAGATGTCGCATAACCAGACGAAAATGATCGATGATCTGCTGAAAGTGGACCGTTTTCACATGGAACAGTATGTGTACCTGTTACAGAAGATGGACGCGGTCGAAGAGTCAGACGGAACTTCACTTCTGGACAACACTCTGTTCACGTACGGTTCCGGCCTCGGCGACGGTTCCACTCATCAATATAACGATCTGCCGATCATCGTGGCGGGGGGTGGTGATCGCGTCCGATCGGGCCAGCACATCAACATGCCGGAAGGCACTCCGCTGGCGAACCTATGGCTGACTCAGGCTCGCATGATGGGGCTGCCGATGGAGCGATTTGCGGACAGTACCGGCACCATTGATCAGTTGTCTGCAGGTTGATGAACGTGCCGGAGGAAGTGACCGGGAATCGACCGGCGCTGCCGTTACTGCTGCCAGCAAGTGGGTTTCACAAACGCACAAGACCCACTCGCTGGCGCTTAGAGCATATCCAGATGTTCGGCTTTGTGCAGTTTATCGGGCGCGGTCTTCATTTTTGACAGGATCAACAGGATTCTGGTTTGGTGTTTGTCGTGTCCATCCTGTGGATCCTGTCTAATATTCTGTTCTTGTTTTGACGTCTGACTGCAGCTCGGCTCTGGGAAACACCTGGTGCTGCGAAATGAACGGTTAAGAACAGAAGTACGCAACAAACACGAAGAAGAGGCTGTGCCGGCTGTTTATCCTTGCGTCCTACGCGAACTCCTGTTCTTGTTTTGACTTCCAGCAGCTCCCACGAAACTTACGTCCTGCATGTGTTTACCCATCTGGCGGTGCTGTCCACCTACACTCTGGAAGCGTCCAATCATTGAAATCGGCGGACCTGAGCGAGTCTTTGCTGCGGGTTAAGGGTGGCGTACAGGCGTAGCTTAGGTGGTGTCCGGCACGGTGCAGCGTGATTGTTTTGTCGACCGAGGCGCTCGGAATTCGACAGAATCGGCGCAGATGTCATCATCCGGAGGGGGGGCATCCCCGCTACTTCCTCTCATTCTTAACCTGTCAACGTGCCCCGCGATTGGTGCCCTAAGCTTGGCGTTGCACCAACGAGGACACACCGTGACATCACCCCCACTAGAATTTTGGCGCGCTATCGCCCCCTTCGGGTGGTCGACGAGACCCTTGGCTACAGGACAAGAATCGCTGAAAACCGGGATGGCGCGCGCGTTGTTGTGCATGAAATCGATTGGTCCACAGACGTTTCATCGGCTGTTCAGTCACGATTAAAACACGAAGTGCTCAGGCTGTCCACGGTCTCGCACGATCGGTTTCGGGCTCCCGTGGATTTCGATTTCGAGCACCAGACATGCCGGATCGTCTGTTCGCAACTGTCACTGCCCCAGCTCTCAGAACGACTGCCGGCGGTGTTGTCGATCGCCGACACACTCAGCATTGCACAGGATCTGCTGCAAGTGCTGCAAACTGTGCATGAGTCGGGACTCGTGCTGCGATGTGTGCTGCCGGGGGATATTTTCCTGGACGACACGGGCGATTCTCTGAGAGCCATCATCGGCGGCTGTCCTCCGCTAATGCTGCTGCACGGCCTTCGCGCCGGACAGTCACCCAGTCAAATGTTGACCTATGCCGCGCCGGAAACTCTGGGCGCGCTGGAGTGCGACATTCGAGCTCCCGCGGATCTGTATTCGCTGGGAATCCTGCTGTTTGAGTGCCTGACAGGAGAGCCGCCATTTCAGGGGCAGGATGCTGGTGAGCTGCTGTTCCATCACATGACAACGCCGGTTCCGGATCTCACCCGTCTGAACTCTCAGATCCCTGGTCCTCTTGGCGAGATTGTTCAACGACTGCTGCAGAAACATCCTCGCGACAGGTATCAGTCAGCCGCGGGCGTCCTGTGTGACATTCAGCAAATGGAACGGGCGATCAACGACAAAGTCGATCCGACCTCAACATGTCCGCTGGTTCTGGGGACGAAGGATCATGGGGAAACTCTGATTGAACCTGCTCATGTTGGGCGCACAAATGACATGGCGGTCCTGGAAAGCGAACTGAAGGCCGTCGTCGCCGGTGAGAGCCAGGCTGTGCTGATCACGGCTCCTTCCGGTGTCGGAAAATCGCGACTGCTAATGGAAGCATCCAGTCCGGCAGTGGCCCGCGGCTGCCGATTGCTGAAGGCTCAGGGCCAAAATGAAATCGGGCTGACCCCGCTGGCGACGGTACAGCCGGCTCTGCAACAGTGCGTGGACCTTGATCAGCTGCAGAACTTACAGATGTCGGGTGAGGCCGCCGAGCTCCTGAAACAGCGGCTGTTTCGTCTGCCCACGGATTCTCGCCAGCTTCTGGCCGTTGGTGCGGTTCTGGGAAAAGAGTTTTCCATTGAAACGGCAGCCGGCCTGGCGGGGATTTCCTACGAAGCGGCATTGGAGCATCTGGTCGAACCGCGAGCCCTGTGCCTGATCTGGGAGAAGACAACAGAAGGTACCTGCCAGTTCGTCCACGACCAGATTCGCGAAGCTATTCAGGAAACGCTGACTGACGAGGCACGAAGAAGAATTCATCTTTCGGCCGCCGAACATCTGGTTGTCAATGGCTCGAACAACGACTTCGAAATCGCCTGGCACTACGATGAAGCTGGATGTCCGCGGCTGGCATTACCGTTCGCGATTCCGGCAGCAGGCTCTGCCCGGCGGCGACATGCTCTGGAGATTGCCGAACAGCAATATCTGATCGCGTTGCGCAGCTGTGAGGCTCTGAACACCGAGCCCGACTTCGAAATCCTTAACGGGATGGGTGAGGTGCTGATGCTGAGCGGGCGTTACCTGGAAGCTCAGCCGATGCTGGAGGCTGCCATTCTGTCTGCGGATTCACCCGTGACGGAAGCCGAGATCAGCCTGAAACTTGGTGAGCTGGCCTTCAAACGTGACGACAAGGACCAGGCCGTCGAGTTATGGGAATCCGCTTTGCGAAAGCTGGGCGGCCAACTGCCACCGAACTGGTTGATGCCTGTTTGCGCGTTGAAGGAAATCTGCGTGCAGACACTTCATAGTCTGTTCCCTGGCAGGCTGGTCCGTTCACGCAATGGCGAGGGTGCGTTGCGTGATCGGCTGATCTGGCGACTGTACAGTCGCCAGGCCTATGGCTACTGGTATCTGAAGGGCCAGCTACCGCTGCTGTATGTGCATCTTCGCGGCATGAACCTGGCAGAACGCTTCGCGCCGACCGCTGAGCTTGCTCAGGCCTACTCCGAACACGCACCGGCGATGAGCCTGATTCCGCTCAGTCGTCGAGGCATCGCATACGGTCGACGGTCATTGGAAATCCGCAGGTCTCTGGATGACGTGTGGGGGCAGGGTCAGTCACTGCATTTTCTGGCGATTGCGTTGTATGCGGCGGCACGTTTTGAGGAGTGCATCGACATTGGTCGTCGCAGTGTCCGCATTCTGGAGCGAGCCGGAGACTTCTGGGAGAAGCATATTGCTCAGTACCAGGTGGCGGCGTCGTTATATCGTCTGGGACGGCTGACAGAAGCAGTTCAGCTGGCCCGTGAAGCTTACGATTCCGGAATCGCTGTCGGTGATGACCAGGTCTGTGGCAATATTATCGATATTTGGGCGCGGGCTTCCAACGGTGATCTGCCGGCCGAGATCGTGCAGCGAGAATTGGATCGGCCGCGCGCCGACGTTCAGGGAAAAGGCCACGTATTGCTGGCCCAGGGAGTCCAGCTGGTCACCGACAACCGGTACGAAGACGCGGTCGCGGCCTTCAGCGAAGGTATCCGGATCACTGCTGCTGCGGGGATTTCCAACTGCTACACGGCCCCGTTGTACGTGTGGAAAGCGACGGCGTTGCGGAGTTTTCTGGAAACCGAATCGCCGGTGACGCGGGCCTACAGACAGAAAACGATTCTGGCTCACCGACGAAGTGCGCGAAAGGCCGTACTTGTCGCACTAAGATTTCGAAGTGAACTGCCTCACGCTCTGCGTGAACTCGCGTGGAGTCTGATTTTCCAGAATCGTGTTCGTCGAGCGATGTATCTCCTGAACTGGAGCAGGCCGCCATTGACGCATGGAAAGACGGGGACTTCGACCTGATCCTGATGGATATGCGAATGCCTGTTTTGGATGGGTACTCAGCGGTACGGATGCTCCGGGAGCAGGGGGCTGATCTGCCTATCATCGCACTCACTGCCGACGGCATGGCCGAAGACGAAGAACGTTGCCGAAGTGCCGGTTGCACGGGATACCTGACTAAGCCCATCTCCATGAATGCATTGCTTCAGGGCGCTTTTGACCAAATTGACCGACCGACCCTCGCTGCAGCCGTTGAAACATCGACTGCGGTTGTTTCCGCACGGAACTCTGCGAGTCATGCTGTCACGAATACCGGAAATTCGGTCAGCTCGGGCACGCAACAAACAGATGTCATTCCCGATAATCCATTTCTAAGAGAGATGGCGGATTTGCTGCTGAACAAAATCGAGATAGTCATCCCTGATGTTCTGCAGGCACTGCGCGATCAGGACGTGAGTCGCCTTGCCGATCAGGCACACTGGATGAAGGGGACAGGCGGCACGGTTGGACTTCCCGGTATTACGGCCATCGGAACGGATCTGGAGCATGCCGTCGGTGCGAGCGATTTTGCGGCGGCCACGGCCCTCATTCTGCAGCTACAGCAGACGACCGAGCGGCTCAGTCATCGGATGGCTGAGATTTCCGAGGGCTGACCGAAGCGCGCCGAGTGCGAACATTTCTTGCTGACCGACCATCGCTCGTTTAACCGCGTGAGCACCGCCCCGCGCTCACGCCTGGCTCCACTGCAGTCTTAAATCGCGTCGATCCATTCCCGGAAGTCTTCCCGGTAGATGTCGTCAACGGATTCCGCCGCCGTTTCCGGCATCGGTGACAGCCGCAGGATTTCATCATCGGTGTCGAACAGGCCGCGGTCAGACGTACTGGCAAGCACGGACTGCAAAACCTAAGAGCCGTTGGCCATGCCTTGAGAAGCTGCAGATCCGCCGCCCAGGGCATTGACGTTGGCTCGAATCTGCGTCGCGGCCAGTTGACTACTGCCCCTGGACTGCTCAATCTGCAGGTCCGTGCCGGACAGGTTGACCAGATGAATGAGGAACGAATCGTTGGCATCAAAGTCCTGGTCACCGTCCACATCGGCTGACGCGTTCAACTGCGTGACGGCAGCCCGAATCTGAGCAGGCGTCAGCGGGCTGGTTCCCCTGGACTGCTCAATCTGCAGGTCCGTGCCGGACAGGTTGACCAGATGAATGAGGAACGAATCATTGGCATCAAAGTCGGTGTCACCATCCACGTTGCCGGGAACTCCGTCGTCATCGGTTGTGGTCACAATTATCGTTTCATCGCCGAGAGTGTCGTAAAGGTCATCACTGTTGGCGTCGTCGATCGACAGCGTGATGAGCGAGTTCTGATATCCATCGACGATGTCATCGTCCACGCCTTTGAAGACTACGGCTTGAGGCGTATTCCAGTCGGTGTTGGTAAACATCAGCGTCGCCTTGTCGACGGTCACTTCGCCAGTGTCGTCACTGATCACGTGCAAGACGACGTCCGAATTCGGCTGAACATCCAGCACAATCGTAAACGTATCGGTCGTGCCGGATTCGTCAACGATGCTCGAACCACCAGTCGGAGTGGCGGTCACGCCCACCGGCCCGGCTAGACTGAGGATGTAGACTGCCCCTTCACCGAAATCGCCGTTCTCGTCGTTTCGGGCCCCGACGGCGAGTTCGGGCAGGTCGTCGCCGTCCAGGTCACCCACACTCGAAACCGCGCTGCCGAAAAAGCCAAAAGTATTGTAGTCCAGTCCACCGATGCCGTTGCTGATCTTTTGTTGACTCTTCACCGTCCCGTCGGCGTTCAGCAGCAGTACGTACACCGCCCCTCTACGGCGAGGGTCGTTCCCGTCGCCAATGTACGCGATGCGCTGGGGAATTGAGCTTCAGTTCAGGTCGTTCAAACAAATGTTTG
>JAPYTO010000190.1 GCA_029941865.1 Fuerstiella sp. | reverse complement strand
AGGGAGTGGACTCGCCACTCCCTTACCCGCTTACCGATACCGGAAAATCCTGTTGAGTGCTCACATGCAGATCTGGTGGTTTACGGTCGAACATGAATGGCGGAATCGGCACGAAACGCACATCGGCTGCGACGTCGTAACGTTAAAGGGTCAGTTTGTCGAGTGATCGCCGGTCCTTCGCGGTGGGCGGCATCGGAAGCGGCAGCCGTCACCCAGTCAGCGTTGTCTGAACCTGCGAGTAAGCCCCCGACGCTTCAGTTGTCCCGAATCCTGCCACTCAGAGCCGCATCATTCAGCAATGCCACAGGAAACGACGACGTCATGCGCGAGAGGAATAGCAGGCGGACACTGGCTGCAGGAGACCCGGCCGATTATGATCCACGGCCTGGAGCGGAATCTGTTCAGGTTTGTGCGCGACGAACGGACAAGAAACACTCACGCTCCCGGCCGAAAGTGCGAACACACGTTCGGAACATGTTTCGTTCACGCCGTAGTCTCACGGCGCGCACATTTTTGCCTGCCAAGCTCAGCACAGCTGATTGTTCACCCCTGGAACTTTTTTTATGTCACACATTCGAATTCAGTCTCTTGTGGTTTGTCTGCTGACCCTGATCGTTCCGGGGTTGGATAAACAAGTGAAGGCTGACGACTCACCACCGAACATCGTCATGATCATCAGCGATGATCAGACGTGGACCGACTATGGTTTCATGGAACACCCGGATATTCAGACGCCACATCTGGATCACCTGGCTTCGCGGAGTGCTTTGTTTCGCCGAGGTTACGTGCCAGTGGCACTGTGTCGTCCTTCTCTGGCAACGATGATCACCGGGTTGTACCCGCATCAACACGGCATCACCGGCAACGACCCGTCGCCGGATCCGTCCATCACGCCCGAAAAGTACGCGGAATTGCGAGCTCGCCTGATCGCGAAACTCGACCGCTTTGACACCGTGCCGGAACTGCTGGCGAAGAAGGGTTACCTGAGCCACCAAAGCGGCAAGTGGTGGGAAGGCAGCCATAAACGAGCCGGCTTCACTTACGGAATGACGCGCGGGTTCCCCGAAAAAGGTGGGCGGCACGGCGACGACGGCCTGGAAATTGGTCGCAAGGGAATGGGCCCCGTGCTGGATTTTGTGGACACCGCCGTGCAACAGCAGAAGCCCTTTTTTCTGTGGTACGCACCGTTCCTGCCGCACACACCTCACAATCCGCCCCAACGCCTGCTGAAGAAGTACACAAAGGACGGCCGTCACATCTCTCTGTCGAAATATTATGCGATGTGCGACTGGTTCGATGAAACGTGCGGCGAACTGATCGACCATCTGGAAAAGAAGGGCGTGACTGACAACACCATGATCGTCTACGTGACGGACAACGGATGGATTCAGCGAACACCCGACGTTCAAGTGCCACAGGGCTGGCGGCCGTCTTTCGCACCCAAATCAAAGCAGTCCCCCAATGACGGCGGAACTCGCACGCCAATCATGGTCTGCTGGCCGAAGAAGATTCAGCCGTCGGAACGCAGCGAAGTTGTCAGCAGTATCGACCTGGTTCCGACCATGCTGAAAGCAGCCGGAGCGGATGTCCCTGAGAACCTTCCGGGCATCGATCTGCTGCCGGTGATCAATAACGAAAAGCCTTTGGGCCGCGACGCAATCTTTGGTGAAAGTTTCGCTCACGACATTGCGGACGTGGACAATCCTCAGGCGTCTTTGCTGTACCGCTGGGTGATTGAAGGAAAATGGAAGCTGCTGCTGACCTATGACGGAAAACTTAATCGTTACAAAGCCGTTCACATGGGAGGCGACGGTCGTCCGCAGTTGTTCGACCTGATCGCCGATCCCATCGAAACAAAAAACCTCGCCGCCGCACACCCGGACGTTGTTGCTCGCCTGGCAGAAAAGCTGGACGGATGGTGGAAGGTCACGCAACGCAAGGTGCTGACGACGTATTAAGACTCCCGACCCTCTCCGCGCCGACCCTCACCATCTCACGCACCGGTCACTTGATCGACTGGGCGGCATTTGTCATCGTTTAACCCATGCGACACCTGCCCCCCAATGATCACCTTCAACTTTGGCGGATAATCATAACCATCTGCGCTGTGTTCTGCGCCGATGGTACAAACGCTGCTGAGTTCCCGGCAGCTCCCGAAGGGACGTTCAGCATCGCCGTCATTCCGGACACGCAACACTATCGCGACAGCGTGAAGGACACCGGCGCGGCAGGCAAACCCATCATCACCAACGCCGTTTTCGAATCCTACGTCGACTGGATTGCCAGCAACGTAGCTCGGCAGCGTATCGTGTTTGCAACTCACGTTGGTGATATCGTGGACGTCAACAACCACCAGCAATGGTCGGTCGCGCGACAGATGATGGATCGGCTGCATGGCAAGGTTCCGTACGGTATCTCAGTCGGCAATCACGACATGGTCCGATCGGGTGACTCGACGCTGTTTCAATCGTTCTTCGCGGCCTCCCGATTTGAAGAGTTCGGTTGGTACGGCGGCTGCTTCCGTAGTCCGTCAGGTCGTTCGGCAATATCCGGGAACAACGCGAACAGCTTTCAGCTGTTTTCGGCAGAAGCACTCGACTTCATCATTCTGCACATGGAATGCAACGCACCGGATGATGTGCTGGCGTGGGCGGACACGGTCCTTGAACAACATGCAGATCGGCGGGCTATGATCACAACACACATGGGCCTTGGCCCACGCGACAAACCCAAAGTGGCGGACGATTTCTTTAAGGCGCCAAAAGGCCGCATGACCTGGAAGAAATGTCACGGCGAACGCGGTAACTCACCCCAGCAAATGTGGGACAAATGTTTCCGCAAGCACCCCAACCTGTTCCTGATCTGTTGTGGCGACCAGAGCCGCACACAGGCCATGCATCAGTCCTCAACAGGCGACAACGGCAATACCGTTCACGAGGTCCTGTCGGATTACGGCAGCCACGGTCAGCGTGTCATGAGATTTTTACCCGGACACAACCGCATCGAAGTGCGCACGTGGAATCCTCAGACAAATGAGTTCTGCACGGAAACGAAAATCGTGCGTGACGCGAACCGACACCAATTCGACCTTGAATACGTGATGACTGCACGACGCACGTCAGCGCACGTCAGCGCACGTCGGCTATGCCGCCGCGACGCGATTTCCACGTGTTGTCACGGTATCTGCCAGTTGCTCAAGTGTGTCCTTCAGCAATGAAGATCGTTGTTTGAGTTCGCGTTGCAGACGCAGACATCGAAGCGATCGTTCGACCGGCTTCTCCGCACTGAATTTCGCGACAACTCGGCGCGTATCACACTCAAGATTCACCGCCAGCTGAGTCACCAGCTGATACGGACTGGTGCGTTCGGCACCGGCAATGTTGACATAACCGGTCATCCCAGCCGCCAGGCAGTCCACAAGCGACGATGTAAATGCAGCCTGAACAACCGGCGTCGCATACGTGCTGGCATCGACGGTTACTGATCGCCCCTTCTCAACGGCTCGTACCGCATCCTGAACAACGCCTTTGCCATCGACGATATTTGTTCGGACGATCAATGAATTATTCAGTGCGTGAACCTGTGATTCATATCGCCGCAACTGTTGAGCGAACGATTCTTCAGAATGTGCAACGCTGTCGTCATCGTGAAAGACCCACGGGCCGGAGAAAACTGCGTCACTGGAGACAAAGACCATGCGGCCGCCGGATGCTTTCGCAGCCAGTACACATGGCGACAGCCACTTGTCTTCCGGTCTGAAGGTTCCGAAATTGCGATTCCATGACGATTGCGACGCAGCGCCACAGAACACAACCGTCGTAGCCCTGGCGACGTGTTCGCTGATCGACGTCTTATTGATTCTGCTGGCCGCACAATCAGATACGATTGTCGGTGTGCTGAACCACAGTCCTGCCAGGTCGCAGGTTCCCGAAAGCCTGTCCGCCAGCGAACGTCCGGCAGCGGTGTCAATTCCAACGATAAGGATTCGGTTCACGTCAAGCCTCCGGCAACAGGTGAACAATTACGGATCGCATTCATCCATGAACGCACAACACGGCATCTGAGCCGATGCCTGAATTCTATGGGACAGCCAGGCTTCAGACCAAGAGGAGTTCCGATCGGGGCGGAAAATCATGCCCGACGCACGGTCACTGCCGTTGGGTTCGGAAGTTCGCCGCAAAGCTGGAAACCACTCATATTCACTGATTGAACACTAATAATTTCCGGACATTGTCTCCGAAAACCGTCGCAGTTCGCTCGTACTCGTGCTGCGACCCAGTGTTTCGTCAGTGTGTCATGAGTGTCCATTAGTGATTCTGCGTTCAGTCTTCCAAAGCAGTTTGAAAGGGTTCGGAACGTCGCCGCGGTGGGACGCCCCAGGTTCAGGTCCAGTTGCTGCGAAAGTCAGAATCACTGAGAGGCGCTGGCTGATGCTCGGCCCTGGTGGACATCCAGCGTTGTTGTGATCGGAAAATGGTCGCTGTAGCCACTGTGATTCTCGCGGCGAAATTCACGAGGCCGCCCTTTGCGGGTCGACATGATTCCGGGGCGAAAGATCTCAACATTCGGGATACCCGCATCGCTGCAACGCACCTGCAACCCCTGTAGCCCATACAGCAACCCACGCGACAGCAGAAACTGGTCCAGCATGTTCATCGACTGCGTGGCCTGAGAAAAATAGTACGTTCCCTGGTCAGGTTGCCCCATCAGGGACCACATCGGATTGTAAAGCCAGGGCGATCGCGCCGCGTACGACTTGAACGACGGCAGACTGCCCTGTGAAAATCGGATGGATTCCTCGATATGGTCCTGTGAAAATCCTGCCTTCAGAATCTCCATTACACTGCGATCCCAGGGTTCGTCATTCAGATCGCCCATCAGCAGCACGTTGCGATCCCACTGGGCATTCAGCCGATGCAACGACGGTTCGTTATCCTTGAGTTGCAGGTAGTCCCTCCGCGACAGCTTCAGGATGCTGTCGACGACGTGACCACAATGGCTGGCGACGGTCATGCGAAATGGTTCCGTCTCCAAACGCCCGCCGCGGCGCGATGGCCAGTGATTCACCAGGACAACGAGATCCGAGTTGTTATGTTTGACCTTCAGATGGACTTCAAAAATGTCGCGCGTGGGGTACAGCAGATGCACAAGATGGCCACGCGTCTTTGATTCATCAACTTCAAAGTGCTTTGTGGAATAGATCAGCGATGTGTCGATACCCCGAATGTCCGGGTGTTCCACGTGCGCCAACGCATAATCTTCCCGCCCGATCGCTTCGATCAGGTGTCTCGCAACGCGTTCATTCTCGATCTCACAAAGCCCCAGCAGGTCGGGGCCGCGACCGTCAAACATCAACCGAACAACTTCGGCCAGGTTCGAAATCTTGGCCAGAAAGGCCCGCTTGTCCCATCCGTTGACCGGAGTGTATTCCAGGTCCGTTGCGATCGCTGAGGATTCGATGTCAAACAGATTCTGCAGATTCCAGAAGGCGACGTTGATCGACGCCGCTCCGTCAGAGGTCGGTGAGACATCATCGCCTGATTGAGCCGTTCCGTCAGCCACCGAATCCGGTCTCCCTGGACAAGCAAGTCAAAGTCATGGTCAGCCGCAGCGGCCATACACGACGTATTTCAGCAGAAAACGAATAACACCTCAAAGCCAATTGCTGACAAGTCGCGACAAGGGTGTGGTCACGGATTGTGGTTTCGACCGTAGAAAGGGACCATCGTTCCGCGGCAGGTAGGTACGGTGAAATGCGGGGACTGTCGAGATTACCTCAGTGACAGTTTGACAACGCATATCCGGGACCGGTACAAATTAGGTAATTGGCGGTGTTTTTCAGGAATCTGCGGAATCCCTGGCCCCCTGCACGAAGTCCGATCACGTTCGAGGCGTGTTATGAAACATATTTGCATTTCGGCCATCGCACTGTGTCTGCTGTCGATGGAATCCGTGTCGGCCGCTTCAATGTTCGGATACTACCCGACATATAGCACGGGATACTACGGCTGGGGATCGGGATACGCCTATGCCCGTCCCAACTATGGATACGCCAACTATGGCTATCGAAATTGGGGATACCCGAGTTCCGGCTACCGCAATTGTGGATACGCCAGCTACGGTGGCTGCAACTCAGGATGTGGAACGTGCGGGACTGCGGTTTCGTATGGTGGCTGTAATTCAGGATGTGGAACATGCGGTACGGTGGTTCGGTACGGTGGCTGCGGAGTATCGAATTGCTGCACGAACGCCTGCTACACAAACCCAGGCTGCGGCACTGAAACCTCAGGCAGCCCCAAGACTGATTCTGAATCGGGCAGTACAAATCGCACCTTCGATCCGGTTGATGATGAAAAGCCGGGCCGAGGATACGATGATTTTTCCGGCGATGACACAGAGCCAAGCGGCGACTTCTCGGCTCCACCGTCATCGGGAAGAGACTGGACGAAGCCGCGGAATCCAACAGGCGATGAGTCATCAGATGACACGTCATCAGCCCCGCCATCACTGTTTAACCCTGACGGCAGTCTTCGTACAACCGAAGAAGAATTTCCTCCGTTAAAAGAATTCGACGATGCCCAAAACCGTGGCGTAAACAAGCCTCCAATGAGTAATCCTGTTGACGAAGATGAGGCCGATGATTCTTCTGACGATGAGCCGACGGCGGAGCAGGGTAACACTGGTTTAGGCACAGAAATCGACGTCAAAGATTTCCTGAGTCCGGATACATCCGTTGACCGAGCTTCCGTGTCCCGCTCTTTCCGCAGCAGCCATGTCGACGTGCTCTCCATGCACAGACTGGCGGGCGATTCGCGAAATGCGGTCACCAGTCGCACTCTGGTGTCCTCCAGCCGCCGGCAACAGCGACCGGCAAGATGGATTTCAGTGCCACTGCCAAATGGTCGAATTCGGCTGTAAGTCCCAGGCGACTCATTACGTCATTTTGTGAGTACCAACAGCGTTTCACGCTGACTTGTGGCTGTGAAGAACGCTTTCCAATAGCAGTTTCGTTACTCCCACGAGCCAGTATCGTCCACGACAATAAGTAAACTGCTCTAACAGGGCGACTGTCATCTACGGTCGCCTTTTTCAATGCGCCCTGTACTCTCCGTTCTCCACGTGAACTTCAGGTTTGCGGCGTTCAGTGGGTCTGCACCGTTGTTCACACGGATCGGCTCAGGTATCTTTCCGCCGCACAACGAACTTCACACACAAGAGCGGGCGTTTAAATCAACTGACCTGACTGCCTCAACGGTCAGATCTCAAGGACGACAACATGCCAGAACGAATCACGATCATTGGGTCCGGCCCCGCCGGATGGACAGCCGCCATTTATGCCGCCAGAGCGAATCTGGAACCGATTGTTTATGAAGGCGCCTTCAATGAAGACAACCGGCTGAAAGGGACGTTGCCGCTGGGCCAGCTGGCATTGACCACGGAAGTCGAAAACTATCCGGGGTTCCCGTCGGGCGATCTGACCGCGTTTCTGGACACTTCGATTGACGAAAAAAAACGGAAATACATGGCACCACACGCTAAAGAAGGCGTGTCCGGCCCGGAGCTGATGGAGTTGATGCGGCAACAGGCCATGAATTTTGGTGCCCGCATCATTACCGATGACATTGCGGAACTGGATCTGTCGGAACGTCCCTTCAAATTGAAAAGCCTGGGCGGGACGGAATTTGAAAGCCACGCGATCATTATTGCCACCGGAGCACGGGCCAACTATCTGGGTCTGGATTCAGAGGAGAAGTTCAAGAACATGGGAGTGTCCGCGTGTGCCGTCTGCGACGGGGCCATGCCACGTTACCGTGGCAAACCCCTGGTCGTTGTCGGCGGCGGCGACAGCGCCATGGAAGAAGCCACGTTCCTGACGAAGTATGCATCCACCGTCTACATCGTGCATCGCCGCGACGAGTTTCGTGCCAGCAAGATCATGGCCGACCGAGCATTGGCCAATGAAAAGATCACGGTTAAGTGGAGCTCAAATATCGATGAGGTTTTGGGCGATGACGAAAATGGAGTCACCGGAGTTCGTATCCGCAGCACGATCGATCCCGAGAAGACCGAAGAGCTGGAAGCCACCGGTTACTTCGCAGCGATCGGCCACACTCCCAACACAGACTTCCTGAAAGGACAGCTGCAGACAAACGACAAGGGATACGTGATCTGGCCGGTGTCACATCGCACCAACACCAGTGTTGAAGGTGTCTTTGCGGCAGGCGATGTGGCCGATGACCATTACAAGCAAGCAGTCACGGCGGCGGGAACCGGATGTGCCGCCGCCCTGGACGCGGAACGCTGGCTGGCGGCGCAGGGATTGGAGTAAGAACGTCCGAGGAATCCGTTGGTCTGAGCACGGCCGCCGTACAAGCACGTTGCGCCAGCGAGTGAGTAAATGATTCCGCTGTGAATGAAGAAGAACACTTGCTTGCGCAGCGTGCTTGTATCAGTTTGCAGAATTCGCCTCGACGAAACGTCAGTCCATGAAGATCCGCTTGTAGTCCTGGAAAATGACGTCCAGCAGATCGCGGCCGGGTTCTGTTGCTGAGTAGCGGACGTAGCCTTCGGTGCCACTGGTTTCTTCCAGCACAAAGCGGACATCGTCGTCTTCGCTGTACATCCATGCCTCTTCCTGCAGGATGTGAAAGAAGCCATGCATGGTTTCTTCGGCGGCGGGAATGAAGACTTCACCGTCCAGAAACAGCTGGTAGGCGTATTCTTCCAGCTTGGTCCACGGCAGGTCGGCCGTTGATCCCCGGTAGTAGGGTTCCAGAACCGACGTTGCGTCGG
This sequence comes from Fuerstiella sp., assembly GCA_029941865.1. Taxonomy (GTDB): domain Bacteria; phylum Planctomycetota; class Planctomycetia; order Planctomycetales; family Planctomycetaceae; genus Fuerstiella. Next base: position 4,823 of record JAPYTO010000190.1, on the reverse strand, counting down.
GCTTCACGTTGGGATTGCGAAGCATGTCGATAGCGTTCCACGGACAGATCGTCAGCTGATAGAATTCGCTGCTATCATTGGGTGATCGATAACACATCTGACAGCCGATACAGCGGGCCGTATCAATCTGGTGATAACTTTCGGACGGAACCGGGCTGACAACCTCATAAATGCAGTCCACCGGGCAGACCGTGGCACACGAATTACACGACGTACAGCTGTCCTTATTGATCACATTCAGGTACCGAGTTTCCTTTTTCCGGTCAGCTTTACGCGTCCGGAAATAATCCGTCATGGAAATCGTCATCGAATAACCTGCTGAAAACGGCCCGGCGCCAGTAAAACGGTTGCAATCTGCGGAAGGCGAATCTGTTGACAAAACTCGGCAGAACGCACCTTCGAGCTTCGGAATGTACACCGAAATTCAGGTCTCAACCAGTGGTTCCCGAAATTGCCCCACGTGTTTTTGCCCAATCCGGCTTCCATTCCTGCCGCTGAGAACGGATACGAACCGGCCGGCAGCGTACATCAACAGCTTCGACCTCAGACGCAAAGCTGCGTCGGAACTCGAAAACGGGACGGTGTGTACTCGCACGCACCGTTTCATTCCCCGCAAATCTGGTTAGCCGCCCGTTGAGGTACACGCACAGCCCCCTGTAGTGCACGCAGCCTGTGTGCTGTTTGAACCGCACAGCCCGCTGGCAGCGGGCGACTACGCCCCCCTTCTGCCGCCCGCCTGCAGGAGGGGAGCAACGAAACATCCGCAGAAAAAACCAGTGACTTTGCCTTGGTCGTCCGTTATCACAACGCCGCAATAATGCGGGATTCGAGTGTCTGCGACACAGCATTTTTTTGACAGTACGGGACATCGGTCGTCCAGGTGATCACCAGCGGCCTGACAAACAATATGAAAAAACACACCTTTTCCAGAGCCACAAGGCTGGCCACAACAATAGCAGTACTGTTTCAACAGCTTGTCGGCGGTTCGCTGGCGTTTGCTCAGGATGGAGCCGTCGTCGTAGGTGGAGCCGCCACGATTTCTCAGCAGGGGGCCGATCTGAATGTGATCACTCACACAGATCGCACCGTCATCAACTGGGACAGCTTCAACATCAGCGCCGGCCATTCCGCCAACTTCAATCAGCTGGGTGCAAATTCCGCCGTATTGAATCGAGTGGTCACGCCGAATAACCCGTCGGGGATCTACGGCACGCTCAGTTCCAACGGCAACGTTTATCTGGTGAATCCATCGGGTGTGATCGTGGGACCGTCGGGAGTCATCAACACCAACGGCTTTACGGCTTCGGTTCTGGACATTTCCAACAAGGCATTTCTGGACGGCGGACCGCTGCAGTTTTCCGGATCAAGCGACGCCAGCATTATTAACCAGGGCACGATTCATACCGGCAGCGGTGGAGTCGCTTTGATCGGTGGTCAGGTGATTAACGAAGGCCTGATCAAAAGTGATGGCGGCAGCATCAACCTGCTGACCGGCGGCACCGTGCAGTTGAACGCGGGTGGCACGTATACTCAGGCCGATCAGGAAACTCTGCAGAACGGCATCAGTCAGACGGCCGGACTGATTCGCTCCAGTGGCACTCTGCGAGCCACTGGAGCACTGGAAGTAGGCGGTGAGGTTTACCTCGTGAGTCCCGGCGGCACAGTGCTGCAGGAAGGATTGATCGCCGCCGCAAAACAGGACAACGCTGGGGGTGAAACCGGCGGTCAGGTGCTGGTCACCGGTGATGCCGTGGAACTGAAGTCTGCCACGATCGACGCATCAGGCACTAACGGCGGAGGCACGGTCAATATCGGTGGTGGTTTCCAGGGCAAGGATGATTCGATTGCGAATTCGCAGTCCACGGTCGTGGATGCCGATTCGGTGATCATGGCCAACGCCACGGACAGTGGCGACGGTGGTACCGTCGTGCTGTGGTCCGATGGAGACACATCGTTTACGGGCCAGATCTACGCGCAGGGTGCTCCACTGGGTAGTGGCGGATCAGTGGAAGTTTCCGGTAAACAGAACCTGAATTTTGCGGGCACCGTGGATACCGGGGAAGGCCACTTGTTGCTGGACCCGTTCAGCTACATTATTAACGTAGCGCAAGCACTTCACATTGCCAATGCATTGACAGGGAACGATGTCACAGTTCAAACCAGTGCGGACGACACCAACCACGGCTCATCGGGAGTGAACACCGACCCTGGCGACATCACGGTCAACTCGGACATTCTCTATGATTCGACCAATGATCTGACCTTTCTGGCTCATCGAAACATCAACTTCAACGCCAGCGTACAGAACCGTAACGATACGGGCGGTGATGTGAATGCCGTGGCCGGGTGGGATGGACCACCGCCTTTGATTCTGCCACATTTGGTGCCGCCGACGTGACCAGCACGACACTGTTCGGCAACAACATGGGCAGCGTCTTTGTCGGCGATGGGTCTCAAGCAGACGGCGTCGCCGTCGGCAGCCGCAGCGGAAACACGAATGTGTTCGCTCACGACGTAGCTCTGCAGGGCGGATTAGGAACCGGAGCTGACGGACGATTCGCCCAGCTGGGTTTTCAGGTCAGCGACGGGATTGCTCAGGACGGTGCAAACCTGGGGGCGGTTCCCGTCGTGAACGGCAACATCACGGTACATACAACAAACGACATCATCGCCACCGGCGGTTCCGATTCGACATCCAACTATGAATTCAACTATGCACAGGTCGGTCACGTCGGCGCCGACCAGAACACGTCCAACGCAATACAGGAAATCGAAGCCGCTGCCACGTCAAATATTAATATTTCAGCGGCCCGCCACGTCACCTTCTCTGGTGGGAGCGCACACGGTTCCTATTCGCAGCTTGGTCAGGGCGGACTCAGTGCGCTTGGCGATCACAGCGGAACAACAACTCTCGACGTGGCAGGCAACGTCACGTTTTCCGCTGGAAGTGGGTACGGTTCCTATTCACAGCTGGGGCAGGGAGGATTTTCCGCCCGTGGCAACCACCGCGGAACAACGATTCTGAACGTGGACGGCAATGTCACGTTTTCCGGTGGAACCGCTTCCTTCTTTGCCTATTCTCAGCTGGGACAGGGCGGAGTCTTTTCCATCGGCAGTCACGATGGCACAACGACGCTCAACGCTGGAGGCAACGTCACGTTCACTGGTGGAGCCGGCGAAAGAGCCTATTCGCAATTGGACGGGTGGCGGAGCATCCTGGAGATCGGGCCGCGTAATCGGCTCAGGCGTCAAAGTCTGCGGACGGTACCGCTCAAAGTTCTGAGCAGACACGCAGTTTGAGAACAACACGGCCGCAATCAGCCCAATGAAGTTCATTCGAATCGACAACATTTTGCCCTCCTTACAATGGAAGCATCACTCCTGATGCCGGGCCCGGTCATAGCCCCCGGGCAACGTTATCGGCACTGTCCCTCGTCAATCCGTGCTTCATTTCCGATGGCCATATCACCTGGTACAGTCGTCGTTGCCCGCACTTCAAAACCGGGCTGCCACACCAGTGCTTTCCCTGCCGTCCGCAGAATAGTCGGCCTTATCGTGGAAGAAAGGATCGTTTCCGATACCTTGGGGGGCGTGCCAACTGATCCTGAGCAACGCCTGGCCGGACTGCCCCCGAAATTGGTTGGCCTTTCCCGGACAATTTCTGTTCACCAACAGCCAGCAAAACACGTAGGAATCGTACGAGAACGGACAATCGGCCTGTCCGCGACGGATCTACAGCACCAGGATAGTCAATCAATGCCCGCAAAAACCACGCCACCGGAAATCCCTGAAAACGACGACGTGGTCGGCACGGCTATGAAGGTGTCATTGGCGGTCATGGCCACTGTGGCGGCCATCGCCGGTGTGCTGTTCGTTCTGCAGATGGACGAGCAGGCGGTCGTGACGGACGAAGAGGAAGCGCCAGTGCTGCCGCAGGCACGAGAACTGCCGGCGCTGGAAATCCCAACGATTCAGTTCGTGGACATCACCGATTCGGCCGGCATCGACTTCATTCACGAAAACGGTGCCGGGCAGGGGGCAGATGCCGAAAAGCTGCTGCCGGAAACCATGGGCGGTGGCGGTGCATTTTTTGACTTTGATGCCGACGGCGATCAGGACATCATCTGCGTAAATTCCACCGTCTGGCCAGGGGCACAGCAACAGATGGAAACGGCGCCCACTTCTGCACTTTATGAAAATGATGGCAGCGGTTACTTCACGAATGTCACCGCCGGGTCAGGACTGGATGTTTCTTTCTACGGTAACGGCGTCGCCTGCGGTGACTTCGACAACGACGGGCTGGTGGATCTGTACATCACGGCCGTCGGCCCGAACCGACTATTCCGCAACACCGGCGGCGGAAAGTTTGAGGACATCACGGCCGCGGCAGACGTGGCGGGACCGGACGATAGCTGGGGCACGGGTTGCGGCTGGTTCGACTACGATCTGGATGGTGACCTGGATCTGTTCGTCTCCAATTACATCGAGTGGTCTCGTGAAAAAGACCTGAGCTTTGGATTCAAGCTGGATGGAACCCAACGGGCCTATGGTCGCCCGACAGAATTCAGGGGGACGTTTCCGCTGCTGTATCGCAACGACGGTGCCGGAAAATTCACCGACGTGTCAAATGCCGCCGGCGTCCAAATCAGGAATCCGGACACTGACGAACCGATGGCGAAGTCCCTTGGTCTGACATTTGCGGATGTCAATTCCGACGGTCGTCTGGACGTGGTGATTGCTAACGATACGGTTCAGAACCTGCTGCTGATCAATCAGCAGGACGGAACGTTTCTGGAGAACGCTCAGGCCTCAGGCATCGCCTT
>JAPYTO010000189.1:9444-13673 GCA_029941865.1 Fuerstiella sp. | reverse complement strand
CGAAAGTGGCAAAGCAACTTTTGTTCGACGACCCGGCACGCTTGAAGCTGCAGGGTGGCATTGAAACTCTGGCCAAGGCGGTTGCCGTCACGATGGGGCCGACCGGTCGCAACGTGATAATTGACAAGAGCTTCGGCAACCCGGTCGTCACCAAAGACGGCGTGACGGTCAGCAAAGAAGTGGAACTGGAAGACCCGTACGAGCACATGGGTGCCAAGTTGCTTAACGAAGTGGCCAGCAAGACCAGCGACATCGCTGGTGACGGAACAACCACGGCAACCGTCCTTGCTCGAGCGATCTTTCAGGAAGGTCTTCGCAGCATTTCATTGGGTGCTAATCCAACGGTTGTCCGCAAGGGCATCGACAAAGCTGTGGACGCTGCTTTGGCAAGCGTTGAGAAACTGGCGAAGCCTGTTAATTCAAAAGAACAGGTTGCTCAGGTCGGTGCCATTTCCGCCAATAACGATCGAGCGATCGGGGATATGATTGCTGACGCGATGGAACGAGTCGGTCGTGACGGCGTGATCACGGTCGAAGAAGGCAAAGCCAATGATACCACGCTGGACTTTGCGGAAGGCATGCAGTTTGACAAGGGATACATTTCTCCGTACTTCGTCACTAGTGCGGAGGACATGAAGTGCATCATGGAGAACTGTATGATCCTGCTGTTTGAGAAGAAGATTTCGAATCTTCGTGACCTTGTTCCTCTGCTTGAAAAGGTTTCTCAGACTGGCAAAGAACTGCTGATCGTTGCCGAAGATGTCGACAGCGAAGCATTGACGGCACTTGTGATCAATAAGCTGCGAGGCATCCTGAAGGTCTGTGCCGTGAAGGCTCCGGGCTTCGGTGACCGTCGCAAGTCAATGCTTGGTGACATGGCCGTTCTGACCGGTGGAACGCTGATCTCCGAGGACCTGGGGATCAAGCTGGATACCGTCGAACTGTCTCATCTTGGTTCAGCTCGCAAGGTGGAAGTCACCAAGGACAGCACCACCATCATTGAAGGTGCTGGTGAGGTTAAAGGGATCAAAGCCAGAGTGCAGCAGATCCGTGATCACATCGAGAAGACAGACAGTGACTACGACCGCGAAAAGTTTCAGGAACGACTCGCCAAACTAACAGGGGGCGTTGCCGTCATTTCCGTTGGTGCGGCGACCGAAACGGAAATGAAACAGACCAAGGCGCGCATGGAAGACGCTTTGCACGCGACTCGTGCAGCCGTCGAAGAAGGCATTCTGCCTGGCGGCGGTGTGGCCTTGTTGCGAGCAATCGACAACGTCGAAAAAGTGGCGGCCGACGGCGATGAAGCCATTGGCGTACAGATCGTCGCCCGTGCACTGGAAGCTCCCATCCGTCAGATTGCCAACAACTGTGGCGAAGACGGTGCTGTCATCGCCGACGAAGTCCGTCAGCTGAAGGGCGCTAATGGATACGATGCCGCTAAAGGCGAATATGCCGACATGCTGAAATCAGGCATTCTGGACCCAGCCAAGGTTGTTCGTAGTGCTCTGTCACACGCGGCGTCCATCGCGGGCCTGATGCTTACGACTCAGGTTCTGGTGACTCGAACCGACGATCCGGATGGCGGTGCCAAAAGTAAAGTCGCGGGTGCTGTTCGCTAGTTCAGAATAACCGATCGAGGTTATTTTTGTGCGGTCCGCCGTACGTTGGCTTCTTCAAAGAAGCGACAGGACATGGGAAGCGAACTTGCGAGAGTTCGTCGGCCCCGCAAAGTGAAAAAAATCACGGGGCACCAGCAATGGTGTCCCGTTTTTGTTGCGACGACGGAATGACGCGTCGCCGAAGGCGATGCGCGGCGGCAGTAAGGGAAGCTGAGGCTACAGAACAGACAAATAGGCGAAGCAGGCCAGAGTGCGACATGCACTCAAAACGAGGGACCGGAAGTGACAATGGCAACTCAGACTTGCTACTACGAAGTACTCACGGTTTCGCGTTCTGCGTCCGGGGACGAGATCAAGAAGGCGTACCGCAAGCTTGCGCTAAAGTTTCACCCGGACCGAAATCAGGGCGACGACGAAGCGATTACGAAGTTCAAGGAAGCGTCCGAAGCGTTTGACGTGCTTGGCGACCCGAAAAAGCGTGCCCGCTATGACCAATTCGGTCATGCAGGCGTCTCTGGCGCTGCCGGTCGCGGTGGCGGCGCTGGGTTTACTGATGTCAATGACATCTTCAGCGCCTTTGGGGACATCTTCGAAGGCTTCGGCTTTGGGGGCGGAGGTGGTGGTCGAAGCCGTGGTGGCCGGAGCGGGGCGCGACGCGGAGCCTCCCTGGAGACGACGATTGTCCTGGACCTTCCGGAAGCTGCCTCTGGTTGTAAACGCCAACTGGAAGTCAAACGTCGGGAAGTGTGCGACACCTGCAGCGGGTCGGGAGCGAAGCCCGGCAGCGACACAAGGACCTGTTCGACGTGCGACGGTCACGGTCAGGTCATTCAGTCGCAGGGATTCTTTCGCGTTCAAACCACCTGTCCGTCGTGTAAGGGAGAGGGCAAGACGATCAAAGACCCGTGTGGCGACTGCTCTGGCAGCGGTCGTCAGATGAAGTCCTCTGCGCTGGAGATCAACATTCCCGCCGGCGTGGACAGCGGTATGCAGATGCCCATTCGAGGCGAAGGCGAGGCCGGCCTGAAAGGTGGACCTCGTGGCGATCTGCACGTCAATTTTCAGGTCAAGGATCATCCGTTGTTCGAACGAGACGGACAGGATCTGCTGTGCCGACTGCCAATTTCGTATTCCCAGGCGGCTCTGGGCGCGGACGTCGAGATTCCCACGCTGACGGGGCGGGCACAGCAGAAAATCAGGTCAGGAACGCAGCCAGGCGAAGTCATCCGACTACGCCATAAGGGTATGCCGGATCCGAACGGACGTCACCATGTCGGAGATCTGCTGGTGGAAATTCAGGTTGAGGTGCCCCGCAGGTTAAACGAGCGACAGGAGGAACTTCTTCGTGAACTTGCCGAATTGGAAGATGCCGATGTCATGCCGCACCAGAAATCCTTCTTCGACCACGTAAAGAACTTCTTTGGCGGCGATGACGACGAAGAGGAATAACACAGCGGTGGCGTCCTGCCGCCGACAGTATTCAGCACAAACACGAGCCAGCCATGAGCGTACCAAAAAACGAAGACGCCCCGAAAAACGCACAAACGGAAGCAAGCGAAGCAAATGCCGCCGCTGCAGAATCCGAAGCGGTGGCAACGCCGGATGACGTTGTGATCTCGGCCGACGACGAGTTGCAGAAAGTGCGGAGCGACAACGACGAACTGCGAGATCGCGTATTGAGAATCCAGGCGGAACTGGAGAACTTTCGTCGACGTACCCAAAAAGAAGCCATCGACGGAATGAAGTACCAGTCATTGCCGCTGATTCGCGACATATTACCGGGCGTTGACAATCTCAAACGAGCGATCGATGCGGTTGAACAGTCCGGCGACACACAGAATCTGGTCGACGGCATCAAGATGGTCTCGCAACAATTGTACGACGCGCTGAAGGCGCATTCCGCAGAACAGATCAATCCGGAAGGCCAGTCCTTTGACCCGAACCTGCACGAAGCGCTCAGTCAGGTCCCTTCGGCCGATCACGAACCGATGACCATCTGCCAGGTGGTTGAGGTTGGTTACAGGATCCATGACCGTATCATTCGTCCGGCCAAGGTTATCGTGACCTGCGCCCCGCCGGAACCTGCCAATCCGGTCACCGACGAGCCATCGCCATAAGAAAAGGGCGGACAGCCACTCGTCTCGCGACTTTGGCCTGCGACAGGCCATTTCAAACATCAACAGGAATCCCCGGATGCCGACTTACGAATATCGCTGCAATGCCTGTGATCACCTGTGGGAAGATTTCCAGTCGATCAAAGCACCTCCAACAAAGAAGTGCCCCGATTGCGGTAAGTCCAAAGCAGAACGCATCATCAGCGCCGGCGGTGGGATCATCTTCAAGGGATCCGGTTTCTATCAGACGGATTATCGCAGCGAGTCCTACAAGAAGGGCGCTTCGGCCGAAAAGAAGGCGCAGGAAAGCGCGTCAAAGGACACGTCATCTTCCAGCGATTCGTCTTCCGGCAAGTCAGACTCGGCCAGCAAGTCGGTGAAGTCGTCGGACTGAGGTCCACGGAATGCCGGTTGACAGCAACGTGTCCCGGCCGTTCGGTCGTGCCGCAGGTCAGTTGACCGGACCATCCGGCAGGTTGACGGAATGCGGCAG
>JAPYTO010000189.1:7431-9344 GCA_029941865.1 Fuerstiella sp. | reverse complement strand
CGGCAGGTTGACGGAATGCGGCAGATACCGCCGCACGAATTCTGGTTCGACAAAACGACGAAGCACCCAGCATAAGACCTGCCACGATCGTTCTGCTGGTTCAACGGGGCAGGGCTGCGAATCGTGAACCGCCAGCAGGCTGTCAACTGCAGATTCCCCTCGACCAGCTGGCGCGGCAGGCACGGGCTGAAAGCCGTCGAGTGTCATTCGAGTGTCCCAATTTTCGCGTTCTGCGAATTGATTGACGCGGTCCATCACTCGTTTGGACCAGGCGATGCCGTAGAGGTCTCGAAAATCGCTCCACAGCTGCGACGGCGGTACGGCTGAATTGTCCCGCAGAAAAAAACGTCGCGGCAACAGCGCCGCCGCAATCGCCAGCATTGCACAGCCGAGCGGAAAGAGCCATTCATTCGAAAACGCGGCCCATTCGGTAACCGGCAGCACAATCAACGTGGCTCCCGCTGCGCCACACAACATCGATGACGTACAGGCCGTGCCAAAATAGTTGCCACTTCCCATCAACAGCACGAACAGGAAGCCGATTACCGTCGGTGATGGGATTTTAACTGCTGCATCCGACGTGTCTCCCATGAGTTCTGACGCAGCGGGCCACTGCAGGACGATGATCAGGGGCAAAATGACAAACCATGGCCACGCAGTAATTCCCGGTCGTCGTGCGCCCAGCATATGTATCAGCGGTGTCAACAATAGAACTGCGGACAGATATTGCAGAACGGACCCGATTCGCGGGGTCACGGCCACAACGTCAAGTCGGCAAACCGCCGTGATCAGACATGCCACGATAGCCACTATTGCCCAGACCCGGGCACCAGTGGCCGTCGTCGCACGCGTGATTGTGGTCATGCGATACGTTCGCCATGCGACCAGAAGCAGTGAAGGTATGGCAAGAGCATTCATGCAATGAAAGAACTGGATAGGAATCGGATTCTGCGGCACGAAACGATTAGTGACCGCCAACTTGAATCTCATCGGGGGGCTGGGCGACTTTTTTTCAAACGGATTGGATTCGGTTGATTGCTCTGTTTTTCCCTTTTCAACGCATAGTCCGAATGTATGGAAACCGATCATTACACCAGAAGTGCCTGTTGAACTGGATATGGAGCGGTGCGGGGTTTGACCCGTCGCCTTCTCCTCTTCCTGGTAAACAGACGTTTGGGGTCGAGAGTCATCAAAGTACTGCCTGCTGACACGCTGTCAACAGGATCAAGCCTTTGAGTTCGCAACTGCGAAAAGACAAACCTGTCAGGTTGGTGACGGCGTTTTGTTTTGGGGGGACTGGCAATGTATTGGAAACGCTCCGTGCAGGTATTCCTGTTGGGGTCCGGACTATCTGTGTTCGGAGTCGGATGTGCAGCTGTCGACGCGGTCGTCAATTCTCCGGCGGGAAATGCCGCCACGAATGCGTCACCGCAGCGAATGGCAGCCATTGGTCGCATGTTTGAGAATCAGGGACGTCTGGCCCAGGCTCAAATGATGTACCGCAAGGCGCTCAGGGCCGAACCTGGCAATCTCGTTGCTCGTGAACGCCTGGAACACATCGCCGCGTTGAAATCGGAACGAGTTTTCGACTCAACAACTCGCAGCACACGCCAGGCAATCGCCGTGGCAGACTCACTGAAGCCTGCCGGCCAGGTATCGAAACCGCTGGCTGCGACACCGGAGACAGCGGAACAGCTGATTATCGCCGCGACGGACGATGCCGGCGACATCACTGCCGTTGCACTGGCTTCCGGCATTGTTAACGACTCTGTGATCGATCTGGCTTCCACTGCGGCAACTACGACTGACAACGTTTCAACGACGACGTTCGCGAATCAGGAACTGGCGACGGTGGCGGATTCACCGATTGTGGCAGCCCCCTTGTCGGTCGCAACCGAGACCGAGACTGAGAC
>JAPYTO010000189.1:0-7331 GCA_029941865.1 Fuerstiella sp. | reverse complement strand
GAGACCGAGACTGAGACCGAGACTGTGACTGTGACTGTGATTGAGGCTGTGATTGAGGCTGAGACCGAGACTGTGATTGAGAACGAGAGTGAAGACGCCGTCCTGGGTATGGAATTTGCGCCGGCGGCGAAAGTTCATGTTGCGGATATGCCTGCCACGCTCGCACCAATTAGGGAAATCGCCACGGTTGGCTATGAGGGTCAGGGCAGCCATAAGATCAATTCAGTGTCGCTTGCGGCCGAGTGGACGGCCGCCGACCGCGTTGTCACAGTCGAGCAGGTTGCCAGCTGGATGGAAGTGCCACAGGAGCACAGTGACGAGTTGTTCACGGCCCTTCAGCACGGCGAGAGTAATGGGGTCAAAGCGTTAGCCGCGATGCTGCTGACAGACGTGTCGCCTGACGATGAAAGCATCAATCAGAGCCTTAGGCAGGCTGCTGCCGAGGGATCCGGTTTGTTGAAAGTCACAGCTCTCGATGCCCTGATTCAGCGCCGTGTCATCACGAAAAAGGGAATCGACGATTTGCTCGTCTTCCTGGCAGACGGCGATTCAGATCTCAGGTCTCAGGCGGCATCAAGTCTCCGCAACTGTTCAGACTCACAGTGGGCAGCACAATGTGTAGACGGCCTGGGTAAGCTGCTGTCAGACGAAGACATCGGTGTCGTGGCCATGGCCGCCTCAACTCTGGGAGACTTTGGCGGTCAAGCGGTGAAAGTCTGCGGAGATCTTCAGAGACTGGCGGTCGAACAGAATGACCCATATGTGCTGGAGGCTGTGAGCGTTGCTCTGCAAAGAATTCTAAACGATCGTCGAAAGAATACGCCTGTCACTCTGCCGCCGGTTGATGATTCGACGCCCGCCGTGGGTCAAGGTCAGTTGCTGCCGATTGTGGAGTAAGTCGTTCGCAACGCAGAGCTGTTCTGAAACAAACCGATTTGCTGACGCGGTGAATCCCGCAAGCGGAGTCAAGGACGATGAGACGCTTTACAACTGCCCTACTGCTGATGGCCGCCATGTCAGGTTTGACGGGTTGTGCCGCCATCTGCGACGGTATCATTTCCATGGAAATGGACGCCCGTAACGACGTCCTCGCGCTGAAAGCGTGGGGACACTGGTCACGGGTCTATGACGACCTTGACTATCCATGGCACTTTTCAAAAGGCTTCAAAGAAGGCTACGTGGCCGTACTGAACGGTGGTTCCGGCTGTCAGCCGACGATTCCACCGCAGTGTTACTGGAAACCGTGCTATCAGACACTTGAGGGCAAAAACAAGATTCATGCGTGGTTTGATGGCTTTTCGCACGGAGCATTGGCCGCCAAACAGGACGGATATGGTGACATGGGGCAGATCCCGATTTCGCCGACCGCACGAGCGAATATTGAAGCTGCACGACGGCGTCCGTCAACGAACGTACTTGAGAACCTTGAGCAAATGAGTGGAACGACGGTCATCGACGACACACAGAGCGAATTGCTTCTGGCCCCGGAGGACAGCGGTGATGATCCGCAGGTGCTTCCACGCAACCCGGACCGCCCCATTCAACTGCGACCTTACGAATGATTCGCTGTGCATGACAGCCAAAGTGGTCATCACGCGCCGAGCATTGTTGAAAACATGGCTCTTACGAGCTGAATACAAACCGCACGATACGGACGAAATCTGAGACATCTTCAGCTTCTGGGGATGAAGGAAATCTCATGACGATCTCATTGAACAACCACGTCAGCCAAAACGACCTGCCCCTGTTAAGGCGACCGGGCAGCCGTAACAGCTGCCTTCTGGCAGTCCTCTTGCTGACGTCGTTCAGTACCGGGTGCACGTGCATTAACGGAGTTCCCGTATCCCGCGTGCCGCGTGAGCTGCTGCAGGCGGAAAGAAAGAACGATTTCGAAGACATTTCTCTGCTGCGACTGCGACAGGATTCACCGGATGTCTATCGGCTCGCCCCGGGAGACGTGCTTGGGTTTCATGTTTTCATCCGCAAGGACGACGAACTGTTTCCTGAACTGGCTCCCGTCAATTTCCCGGAGGACGGAAGCCTGTTACCCGCGATCGGCAGTGCGGTGCCGGTGCAGGAAGACGGAACAATTGCGTTACCAATCGTGGGCCCAATCCAGGTTGAAGGGCTGTCCCGCATCGACGCCACAGAGCGGGTGCGTCGTGCATACACGGTCGACAAACAGCATTTTCCGATTGAAGTGCAGTTCTCGCTGACCATGATTCGAAAACGAACGGTTCGCGTACTCGTCATCCGAGAAGAGTCCGGGGGACTGGCGGACATCAGCAAACGGGGCACCGGGACCGTACTGGATCTTCCTGCCTACGAAAACGACGTCCTGCATGCTTTGAGTGAAACCGGCGGGATGCCGGGTCTGGACGTGCAGAACGAGATCATGATCTACCGCGGAATGTATGAGGACGGAGTCAGCTCTGACCAAATGCTCAATCACATCGCCCTGCAAAACGGTCAGGACTGCGAGGATCCATGTTTCTGTGACGAATCACCACAGCCAGATCCGCCAAACGTAACACGCGTCCCACTGCGATATCATCCGTCTAACCCGCCACAGTTCACCCAACAGGACATCATCCTGGAGGACGGCGACATCGTCATTATTCGTAGTCGGGACAAGGAAACGTACTTTACCGGGGGGTTGCTGGCGGGCGGAGAACACGCGCTGCCACGGGACAAAGACCTGGACATCGTCGGCGCCGTCGCGTTAGCGGGAGGAAGCCTGGGCAGTTCCGGCACCGGTATTGGTGGAATCGGAAATGGCGGCGGCGGTGGGGTTGGTGGTGGCGGTAGTGGTAGTGGCGGTGGCGGTGGCGGTGGCTACATTCAGCCGTCACAGGTCATATTGATCCGCGAGCTTCCATGCGGCAACGCAATCACGATGAAAATCGACCTCAAGGAGGCATTGCAGAGTCCTGCCGGACGCGTCCTGATTCAACCCAATGACGTGATCCTGCTGAGATACACACTTCCGGAAGAAATCGGCAACGTACTGCTTGGCATGATGCAGTTTAACTTCCTGTTCAATGGATTCAGCGGCAACGGTGCCGGTCGCTGATAACAGAATCCACACAACTGATCCACGACATGTGGGGTAGCACGTGAGCCCGCTGTGCAAGCGAGGGAATTAAGTTTCTTCGCGGGCACAGCGGGCTCATTTTTGTTCGCGAAGAAGCGCGGCCCATACGAGTCGACTGAACTCAGAAACACTCAAGACCCGTCAGTTGCGTTCGAAACTCAAAGAATGCGCTCAGTAGTTTTGCGGGCAACTGCGGCTCGTGGGTGACAAAGGCGACGCGGTCCGATTCGACCCGTAACCGGCCGGGAATCAACGCAGTGGCCAGCTCACACCACGTACTTTGGCGGTTGTAGTCCAGGCTGATCGATTCGTCGTCACGGTCTTCGATTGAGTCAATAAAAGCCTCGATGTAAATAGGCTCGAGAGGCGTGAATTCCACGGTGTCGAACACCGTGCCAAACACCGCCGCAAACTCAGGCGACAGCAAAGGAACGGGATCGCGAAATTCAGTGATCTGACGTCGCCAGGTCACTTCGGAAGGCTCGTTTGGATCGTGTGTAACTGTGATTCGATACTCAAACCACGGTGTGGCAATGGCACCCTCCCCGTTTTCCGGCTCCGAAACAACGAGATCGTTCCGCCTGAAGCGAAAGTTTCGCCGAAACTCGTCGAAACGCGCGTCAAGATCTTCGCCGATCTCGTCAGCCGCAATTCGCCCGACGAAACTCTGCGTCCGATCGGTGTTGGCAAATGGGACGGAGTGAGCCTTTCCAAAACCTCTCAGGTCGCGCACACGCTGCCGATATTCGCTGACCAAAGTCACATTTGTGACGCGCTGTTCCGCTGATGATTCCATGCACGGATTATTATCAGAAAGCCGTGTTGTGTCACATCACAGGACGCGTCAAAACGCATCCCCGATCGGATCCTGAGACAAAAAGCCGGCAATCGACCGTAGCTTGCTGCCGTTGGGAGTCACGAGGCGGACATATACGGACCGGTCGACCTGCTCGCTGAGCGTGCGTGCGCTTCCGCTGACAAGGACGATGTTAATGACACCCGGGTGATTCGACGACGGAAACGGTGTGCCCTCTCCGTTGTGACGCATCGCGTTGGGGAGACCATCAACGCCAATCGGAACGGGTGGGTTCGGAAACGCAGCACCGCTGGCTGTTGTCGATTCCACCGGATACACAAATCCGCAGTTACTGACCGTTGGATTCGACCACGTTCCGGTCCACCCCGCGTTGATATTCTCTGTAAAAAACAGTGTGTTCTCAAAACCGTCGTACACAGTGTTCATCGTCTGGCTGAAATTTCTATTTCGAATCTGCAGCCATGACATCCCTGTATCTCGCGTGATCGATGCATCGTCCTTGTCAAAATATGCAGGATCCGGTACTCCGGGAACGTTTCCGTCGCCGTCCCAGTCAAATTGATTGATGTCGTGGGCGTGTACCTGCGTCTGCACCGGTAGATTTCCCGCAAGGATAGCCGCGTCGTAAGCATCCAGCACCGTCATGTCGGCATATCCCGCATTGATGACATAGCTGAGTCCGCCCGGCTGCTCGAAAGCAGAGTCATCATCAGGGCACGTCAGTACCGGGAGGTGCAGCTGCGAAAGTGCCAGATTGACCGTGCTGGAGCCGCCAACCGTCTGATCAAAGCGATCAAAGATATCCTGGCGGTCAAGTTCTGACAGGCATGTCACCACCCAGTTCACGCCAGCAACCCCACCTGCGTTGCCGCACTGAGTGTTGCCCGCGTTGGGAGAGGTTGCCGGTGGCAGGGGAATGAACTTTCCGTAAGCCGGAACACGTCCACCTAACTTTGTCGCACTGGCCGACGCGGCCACCCCAATCTGTCGCAGCCTGCTCAAACACTGTACGCGCCGAGCTGCCGACCTGGCATTTTGTACAGCTGGCAGAATTAAGGACATCAGGACGGCAATGATTGAAATCACAACCAACAGTTCAATCAGCGTAAACCCTTTTCTATCACAGGGGTAACGTCGGCTATGCGTTCGCTCCATGGGAATTCTCCGTCGCAGAGAAATGACCAAAGACAATGCCCCGGCACGATACAGCGACCGAGAATCTGTAGCTGAAACGCCGAACGAATGCCGTTCTCCGCCGCAATTCCAAAAGTTTTGTGAATTCGCCGAAGTCGCGTTTTGCAGCGGATCGATCCCATTTTCTCACCGCCAGCGGTGTGCCATGGACGATGCTGCGGGAACCTGATGGCGGGGTCTGCCAATGGATCTCGATCTGATTGCGGACAGCACCTTGAGCCACGCACCAAAGCCCCTTGCACCGTACTGCCGAGTTTTAAGCAGTGTTCGCACACAGCCTGCAGACGATCTCCCGTCAAAGTTACTGCCAGGGGGCCAATATGACGTCTTCGCTACAAGGCCCGCCGTTCCTGCGCTGCGACTCGGTCGGTGACATCCTTGTCGTCATACTGGCGGCAGATCCCCGCAAGTTCAGCGATGAGGCGAAGCAATATGCGTACAACTCAGCAATGAAACAAATGGGGCTGACCGTCAGACTGGGATTGCTGATTGATCTTTCTCGCTGTGAGATGCTGGATTCCGCGACCATGGGGATTCTGATTCAACTCAGCATGGAAGTCATTCGCACCGGTGCCAGGACGGCCATGTGCGGAGCATCTCCGGCCATCCGCGAAACACTCGCGCGCCTCATGCTGCTTGAACCGACCCACCGGCAACTCGTCTGGCGACAACTCGCAACACCAGTCTGCGCGGTGACAGAACTGCAGTCGCCATCACATGAGTAGATGAAGTGTCACTGCAGGATTCCAG
This sequence comes from Fuerstiella sp., assembly GCA_029941865.1. GTDB lineage: Bacteria > Planctomycetota > Planctomycetia > Planctomycetales > Planctomycetaceae > Fuerstiella. The sequence goes on along the minus strand of JAPYTO010000189.1, from coordinate 1,476 downwards.
CGAGCCGACGCAGAGTTTCTGCGGCTTCCTGATCCGAATGAAGATCTACTGCTGCGGCGGCAAAGTAGTCATCGCCTATGCCCATAATCTGTCGCAGCATGGCGGCCTTTTCAGGGGGTTCGTCGAGAAATTCTCCCATTAATTCATAGTCGCGATCCCAGAGGATCCGATCCGCCAGAGACTGTACCAGCGGATGCCATAGATCCGGCCGGTCGCTGCTGGCTGATTCGGGCAGATAGTCAGCGTCTTCTTCTGACAACTCTTCGTCATCGGATTCGTCATGCTCCTGCAACTCATCACCGAAGCATTCGTGGCAGGCATCAAGCACCAGCTGACGCCACACGGTACCGGATGGAACATCGTCGATCTCCATATCGATTTCGAAACTGATGTGATCAAAGACGGCTCCGACGGCCGCTTCATTGACTGCCGTAAGTTCCGGCATTTGTCCGGTTTTTGTCAGCAGGTGCGTCGCCACGGATTCCAGCACCGCAAGTCGCTGAGACCAGGTCAATTCATCAAACAATGCGATGCTGTAGCCACCGCTATCAGCGCGAGCTTCTTCCTTGACTCGTTCAACAAGCCCTGTCACTCCGGCCTTGAACAGACGAGCTTCTGCAGCCTCAAGAAGCCGGTCACCTTCTGATGTGTGCCACATCTGCTGATTCTTTCTCGTGATGTCGGTTCGTCATCCGAAACCGTCAACCACTAGTCTAGCGGCGTACTCAGCTCGATTCACCTGTGTCCCTGGACTTTGAGCAACGTACACGAACTTGTCAATTTCGGCAGGCTGAACAGGTGACGGCCTCCATGCGACGGTGTCCCGTCAGACAGGGGGCACTACGTCGCCAGCTTTACAGATGGGACCTCCGCACTCGCTAATAACCTGTTACCCAGAGGTGACGAAAAGCACACCGCTACTCCAGACTTCCGCGTTGATGAGGCAAGTCGTTGCGGCGGCGTGATGTCAAACCGGCGATCATGGAACGGCAGGTCGCTGCCGGGGCATCCATTCCAGGCTGTCTGCCCAGGACTCACGCAATGGGGCGGCAGAGTTGAAGGCCGATTCAGCCGCAGATTCTGCCGGTTCAACAAACGAGCCAGCAGGCACGTTGCGGTTGGCATATTCAGGATCGCAGGACTTCACACGACGAGACGTTTTGATCTCAATTGGCCGCATACGTGCCTTCATGGAAGCCGCCACGCTGTGTTCGCTATTCCGGGCACAACCATCACACTTTGACTCATCAGTACACGCCAAATGATTCACACATGCGGTTCGATCCGCGCATGTGGCGCGGCATAGGCAGTGCATCCGCGAATTGCGGAACTGCCCGCAATTTCGACACCATCGATATTCGATGACTCCTCTCGAACACAGCTCACTCTTCCGCAATCGATCAGGTTTCGATCAATGTTGGACACTCCAACACAACATCAGCACCAGCTTTGGGTGCTGCAGCGTCTGCATCGCAT
>JAPYTO010000188.1 GCA_029941865.1 Fuerstiella sp. | reverse complement strand
ATGCGAACGGAATGGTGCAGGGCAATCATCAGTTTCAGATCGCCTGGCTGGATGATGCCCGTCGAGAAGAAGCCATCAGGACGATGCTCGCAATTCCCGGTGCTGCCGACCGTGCTGACTACAGCATGGTGGTTTTTGAAGGCAACGTACCGCCAACGGCGGAATTGTGTGGCCCGATGAACGCCTATCTGTCCATGTCGGAAGATGCAACGCGGCGACCAACGGAAACCGTCACGATCTGGCTGGGTGAACCCGTTGCTATCGCAGCACCCACATGTGTCGAACTGCGTCGCGCCAGTGGACAAAACCTGCTGATCATCGGTCAGGACGAGAATCAGGTCGATAGTCTGCTGGCGTATGCGGCGCTAAGCATCTGCTGCCGGCCTCAGCCACCGACGTCGGCTGACGCGCCGGCTTCCCGGTTTGTGCTGTTGCAGGACGGTCGCAACGAGGAATCCGTAAACCGCTTCAGGAACATCAGACAGCACCTGGGAGAGGATTCGCTTGAGTTTAAGCGGGATAGCGACTGCGACACACTTGTTGATGAATTTCACACAGAAGTGTTGCAACGTGAGGAAAATTCAGAACGGTCAGCAGGTGCGGAAATTTTCCTTGTCGTGCGCAACGTGGGACAGTTTCGCAGTCTCAGAAAAGACGATGACGACTTCGGCATGGGCGGTTTTGGCGAGCCGAAACCATTAACCATTGCCAATAAGTTCAGCGAGATTCTGAAGCGAGGTCCCGTGGTTGGCGTACACGTCATCGTCTGGTCAGACACGTTCAGCAACGCGGTTCGCTGGCTGTCGAATTCGCTGCTCCGCGAATTCGAGCACAGGATCGCCTTCCGCATGAATCAGACAGACTCAGCCAGTCTGGTCGACACACCGGTCGCTTCCACATTGGGTCCCGGCCGAGCCATCGTCTATCGAGATCAGACGGGGGCGACTGAGAAGTTCCGCCCCTTCGCATGGCCTTCCACGACATGGCTGAAGTCCATCTTTGGTCCCGACGACAGCGAGTCTGAACCGGAACTTGACATCAACTCGTTCACCATCGAGTAGCGGATTGGAACGGAAGGTTGGCTGGGCACCGCGCTCTCTGCTGTCCCGATGACGGCTGCCGGATTTTTCCGGTGCAATTCAAATGCCTGAGACATGACGGACAGGGTGTTAAGTAGTTTCGCGGCCACGAGGTAATCGAACAAGTGCGAGGCTACGTAACTGCCTGACTGCACAACCATTCATGACGACACGCGTTTCGAGGCTGGCAGCCTGTCCGGGTACGTCGGTTCCTGTGAGCGGCACGGCGCTAGCCGCCGGTGTTTGGCAGTGTTTTTATCCGCAGCTAGCGCCTTGCGGCTCACTCTTTCAGCTAACCGGACAGCCTCCTGGGCGTTACCAGGGCGGAGCCTGGTAATGAGACAAAGTGCCCGCAGGACGAATGATGTGGACTGCTGACGTTTAACCGCGTTGCCCAGCGGGCCGCGCGCCTGCGTGCCAAAATGACGCGGGTCGCTGCCCATGCGGTTAAACGAACGGCGCATCAGTACGATCCAGCCGTTGTTGACGGCGTTGGTTGCCACGGCTGATTCTCTTTCGTCAAGTGAGTGGCGAGTCGTGACTGCTGTTCGCAATTAACGATCATGTCGGTCAGACTACCTGGCAAATCGCGATTCACCTGGACGACTTCCGACAGGCGACCTGCGTCACCTTGCCCCACGAGTGGTAAGTTCTTGAGTGAACACGTAACAGGAATGAAGATGATGAAGAATATCGTATTGCCAACACTGCTGGCCGTCATGCTGGCCCCGGCGTCAGCGATCGCCGCACATCAGGCCAACGGCATCAAGATCGGTGAAGTGACTGCGCACAACGCGATCGTCTGGACACGTTTGACTAAAGCCGCCGAACGGAACACCGACGGAAAGCCGTTCCCAAAGAACAGCGACAAAAAACGAAGGTCGCTGCCATACGACGACCTGGACGTGATGGAAGGTGCAGTACCCGGGACGACGGGCTCTGTTCGTCTTCGCTACTGGCCGCAGACAAGGCGGGCCGCAGCGACCACCACCGACTGGCAGGCGGTTGCCACCAATCACAATTATACGCACCAGTTCGCACTCTCCGATCTGACTTCCGGAACCAGATACACCGTCATTGCCGAGGCACGCCCGGAGGCCACAGGCGAGATCAGTTCGACGGTGCAGGGATCCTTTGTGACCGCTCCGACTAACGACGTAGCCGCGCCCGTTCGGTTCTCAGTGGTGACGGGACAGGACTACCCGCGTCGCGACGATCCGGCAAACGGTCACCAGATCTATCCGCGAATGCAGGAACTGGGGGTCGACTTCTTCGTGCACACCGGAGACATCGAATATTACGACAAGGCTCAGCCTTTCGCGGACAACGTCGAACTGGCTCGCTTTAAGTGGAACCGGATCTACGCGATGCCCTTCCAGCGCGCCTTTCACAATCACACCGCCAGCTATTTCATCAAGGACGATCATGACACTCTGAAGAATGACTGCTGGCCGGGCCAGTCCTATGGCGACCTGACCTGGGAACAGGGTCTCGCGTTATTCCCTGAGCAGGTGCCGATGGGGACAAAGACTTACCGGACGATCCGCTGGGGAAAGGATCTGCAGATCTGGCTTGTCGAAGGGCGCGACTTTCGAAGCCCTAACACGGCACCGGACGGGCCGGAGAAAACGATCTGGGGCACAGAGCAGAAACAATGGTTCTTTGACACCGTGAAAGCTTCCGACGCTGCGTTCCGTATCCTCATCAGTCCGACTCCCCTGGTCGGCCCCGATCGCGGCAACAAGAAGGACAACCATGCCAATACCGGTTTTACGCATGAAGGCAACGAACTTCGCGATTTCATCGGCCAGCAGAAGAACATGTTCGTCGTCTGCGGCGACCGACACTGGCAATACGTTTCTGTCGATCCTGCCAGCGGCGTTCGCGAGTATTCCTGCGGACCGACAACCAACAAACATGCCAGCGGATTTAGCGAAAGAAATCGTTCAGACATGCACCGGTACCTCAACATCGTCGGTGGCTTTCTGCGAGTTGAAGTGAAGCGGGACCAGGGAAATCCGGTGGCGATCTTCCGACATCACAGCTTCACAGGCAAGGTCCTGAACGAAGACGTCCATAGCGCCCGTTAACCATCACTTCGCTTCTCGTCCCTGCGGCCGTTCCTGTTTTGCGATGCCTCATATGAAACCAGTGTTGATTTTCAGCTTCTTTCTGTTGGCCGTGCTGGCTGAGTCCGCTGATTGGCCGCGATTTCGCGGTCCCAACGGAACAGGTATCAGCGACGCAAAAAACATCCCGACAACATGGACGGCTGACGATTATGCATGGACTACCGACCTGCCTGGCCAGGGCCACGGTTCGCCGGTCGTCGTCGGGAATCACATCTATCTGTTGTCCGGTGATGAACAGACCGCCCAACGATCTGTTCTGTGTGTGAACGCGGCCGATGGAAAGCTACTTTGGCAAAGAGCATTCGATTCGACACCCGGCCATCTTCATTCTGACAATAACTATGCCTCATCGACGCCAGCCGCTGATGCAAATGGTGTTGTCGCCGCGTGGACCTCGACAGACTCCTTCATGCTGGTCGCGCTGAGTAATAACGGTCACGAGATCTGGCGACGCGACATGGGAGAATACAAGTCCGCGTGGGGAGGTGCTCCGTGTCCAATCATCGTCGATGACGTGGTGGTGATCCTGAACGATCAGATGGATCCGAAAATCATGGTACGGTTTCTGCCGGAAACCATAAAACTAACGGAGCCCGGAAAGAGTTCTGCGATTGCGTTTGATCGAGCGACTGGAAAGGTGCAGTGGAAAATTGATCGTCGCACCATCATCGCTGGCTATGCGACTCCCTGTGTCCGCCAACTCGACAATGGCAGTAGGGAAATTGTGTTCTTCGGTACGGGCAACGGCATGACGGGTGTTGATCCTGCAACCGGGAAGATCAACTGGAAAGTCGAAGACGCCCTGCGTTCCAGAACCGTTATGTCTCCAGTGCTTGCCGGAGACCTGATTATCGGAAGTCACGGCAGAGGACTTGTGGGTGAAAAACTGATCGCCGTGCGTCCGCCGAACGACCAAAACGACGAAGCGGAAGTTGTCTTCGAAATCGTAAAATCGATTCCTTTGGTCCCGACACCAATTTACAGGAACGGCCTGCTGTTCATGACCTGTGAAACCGGGATCGTCAGCTGCATTGACGCGGCAGACGGCCAGGAAATCTGGCGTGAGCGAGTCCGGGGGAAGTTCTACGCCTCACCAATCTGCGTCGGCGACAGACTCTTCTGCGTGGACCGAAGTGGCAACGTGATCGTGCTTGCCGCCTCTGAACAATTCACAAAGCTGGCCAGCAATCCACTTGGAGACGACTGTTTTGCAACTCCCGCTGTGGCGAACGAAACCATCTACTTCCGCACGGCTTCGCAGCTGATTGCGTTAACCGGAAAAACGGAGCGATGACCGGCTTCGTATCTCTTTGTCCGAGGTATTCGCTGACTCAAGGCCGGACCGAGCGAAGCGAAGTTCCGACATCCCGCAGCATAATCTCACATTCACGTGCCTCCCATTGCCGGAGCGAAATCGTTGAGGCTCCTGGATCCGTCCTGCAAATTGAGAACAGGGGAGCAGCTCAACGCCCGCAAATTGAGCTGCGGCCTCTTGCCATGTCCGGCGGTTTTCCTCATCACTTCCAATGCTCTGCACGCACTTTCATGAGGGCCGGATAGCCCTCGTCGAGATCGCCGTATTCCTGCTTCAATTCCAGGAGCCGCGTCTTGAGACGATTCACGACCTTAGCATATTTGCCGTCACTGTAGACGTTGTTCGTCTCCTGGGGTTCGGCTTTAAGATCGTACAGTTCCCAGCCGGCCGTGCTGGGTGGGAAGTTGCCTTTGCCGAGGGTGGCGTCAAGGGGCAGACCGTAGAAGAATGCCAGCTTGTACCGTCCGTCCCGCACACCGTAATGGCCAGGGATGTGATGGTGAGCGAGGTGCATCCAATACCGATAATACACGGCGTCGCGCCATTGGTCCGGGCCTTCGCCCGCAAACAGAGGGCGCAGGCTGTGGCCCTGCATTTTTGCGATTTCCGGTGCCTCATTCACATGGGCAAACTCAAGCAGCGTTTGAGCGAAGTCCAGGTTTGAACAGAGGTGGGTGTCATCGACCGATCCGGCCTTGATGGTGCCAGGCAGTCGAGCCAGCAGCGGCATGCGGAAACACTCTTCATAGATCCAGCGCTTGTCGAAATAATCATGCTCGCCAAGAAACATCCCCTGATCGGCCGTGTAAATGACCAGCGTGTTTTCCGTCAGCCCGTTGGTGTCGAGGTAGTCGAGCACGCGTCCCACGCTTTCGTCGACCGCCTTCACACAGCCGAGATAGTCGTGCAGATACTTCTGATAGGCGGCCTTGCCCTTTTCCAGCTCAGTCATTCCCGTCATATCGACAGAACCCGCAGGCCAATTGGCCTTCTGCACGTCTTCGACCATCGTGCGTCGTGGGGCAAGACGACTTGTGATGGAAGTTCCCATGTTTTTGGTGGCGTCCGAGCGATGTGAAAAATCCTCCCAAAGTGTGGTCGGTTCGGGGATCTTTACATCGGCCAGATATTTCTTATGACGCTCCGCGGGCTCCCATTTTCCGTGCGGAGCTTTGTGGTGCAGCATCATGAAGAAGGGCTTCTTCGTGTCACGTTCCGTCAGCCATTCGACGGCATAGTCGGTGACCAGGTCGGTGTAATAGCCCTCAGTGCGCTGCGTCTGCCTGGACGGTCGCGAATTATATTCGACGCCGTCGGTCGAGGACACGAAAATGGGGTTGTAGTAGAATCCCTGTCCCGGTCCGACCTTCCAGTAATCAAAACCCCACGGCGCCGATCGCAGGTGCCACTTGCCAATCAGAGCCGTTTGATATCCGGATCGACGCAGCATGTCGGCAACATTGGGCGTCCCCGAATCCGGACCGGGAAAAGCGTCCCCCAGTGTCTTAACGCCGTTCACGTGTGAGTGCTGGCCGGAGAGAATGACCGCGCGACTGGGCGTACAGATCGAATTGGTGACGAAGCACCTGTCCATCCGGATGCCCTCCGCTGCAATCCGGTCGATATTTGGCGTGGGAGCCACTTTCGCCAGCCGGCCGCCGTAAGCGCTGATCGCATTGCAGGCGTGATCGTCCGACATGATGTAGAGAATGTTCGGACGATCGTCTACCGCGTTCGCGATCGATGAAAGACAAAGCATGCACAGCGTGCATGTAAGGACCTGCTTCACGTTTCGTTCCTTTTCCGGTTGGGTTCCACAAAGTTGACTGTGCCCCAGTATGACGTGGCGTGGTTGCGAATCAATTCCTGTGCTTCTTTTGCTCTGGATGTTTGACATAGCTCGCCGAAATCATTGCGCATAGTTGCACGATGCCTTCGGTCGCGATCACCAACTTCCTATCCTGCTCAGGAAGAAACATTGATGGGGCAGGCAGGAAGAACAGCTGTCAATTCACCGCGTCACCCAGCGGGCCGCGCGTTCGGTGCCAAATGCCGGACGCGGTGGACGCCGGTGTCGTGCGTTGCTCCGACGCAGAAGGGAACGCGGGGCGTTGCCCACGCGGTTAAACGATCTGGCGGACGACGTTGCGATTTTGGCGATGCGTTTCATGATTTCATCCATGTACTCGCTCTTAAATCGCCGGCTTGATCCAACTCTGTTGTTTTTTCAGTGACCACTCCAGCAATGCCCGGCGCGGTCACCATAATGAACTTCGCCGACGCTCAGCCGTCCGGGAAAACCCTCAGATAACGCGTTTGTCGAATCGTTCAATAGACGGGCGCATGCCGAATGTCGGAACGAGAACTGTTTCCTGTCTTTGAAAGATCTCTCAGGAAAGATTGAAGCAAGGTGTTTCGTTGGTAACAATGTCCACCCACAGAGCATCTCGGACAATCTGCCCCCGGAGAGTTTGCAACATCCGGCCGGGCAACATCAGTCCGATGATCGTCCGAGTTTTTCACCGAGCACGGTGAAAAATATTTGGGCGGATCATGCAGCCCATGATGAACATGTTGTTTTCGTTGGGTTGTGATGAGCCCCGTCGATTTTCAATGCGGAGCTCGGGTTGAAGTGCTTGTGGCAGGTGCGTTTTTTACTCAAACCTCAGGCGATGTCGCCTGGCGGATGTCGTCTGAGAAATGTCGGTGAATTTGACCGGAGAAAACTATAGTGCGTTATTGCCATCTGATCGTGATTGTGGGTGTATTGGCAGGCTGGTTGGGCGGCGACCTGGTGGCTGCGGAGCCGACGGCAACGCCGGTGTCTAACATCAAAGTGAAGGATGGATTTAAGGTCGAGCTGCTGTACTCGGTGCCCAGTGAGGACCAGGGGTCGTGGGTCAATCTGTGCACGGACAACAAGGGCCGAATTCTGGTCAGCGATCAGTTTGGCGGCATGTATCGCATTACTCCGCCTGCAACCGACAAGCCCCTTGATCCGACGACCATTGAAAAAGTCCCCGCCGAGATTCGAGCGGTCAACGGCATGGTCTGGGCATTCGATGCTCTGTACGTCGGTGTCAATGACTACGAACGAAAGATTCCATCGGGCCTGTACCGGATTACCGACAGTGACGGCGACGACCATTTGGACAAGGTTGAGTTACTTCACGAAGTTCAATCCAAAAGCGATCACGGCGTTCACGCTTTGATGCCTACCCCCGATGGCAAAGCTCTGTACCTGATCACGGGCAACAACGCCTCGCCTCCGGAACTCGCTGCGACTTCTCCGGTTCGCCAGGTCTGGGGAGAAGATCATCTGCTGCCGAGCATGCCGGACGGTCGTGGTCACAATCGGGGCGTACTGGCCCCCGGCGGGATCGTCTATCGCGTTTCTCCGGACGGCCAGAAGTTCGAAGCCGTTGCATCCGGATTTCGCAACATTTTCGACGCCGCGGTCAATCGTGACGGTGAGTTATTCACTTACGACGCCGACATGGAATACGACTTCAACACGCCGTGGTATCGTCCCACCAGGATTTGTCACGTTGTCAGCGGAGCAGAATTTGGCTGGCGCAACGGTGCTGGAAAACGGCCACCCTTCTATGCCGACAACCTGCCCGGCGTGCTTGACATTGGCCCCGGCTCACCGACCGGCATGACGTTTGGCTACGGAGCAAAGTTTCCGGCGAAGTATCAGAACGCTTTGTTCGCGCTCGACTGGAGTTGGGGCAAGCTGTATGCCGTCCACCTGGAACCCGATGGTTCTTCCTACAAGGCAACTAAGGAGGAATTCGTTACTGGAGTACCTCTTCCGATCACGGATGCCATTATTCATCCTCAGGACGGTGCGATGTATTTCACCATTGGCGGGCGCCGCGTCCAGTCCGGTCTGTACCGCGTGACTTATGTCGGCGATGAATCGACTGAATTAGTTCAAAGCACGACGACGGACAACGCCGCCAGAAACACTCGCCACGCTTTGGAGGCATTCCACGGCCAACAGGATCCCACCGCGATCAAGGTTGCGTGGCCTTACCTTGCTGACGATGATCGCTTTATTCGTTTCGCGGCGCGCACAGCGATTGAACACCAGCCGATGGAAACATGGGCTGACAAGGCACTGGCCGAATCTGATCCAGCCAAACAGGCCGAAGCATTGCTGGCTCTGGCCCGCGTGGCCGGCGTCTGTCCTCAGCACCGAACCGACGAGACCCCGGAAGTCGACATCGCTATGCGAGACAAACTGCTGGCCAAGGTCACGTCGATCGATTCGTCAACTCTTGGGTTATCACAACAGCTAACGCTGCAACGAGCGACACAGATTATCCTTAACCGTTTCGGTCGACCCGACGATGCTACGGCTCAAAAACTGATCGACCGCTTCAGTCCGTTGTTCCCTGCGGAATCCACTGATTTGAACTGGTTGTTGTGTGAAACGCTGGCGTGGCTACAGTCACCGAACGTCGCGGGCAAGGCCATGGCACTGATCGCTGCAGCTCCGACTCAGGAAGAGCAGATGCAATATGCTCGTTCGATTCGCCTGGTGACAGCCGGATGGACGACGGAATTGCACACAGCTTATTTCGAGTGGTTTCTGAAGGCTGCCAACTACAAAGGTGGGGCCAGTTTCGACAAGTTCATCGAATTCATTCGTGACGACGCAGTTGCATCACTGAGCGAGACGGAAAAAAAATCTATGGCGGAGCTGCTGGCGAAAAAGGCAGTGAAGAAGTCAGCATTGGAAAACCTGGGAGAAATCTTTGCCGGCCGAAGCATGACGGAGTGGACTCTCGACGAACTCTCTGCCGCCGCTCGCACGGGATTAAAGAAACGAGACTTCACGAATGGTCGGAAGATGTTCGCAGCCACTGGTTGTTACGCCTGTCATCGCTTTGCCGATCAGGGCGGCATGACGGGACCGGACCTGACGTCCGCCGGACGTCGTTACTCGGCCCACGACCTGTTGGATCAGGTCATCAACCCCAGCAAGGTGATCAACGATCAGTTTTCCGCGGTCCAGGTCCTGACACTGGACGGCATTATTCACTCCGGTGTGGTGGTCAATTTGAATGGGGATAAAATCACACTCAACACCGATCTGACCGACCCCAACAAACGGGTGAGTGTTAAACGCTCGGAAATCGAAGAAATGTTTGCGTCGAAAACTTCACCGATGCCGACCGGACTTTTCAATCGAATGACTAAAGAAGAAATTCTTGATTTGATTGCCTACCTGATCAGCGGCGGCAATGCGAAGCACAATTTCTTTGTAGATTGAGAAACCGGCGTAGAAAACTCTGTGTTTTCATTGGCCCCCAACGTTTTTTCGCCCGGTGACAACACAGGTGACAACACAGGTGACAACTCCGATTCGTGGTCGTTCGCATCGATTCGCGGCTGTTTGTTGCCACTATGGTTGCCACTTTCGTGTGTGACTTGTGGCCGTGCGTTGAACGTTTCGAAATGCCCGTCAGAAACGATTGCGTAACTGCTGTTCTGAACTGCGAGGCTGTGACCTATCCACGCCGCAATGACGTGGGCGGGCGCTTCGCCAGCGGTCAACCAGTCGTTCGCGCAACTCAGCCGCAGATTCTTGATCAGGTTCGGCCACGGCACGATATTTGAGTCTTCGATGCCGACGTTGGGATATTTTGTCGCGAGCACATCACCCAGGGAAAAATCACCGACCAGACAATGTGCAGTCGACTCATCCCGACGAACCTCCTCGAAAAGCAGGTCGTCCAACGCCTGAATCCCGCGTTCAACGTCGGTTACTTCCCTACCCCGTTGCTGCTTCTCAGCGACTTCCTGCTGCAAACGGTCAATCTGTTTCAGCGACTTCAGGTCGGAGTCGGTATCGGCCTGGGCCGTGTTCACAGTCGTCTTTAACGACAAATCTGGGCGACGACAGTGCTCTACAACTACAGACTCCCGATCGGGGCCTTCATGGTAATTTTCGACCGACCATCCCTGTTGGACATGCTCTTCGTTCATATTCTCATCACTCATCTCTCAATCCTCCTACGAAAAAACACTACTTCAAGACGAAACTCTCCCCCCACAGGACATAAGGAACGTCGGTCTACCGCATACGGATAACGGAAATATATAAGACCGCCAGATTTACTCCACGGGATCCTGGCAGGTGGGTCCACGCGGTGATTTCGGCAGTGAGTCCGGATGTTCTGTTCCGTGAATCTCAGCTGTTCGCGTACGTCACGCTCAATCTTCAGCGAATTCCGTCAGAAACGCCTTCATCGTGCGTTTTGCCACGTACAACTGATCCGTCTCCACCTGCAGGCGGGCCTGAGCACAGGACATAATGAACGTGCTGACCTCCTTCGGCCACAGCTCGTCGATCTTGAACCACCAATCCTCAGGAACTGCCACGGGATGGTAGTGATCCTTCTGGTGATCATCAGGACCCTCCTTATACTTCTTCACACTCCTGGCTTTGCCCTTGGACGCGCGTACTTTCGCATTTCGTTGTCGAACCTCACGCCACACTGGCAGCGGTGACAACCCCTTCACGCCCTGTTCCAGCAGGTCCTGGTGAACGCTCTCACGCACAAACCCGGGCACACCACCAGAACCGGCGTGATCAATCATCGCCTCATACAGGTCCAGCTTCCAGTAGATCGGAACCCGCTTAACAGCGACCGCTGTCCGCCGCTTGTCACCGAAGTATTCCAGAACGTACCCTTCGGATTCTCGCCGATGTGTTTCAGTATTTCTTCTGCCTGCTTCCCGCTCACTGTGCACCACTCTTTTATCCCACCACCTGTGCGTACTTCTCGCTTCATGTCCCTCGCGATCTCAAATGTTTTTCCCGCGTACTTGATCGTTAGTTTTCTTATGAACAGCCAGTCTGGATTACGGTACTGGAATTTAAGTAGCACACGCTCCAAGTGTTCATCTTCCCAGATGAATTCAGGCAACAGATGGGTGCTTGTTGACAACGACTCTGACAAGGTCGAGACACGCATGCGACTCCAATTGTTGATGGCGTCGACCTCGACATCAAAAACTTTCTTAAGCGATTTCCACCGCGTGGTTCTTTTGAATTTACTTCGGTCGATTGCTCGTTTTCCTCCCACAGTGCGGCTCGCACGAAGTTCAATTTCGTCGTTGGCGGCATGCAGCATGGCCATGAGGTCGTCATCAACCGTGACCCGTTTACCATCAATCTCCATGATTCTGTCGCCAGGTTTTAGTTTGTCTCCATCTGAGTTTGCGATCGTATCCGCCACAACCCAGAACCTGCCACGTGATGGCTTTTCAAGCATGATTCCAAAAAATGCATCATCCCACCTCGCTGGTGATGCCTTCTTCTCTATGGCCGGTTCATCAGCATTGGCAGATGTGCAAGTTGCAACGAAAAACAGAAGGGTCCACATTACTGAGGGATGCATAGCGGGGCTTCCGTCTACGACAGGGGAGTTGCTGTGCACTAACGCCGTGTTAGCGGATTCCCTAGCAGCGTGTCCGGAAAGCGGTTCTTTGTCGTGGCCGGTGGCAGCTGAAATTTCAAAATTTTCAGTGGCCGGTCGCTTTGATTGTCGCTGCTGGTGATCAGCGTGGAAGATGGAGTAACCACGCAGGTTCAGGGCTTTGCAAATGGCAGAAATTCCACGCAGACCACCCCCCAACGGTCATTTTACGTTGCGGTCCGCGCACCGCTTCTGAACAACTTCAGCAAGTTGTGAACCAGACACACAAGATTCCATTCCCCCTTCATCTTCTCAAGGCCTCGCAGGAGGAAAGTGCGAAACCCAAGGCCCGATTTGATCTGGCCGAACACCGGTTCGATGATCACCTTCCGCCGAGCGTACTCTTCCTTCCCCTTCTGTGTTCGGTTCCGGCGAGCCATCTTCTGTTTTGGTGTGAGGTCTTTCGGCGGCCTGCCTTTCGGTGCGTCCGGAACCTTGTCGTTGTGTTTCTGACGACCCGTCGCGATGAAAGCGTCGTCGATTCGTTCATTCGAATCCACGGCTTCCATGTTGTCTTCGCTGAAGTAACCCGCGTCGGCGGTGAACGCTTTGATGTTCTCCGTGACGCCCGCATCATCAAGATTGGCAATCGTCTGATCCATCATCGGAACCGTCTGACGAACATCGTTCGCCTGATCGGTGACATCCGCTGCGATGATGATTTGTTGCTCGTTGGCAACCGCCTGAGCGTTCCCGCACTGATCAAAGCCTTTGTTCGAAGTCTTCATGATCTTCGATTCCGGGTCAGTAAAATTGCGTTGAGCTTTCGGAACGGGAACGGCGTCGTTCGGATTGGTGCGATGGTTGCGGCCTTCCGCCTCCATCCTGTCGACGTGGTCCTGAGCCTTCTGACGAGCCGCTTCTTCCAACGCTGCCTTCGCTTCGAGTATCTTCGCCAGCCGGCTGTCGCGACGTTTCAGTTCGTCTGGAATTTCGTAGCCCGTCAGATCGCCGAACTGATCGTCATCAGCGACATCCGCTTCGTTGGCCCGAGCCAGCAGAGAGGCGATTTCCTGCTGCAGTCGCTCAACTTCCGGCTCCATGCGATCGTAGCTCATCGCCTTGTTACGCGACGCGTTCGCTTTGACTTTCGTGCCATCCAGCGAGAGTCGTCCCAGCTTCAGCAGCCCGGCTTCACGACACAGAACAAGCACTTCCAGAAACAACGACTGCAGATGTTTCAGATGCCGAGCTCGAAATTCCGCGATGCGGCGAAAGTCGGGAATGTCTTCACCCACGATGACTCGAAAGGCCACGTCGGTGACGCATCGCTTCATGATCTTCCGAGATGAGAATACGCCTTCGCTGTAAGCATACAGCAGAAGAACAAGCATCATCCGCGGATGGAAGGGAGGCTGACCGCCGTTATCGCTGGCGTAGTCGTCCATGATCGGTGAAATATCGACCTCAGTGGTCACCTCCAGCAGAAAGTCAACCAGATGGCCGTCCGGCAGCCAATCTCGGGGAGACGGCGGAAACAACCAGCTGGCATCCGGCTGCCAGTCACGAAACTTGCGACTCATCCCTGCGCTCGCTCAACAACTCAAAAAAGAATGTCCTGTCAACCGAAACTTGTTTACACCATTTCGCCAGCGATATCCAGGGCGAAGCAGGTATCCGGACAGCCTGCTAGCGTATTACGCTGGCATTCGTACGCCAATCAACATGCCCTCAACGGCTTACCTGCCTCTGATTCATCGACGTCAAAAATGTGTTAAGCATTTCGGCCACAGTG
>JAPYTO010000187.1 GCA_029941865.1 Fuerstiella sp. | reverse complement strand
TCTGGAACTTCGAGAACTGGCGCGTCAGATACCCGTCGGTGAGGACGTGCAGCGACACGCGATCAACATGGTCCTGGCAACACACCCGGACCAGCCAGCTGCCACCGAGATGGTGAAGCGGTACGTGCGTTTCGGAGCCAGCCCACGTGGCGCTCAGGCACTCATTCTATACGCCAAGATCCTGGCGGTTCTTGACAGCCGTTTTCATATTGCCAAAGACGACATCAACACGGCCGCTCCTGCGGTGCTGAGGCACCGTATGATTCTTAATTTCGAAGGACAGGCAGAAGATGTCTCTCCTGACGACGTCGTCGCCGACCTGATCAACAATGCGAACGATTCGTCGGCTGCTGCATGATAATGTCCTCCTCGCCGTTTCGATATACCAACTGCTGCTCACAGAGCAGTGGTCCGCTCCCGTTGTTCGCTGCCTGGATGCACACGAAATAAGTTGTTGTTGTTCCTGTATCCGATAACGGTTTCCGCCCCGGCCCTTCACCATTTGTCCGGCTTCTGTCCATGCCGCTGTTTGACAACGATTTCCTGACCAGGCTGGAATACCTTTCGATTGTTTCGCGCAAGGTGTTTCGCGGGCAACTGATGGCTCAGCGACGTACGAAGCAGATGGGTGGCGGCATTGAATTTGCCGATCATCGTCAGTACACGCCGGGAGACGACTTCCGCTATCTTGACTGGAATCTCTACGCCAGACACGATGAACTTCTGTTGAAGCGTTTTCAGGAAGAAGAAGACCTGCACGTTTATCTGCTGCTGGATTGTTCGCGCAGCATGTCCACGGGCAAGCCTCCAAAATTTGACCTTGCTCGTCAGGTGACGGCTGCACTGGCATACATCGCATTGGCCGATCTGGACCGCGTTTCCGTCTACGCTTTCGCCGATGGTGTGCTGAATCATTTCCCCCTGACGCGCGGCAAAGCCCGCATCCTGAGCCTGATGCAGTTTTTGGAATCATTGCAGGCCGATGGCGATGCCACGAATATGACGCAGCTTGCGGGAGAATTCGTCATCCGAGCCCCACGGCGCGGACTGGCGCTCGTTCTTAGCGATCTGTATGACCCCGGTGGCTTCCGCAACGGCCTGGATGTGCTGCGTCATCACAAGTACGAAACACACGTAGTTCAGTTTCACCATAGCGCCGAGGTCGAACCGAAAATGCTGGGCGACGTTGAACTGCAGGACGTGGAAACCGGCGACTTCCGTAAGATCACGGTCACAGAAAAACACCTGGCAAACTATCGTCAGGTGTTTCAGACGTTTCTGACGTCCGTCACAGAGTACTGCTCGGCCTACGGCCTTGGCTGCACGATTACCGACACCGACGTCACCTTTGATAAACTCGTTTTGGGCATGATGCGAGCCGCAGGAACAAAATAGCTGACATGTCCTTCTCGACCCCCGCAGCATTTCTGTGGGCACTGCTGGCAGTGCCCCTCGTGATCTTCTATATCCTGAAGATCCGCATGCGCCGAATTCCGGTGTCGACCGTGATGTTCTGGGAACAGGTGTTTGACGAAAAACAGCCGCGGTCCATCTGGCAACAGCTGCGTCATTTGTTGTCACTGCTTCTGCAATTGCTGTTTCTGATGCTGCTGGTGTCCGCCGTGACGGACCCGTTTCTGGAGAATGACATCCGTCAGCAGCGCCAGTTTGTGGTGGTCGTCGACACTTCGGCCAGCATGCAGGCCCTGTCGGAAAGCGGAGACACGCGTCTGGCGTCCGCAAAATCGCAGATCGAGCAGATGATTCAGTCGCTGAAGCTGCGTGATGAAATGGCCCTGATTGTTGCCGGTGGCCGACCACGGGTTGTGTGCGGACTGACCAGTCACCAAAGAACATTGCAAAATCGACTTGCTGAGATCACACCGACCGACGGCCCCACCGGAGTGATTGATGCGGTTGAAATTGGTCGCCGTTTGCTGGGCAGCCGGAAGAATGGCCAGGTCGTCGTCGTGACAGACGGCTGCTTCGGTGCTGCCGCCGAACTCGCAGCCTCGGATCAGATCGTGTGGTCCAACGTCGGGACGTCGTCGTCAAATGTCGGCATCACGCGGTATCAGGTCCGGCGTAGTTTGCTGGACCCAATCGCGTATCAGATTCTGATTGAGGTCGGAAACTTCAGCGACGGAGCCATTGAATGCGGCCTCGACCTGAGCCTCAACGGTGACCTGCTGGACGTTATTCCGCTTAAACTGGCCGCCGGCGAAATCTGGACTGACGTCATAGAAAAAACGTCTGTCGCCGGAGGTGTTATTTCGGCGGATGTTCAGTGGGAAGATGATCTGGCGGCGGACAATACTGCCAGCTCAATTCTACCGGCACGCCGGAAAATCCCGGTCACCCTGGTCACCGACGGAAACTGGTTTCTGCAGCGAGTTCTTGAAGCCAACGACGTCGTCGACCTGACGTTGGTCTCTGAAGTGCCGCAACACCTTCCGCCGGATGGCGTATTGGTTTTGCACCGCAACACTCCCCAGCAGCTTCCCGCAGGAAATGTATTCGTGGTGCAGCCGATTGCAGCGACCAAGTTGTGGGAGGTTGCCGGAGCCATTTCACAGCCGTTGGTCGACAAACAGGACACGTCCAGCGACCTGATGAGGCACATTCGGCTGGACAACGTACTAATGCCCGAAGCTCTGAAGCTGATCCCGAAGGTCGATTACACAACACTGGTCGAATCGATTTCGGGGGACCCGCTGTATCTGCAGATCCCACATGCCAATGGCAACGTCCTGGTGCTGCCTGTCAATCTGGATCAGGGCGATCTACCCCTCAGAACGGCCTTCCCGATCATGTTGACCAATGCATTGGCATGGTTCGCCGGAGGCAACGGGGAATTGATCGAAGCCATGGCCGCTGGTGACACCAGAATTTTGTCCGTGCCACCGCACCTGCAGAAAGCAGCTGAACAACACGATGGCCAACTTAAGCTGACCGCGCCCGACGATTCGCATCAGAATATCCGCGTGATCGACGGACATTGCATGATTGGACCACTGGATCAGGCCGGCATCTGGAACCTCTCAGAACCCGTTGGCGACGACCAGGCCGCTGCCGTGGACTCGACCGCGGCACACACCCCCTCACTGCAGATTGCCTGCAATCTGACGGACCTGTCGGAAAGCGATCTGCGAGTACCTGAGACCATTGAACCCCGGCGGCAGATCCTGAACGCCGGATTCGGAGGCCGTCCGATCTGGTTCTATCTCGTCATCGCGGCATTCCTGCTGACGATGATCGAATGGCTGTTGTTCCAGCGCCGCTGGATCTCCTAACCCGTCTTCGACGGTTTAGGCGAGCTGACGCTCGGAAGATTCTGGTCCGCGCACGTGAGTCATTGCGGCCGAAAGCACGGCGTTGCCTCTGCCGCCGCGATCCGCCGAGCAACGGCGACCGCACTCAGCACCCGGCATCGCAACGAAACCCAGAACGCGATTAATGACTGCGCCAGTCGCCAACCAGCATGGGCGACCGCAGGCATCAGCCTGTTACCTCAGCAGAGCGGCAATCGCCTGACCCTGGTCCGTGATGGGCACGGGGCGGTCGCCGTCGTAGAGATTCTTTGACGAATCAATCTGCATGGTCGCCAGTATTGTCGCAAAGGCATCGGGCACACCCACCGCGTTTTCGACGGGGTTCATCGCCAGTTCGTCGCTCACGCCGTAGCCGCCGCAGTGGTTCAGTCCGCCGCCCGCCAGCACCATTGAGAAACATTTGGAATGGTGTCCTCGACCACCTCCGGAATCGAACTGGGCGGGGCGCCCGAATTCGCTGTTAATGATGATCAACGTCTTATCCAGCATCTTTCGGAACTCAAGATCCTTAATCAGAGCCGCGAGTGCCTGGTCCAGTTCCTGAATCAACAGGTGCTGGTTCAGTTGCCCGTCGTTGTGAGTGTCCCAGCCCGTGCCATTGCGGAAGTTCATATTGTGAGATACTTCGATGAATCGAACTCCCGCTTCGCACATTCGTCGCGATGCCAGTAGTCGTTGGCCGAATCCGTCACCGTAGTCGTTGCGCAGAACATCTGATTCTGCCGACAGATCGAAAACCTTCATGAAATCCGGACCGGCCAGTTTCAGACTTTCGCCGACGGCCGCGTCATACTCCGCGAATAGCTGATCGTTCACGAACCGTTCTCGACCGGCGTTGCGCACCGCTGCAAGGACGCGTTCGCGACGACGTTGTCTCGCCGTGTGGATGTCCGCGGGGCGGGCCAGTCCGGCAGGACCTGTTTCCAGATCTGTCATATACACGAAGCCAGCCTGTTGTCCCAGAAATCCCGGCCCGCGCGTCAGATTCGGATACCCAATCAGCATGTAGGCAGGAACGCCTTCTGCAGCGGCACCTCGTTCGTGAGCGATAATGGATCCCAGTGACGGATACTGCACCGTGCCGCTTGTCGGACGACCGGTGTGCATGCGGTTGGTGGCCGCGGCATGTTCATCGACGACGTTGTGATTGACGGTCCGCAACGCGGTAACTCGGTCCATCACCTCAGCCGTATGTTTCAGATGTTCGCATACCTGTACTCCTGAGACCGCCGTATCGATGGACGGGTAATACGAGCCGGCCTTTTTCGCCTTTGCGTCTCCCATCGCCTTGGGATCAAACGTATCAATCTGGGCCATGCCTCCGCCCAGCCAGATCATGATGCAGTGTTCGGCTTTGCCGAAGGGAACGGCGTGAGCACTGGCCGGCGCAGCGAGCACGGCTGCCGAGGCTGTGGCTGTGGCTGTGGCTGTGGTGTCGATCAGGAAGTTGCGGCGTTTCATGGCGTCGAATTCAGACTTTGTGTGATGATAGAATCGGTGGAAACCAATGACCTCCGCTACCGCGTCCGACTCTCCCCGAGGGAGAGTGATATTTCATAGTGAACGTTCACATCGTTTCTTATCGTCTCCATGACCACCGAAACACGGAATGTCGAAACTTCAAAGACAGAATTCCGAGCCGACGGCTATGGCACCAGGATCATTTCCGGGCTGTTCAATAACGACCAAACGGCGTCCTCGGCACGCTCTCTCCAGTCAGCGCGAAGGTACCGCGTTGGCGGCGGACCCTGACGAACAAGTTCCTGTATCTGCATCTTGATAACGTTGGCTTCAGAATTCAGGTGGTTTGACCATGAAACGTAGCGGAACCGCTTCTGTTCCGGAGCTGTTCCAATGTCTTCGGCCGGCACGACGCGATCATTGAACCCGGACTCCAGGAGTGCCGTGAATTCCTGCCGCTCGTCGGCTGTGGGCGGACGCGTCAGCAATTGCAGAAACAGACTGTTAATCAGTTCATCAACGGTTTGCGGCTGCAACATCAACTGCGTGAGACCACTGTGGTCAGAAAGACGGGTGAGCCAGACGCCCAGCGTGCCGTTTGCCAGAACGCCGGGCTGAATCAGATTCGGCGTTTCTTCACGATCGACGGTGGGTTCCGGTCTGGAATTTCTCCAGCCAAATGCCTTCAGCACATCCGCCACAGCCTGAGCCCGTGGCAGCGCAAGGCTCGGGCGATCACGTTCGTTGGCCAGACTTGTGAATTCCCATGATCGTTTCGGACGTCCGAAGTTCAGAAACCGGCTGGCGGTCAATGTTCCTTCGATGTCCATCGTCAGTGGCTCCGTATTCATCTGCTGCCCAACCGAATGGAACGCAGAATCGACGATCTGTTCGGCTGTCATGCGGCGACGGTACGGTCCCTCAAAACAGCGATTGCCGTCTGCGGGCGGATCGACTGCCGTTCTCTGATAGGCGTTACTGCTGAAGACGGCCCGGGCGAATTCCTTGACGTCATAGTTTGAGGTGATCAGCAGGTCAGCCAGCAAAGCCAGAAGTTCGGGATCTGACGGAGGACTGCCTTCCCAGTCGTCGACCGGATCGACAAGCCCGGCACCCATGAAACGCTGCCACAGTCGGTTGGCAATGACTTCGGCAAACCGACGCGAGGAAGTGACCTGTGCGGCAAGTTGCTCACGAGTATCGTCCGGTCGGGTAAGGAATTCTTTACTAACCAGCGGCGCAAGGTGCTCAAACGGAAAATGCGCGGCGATCTGTTCACCGGGTTTCAGCGAGACTTCAATCAGTGATTTGCGCGCCTGTTTTTCGAAAAATGCAGCTGGCACTGTGCTGGTTGCCGGCAGTTTCAGGTCTTTTCGATCAAGCATGGCTGCCATTTGAAACAGGTCCGCCTGTTTCCATGCATGGTAAGGAGCATCGTGGCAGCGGGCACATTTCATGTTCACACCAAGAAACGCGGATCCAATTACGTGAGCCTTCGCCGCCATGGGAACATCGTTCTGCGATGCCAGCGAGAAACCGGCGGTCCCGCCATCCCAGGGGCTGCCACGCATCAACATCAACTCGGTCGCAAAACGATCGATGGATTTGTTGTCCGTCAGTGCTTCGTGAATCCACCAGCGAAACGGCCCCGTGTTGTTCAACATCGGCTTCAACAAATTGGGGTTCTCTGCCAGTGCATCCTGCCAGTAGCCCACCCAGTTGTCGGCCCACCGGGGATCACGCAGCAAGTGATCGACGATTTGCTGGCGGCGGGTATCTGAGTCGGAGTTCAGAAACCGGCGTGCTTCTGCTAACGACGGTGGTACTCCGACTGTGTCGATGTACACACGTCGCAGAAACGTGTGATCATCGGCGATTGCCGAAGCCGCAACGGGCGGCACCTGACGTGCCGGCATCGCAGCGCCGTCCGCGATCCACTGCCGAACGCTGTCAACTTCGTCCTTTGATAATCCTTCACCTTTTGGCGGCATGCGATAGTCGTCCGCGGCGGCACTGACCAGTTGGAGCAGTTGACTGTCGGCGGGACTGCCCGGTAGCACTGCCGGTTCGCCGGACTCACCGCCGCTCAGTAATCGCTGGCGATCAACGATCAGCAAACCGCCCTGTTCCTTTTTGCCGTGGCACCGAGTGCAGTGGGCATCAAATATCGGCTGAATGTGGTCCTGGAAGAAAGTGGAATCCGTTGGCGGTTGCTGTTCACCCGCTTTTTGATTGTGGGCAGCAATTCGTCTGGCGATCAATTCGTCAATCGAAGCGTGTTTGGGACCGGACAGCAGTGCCTGCCGAGCTCGTGAGTGGCGTTCGTTCCAGTAATCGGACTGAATCAGATTGGCAGTCTGACGGGTCTCTCGATCCAGCGTGTCCAGCTGACTGGACTGATGATCCACGAACGCCTTCCAGCCATCGTCCGTCAGGGGATACTCGGACACCTCAGACAATAACTGGAACATGCCGTCCGTCGGTGCGATGGCAACACATGTTTCGCCGAACTCCGCCCGAAAGCTGGGGCCACCGACGATGACTTCGTACATCAGCCGGTGCCTTTTTCCTTCGCTGTGGAATGCTGCGACCTGCTCGCTGTCGCTCATCCAGTGCGGTCGCATGCCGGGAAACGGAACCGTGGGTAATTCATCAACCACGTGATGGGCTCCACCGCGATTCGGCTGAGTTGCGGTGGTCAGCAGGATTTTGCCGTCAATCGTCAGGCGAGACATCCCTCGCGATCGCGCCAGTAACCTGTAGTCGCCAGCAGGCAGGTCAACTTCAGTCCACGCACGCACCAGCAGCGTGGTGCCCCAGTCCTCACGAATGCCCCAGGAATCATACTTGTGAGGCAGACGAACGAAGGCCAGTTCGTCCTGAGTCCATTGGGTCAGTGGGGCGTCGGTTTCGAGGGGAATCTCGCTGATGGAGTCGAGGGAGCCAAAAAGTTGAACAACAACCTTACCCCTGGGGATTGAAGGTGGTTTCAATTCCGCAGGCACCCATTGAAAACGGCCCATCAATTCATCGCCGGGAACTTCACGACGGTGGATTCGAATGTCGTCAATCGATCCGTGGAATGAGTTGCCTTTGTTGCCGCCCATCGCAGAGCCGATCCAGACGTCGTCATCATCAACAACCGGCGGTTCAGTCGTTTCGCCGCCCATGTCCCAAGCGCCCTTCACTTCTTTGCCGTCGATAACTCCGCGAATACTCTTCGGATCACCGAAACGATAGCTTACGGCCACATGGTGCCAACGACCACCGGGTGAAAAACCGGTCTTTGACGTCCAGCGATGCCAGTCACCGTTGCCACTTTCGGTCTTCCGACTATGAAACAGGAAATTCACGCAGGCGCGGCCCTTGTTTTTTCGCAGACGAAACGCCCAGTTCTGATTGATCGTTTTTGCGCCCGACGTCCCCGTTCGCCCCTTGCCAACGATGTAGGCGTTGTCATTCATTGACGTCACTCTGACCCACGCCTCAAAGGTGACGGCATCACCGTTGTCGAAGTCGAAGCGTCCGTCTGCCGGATCGTCAGGAATCTGAATCCACGACGGTGCCTCCAGGGTCAAGGCACGATTTTGTTTTGGAAAGCCGGGATAACGCGGTTCTTCCAGCCCCGCCGAGTGCGACGTCGCAACTCCGTGGACCTCCCCCGGTAATCCCTCGTCAAACGTCCAGTGGACCACTGGCTGGGGATCGGCCGCGACCGCAGTGACGCTCGTGAATAACAGAACGGAAAGACAGAAAGGAAATCTGTTCATGGGAACCCATCTGGTGGGTATTGAGGCGAGCAGGAAAGTCAAGCGTGACTTGACATCATAGCCGGAAAACGCATGGATTTGCAGCGTGAATCTCTATTTGCGGCGACGGTCTGCGCAATTCCTCTTTGCCGCCGTGGAACCACGACGGTCGTGCAGGCTGAACCGGACTACTGGTGCGGTCGCGCCGCGTGACCCCGCAGAATCGAGTGGTGCGTCATCAAGCTCCAGTTCGGGGTGTTGCTTGTTTAACGGCGAGCCGCAGGCGATTTCAATTTGGCCCGGAAAGCCGACGCCTCCGGCTTGCCTATAAACGAATTCGCACAAAGCGCCCCTCGTTTTATGTTTAACGCTGCACAAGGTACAACTCGAATACCGCCGAGCATGAGGACGGTCCGACCAGCTAAGGAGACGGAATTTTCGCCATGATCTGTTCGGCCGTGTGGAATCCCATGACTCCACCAGCGGCTTTGCCGTGCTGAAAGAACCGGACATCCGGGATTGCCCCCACCTGGAAATGGGCGGCCAATTCTACCTCGCGATCGATATCGACCGTCAACACGATGGCCTTATCCTTTAACCGACCAGCCACCTTTTCCATCTCAGGTTTCAGCATTTGACACGGGCCGCACCACGTCGCCCCGAAATCCACGACGAGCGTTTTCCCGGACGTTACGGCCTCAGACAACGCAGCGCTAAATTCCACGGGCACGTGCGTGACGTTGGAGTTTTCGTCCACAGTCAACTGTTCGGCCGTGCCATTGACTGTGGGAACAGGATCCACGATGGCGTGCTCCGAACAGCCGACGATGCTGGCGAGGGCAAACAGGGCCAATGTGGCGGAGATTCTGTTCAAGAGGGCGAAACCCGTTGAGCGGCTGCGGTACATGTGGAGAAGGCTTCGTGGAAAGTAAGAATTCCGGAACTTGGCGGGAATTACGTCGATTCGTACAAAGGACGTACTTGACATTCACTACCTTACGTCGAATAAACTGTACAGGCGTTGGTCATTCGACTAATGTATCGTCTGACAAGCAGGTCTTATGATGGCGGTTTTTGACAATTGTTCCTGCCATGTTCCGGCTGACGAAGAATCGCAAATCAAATCAGGAGTTTCACATGGGTATTATGCTGACCGAAGCTGCAGCTAACGAAATCAGACGTGTGCTGGACGAACAGAACCGTCCTGAACTGAAGTACGTTCGCGTGGGCGTTGTTGGCGGCGGCTGCAGCGGATTCCAGTACGACTTCAACTTTACCAACGAATACGACGAAGCCAAAGATGTCTTTGGTGAACAGCACGGTGTCGGAGTCGTTGTGGATAAGAAAAGCGACTTGTTCCTGGATGGAACAACAATCGACTTTTACACTGGCCTGGACAAACGTGGGTTTACGTTCAACAACCCGAACGCCGTGAAGAGCTGCGGCTGCGGCAGCAGCTTTTCTGCATAACCTGCTGGACCGACTGCTGAACGAACATTGCCTCAACGTCTGTCGAGACGTTGGGTTTTTTTTGTGGCCTGACGAATGCCGGTCCGGCCGCAGACGGTGTGTACACAACACTCCCCGGAATCTTTCGTCTCCCCACGAGCTGGCGGCTGAAACATGCAGGACTGTTTGAAACAACTGTGCTGGATCCTTTTGCTCACGGCGTGCGGGTCACGTTTTGGTCAGGCCGCAGAGGGCATAAAGCTGACGGCGGAAGTAACATCCGACGGCATCGCTGTCACCGAATCCGGTCAGCCCGTTCTTCAGTACCAGCTAAAGACAAAGGACAAGGACGGTAAATGGCCGCGAGCGAACTACATTCATCCGCTGCACGGCCTGGACGGTGACGTCATCACAGAGGATTTCCCCAAGGACCACGGACATCATCGTGGTATCTTCTGGGCGTGGCATCAGGTGTGGGTCGGTGAAAGCAAAGTCGGTGATGCCTGGGCGTGCAAGGACTTCGTGTGGGACGTTCAGTCCAAAGGTGTGGAATACTGTGCGGACGGCCGCCTGAAATTAACTGCCAACGTGGAGTGGAAATCGTTCCAACTTGCGGCGCCGGATGGACAGATGATCCCCATCATGGCCGAGCGAACAGTTGTTACCGTTCATCCGGCCCATACGGAATATCGACTACTGGACTTTGAAATCTCGCTGAAGGCGTTGCTGCCGAATGTCCGCATCGGCGGTTCGGAAGACGCAAAAGGCTACGGCGGCTTTTCACCACGGTTGAAACTTTCAAAAGATCAGCAGTTCGTTTCCAGAGACGGCAATGTCGAACCACAGAAGGCAGCAATTGACGCCGGACCATGGATCGACATTTCAAACGGCACACAGGGCGTTGCCATTCTGTGTCATCCGTCTAATCCTGGTTATCCCGAGTTGTGGATCCTGCGGGCCAAACGCAGCATGCAAAATGCCAAATACCCGGGGGTGGAGCCGATCGAGATATTGCCAACGACTCCTGCCATCCTGCGTTACCGGCTGGTGATTCATCGTGGATCTGCTGAGCAGGCGAACATTGCAGAACGGTTCGCAGAATATGCGGAACACGGCCTCCGGAAAGCGGTTGGGAATCAATAGGCGGGAGTTTACGGCACTTTCGCCGTTGTACCGCCACTCCGCCTGTCGAATTGACGGAAATTGGATCGCCAGGTGCCAGCGATCAGTACGTTCGCAGCGAGTACAAACGGCTACCGTTACTGAACCAATTCAATGGCTCGTCAAAGATCCGTCTGCCCTGAGAATCAGCCAACATGCGTAGGTTACGCCCGTCAGGCAGCATGCTCCACCGGGAACGAACCGAAGTCAACAATCAGACAACCCATCTCCGCAGGCACGCCAATGCCTTTTTCAGATATCCATTCACTACAGTTGGGTGGCACCTGTGATTCTTTCTGCTCGCATCGCGATTCTCTACCGCCGAAGACCTGGCGGCTCTCGATAAAAAAGAAGAATCCATTGACGAGAAGACTCACTGTTCGGAATAATTTCGGGTCTGGATGACCTGGCCACAGATTAGTTGTCCCGACCGTCCTTAATGACAAAGGCGGGATCGCCATAGTGCATGTAATTGGCCAGATCCCTGCTCTTCTGACGCTTTTCGATTTCTCGTCTTCCTTCCAGCACACTTTCGCGAACAGTCGAGCCTTTGGTCAACATTTCATAGAATCGCTCTGCGAAGATCCCTGCTTCCGCGTCTCCCACAGGCCAATAGGTGCCTACAAGCTGCGCAATTCCGCCTCGCAGAAGTGCCTCGGAGATGCCCGAGTTGTGTTCGTTCTCGTCACTTGTGGTGGAGTGTCGGCTTCTGATGCGTGCACTTTCGCAGGCGTTGAAGAAACAGAGCGCTGGCAGCTTGTCCAGTTGAGCAAGGTCGTGGCCGGTGAGGATGGACGCACCGCCGGACGGCGAAGTCCCGGCACAGATTAAGCCAGACTCATCTCTGTGCTCCGGATCGAAAAACGGGAGAAATCAAACAGGCCGTCGCATTAGCTGAGAAAATCAATAATCCGCGGTCGAAGGCGTCGGCGCTAAGTGGCATTTCTGCGTCTTTAGTCAGTGCAGGAGACACCAGGCAAGCTGTATCCGTCGCTCAGAGGATCGGTGATTTACGGGTGAAGAATTTTGCCCTGGCCAACGCCGGGAATATCGATATCGCTTTGGAGTTGGCTCAGAAGACTGAGCAGCCGGAGATTAAGGCTTCTCTGCTGGTTGCGGCCGGAGAATTCGAACAAGCTTTGGCTGTTTCACAGAAACCTAGAGCTGGATTCGGGGGACCACGGATGCGATTGCTCAGGAGAATAGCCTCAGCTCTGGCAGCGGCGAAAGAAATCTCACAAGCTGTTGAGGTGGCCCGGACGATTGAAGGTGGCAATCAGATGCACGTAGATCATGCTCTAAGTTCCGGGGCCTCGGAGACGGCCAGAGCAGGAGAATTCGCGCAGGCTTTGGAGCTGGCCCAGCAGATTGACAATCGAGCGAGGAAGACTTCGGCGGTGCTGAGTATTGCGTCAGTCATGGCGGATGCAGGAAAAGTCGCACAAGCCGTGGAGGTCGCCCGAACAATTAAGAACGGACGGGACAGGACTGTTGCTCTGGCCCACATTGCCGTTCGGCTGGCAACGAAACCTGTCCCGAACAACGAAACTGCAAAGCCGGGCCTTCGTGACCACCGTCCTATAAAAACTGCTTTCACATCAGCGGAAACGCAACTGGCCAGACAGCTGGTGGAGATCGTGCAGGGAAACAAGCAGCCAGCGACAGTCGGCGCCCCGTGGCAGACACCGGCCCGCCTGGCACTCTTTATGGCCCAGAAACAGGGAACGGAAGAAACCCAATCGACGCAGGTCCTGGTCAGCATTGTCTTTGCTCTGGCAGCGGCAGGCAAACTGGAACAAGCCGTCGACGTGGCGTTGAAGATTGAGGACGAATCCACCCATGGGCGTGCACTGGAGAGCATAGCCACCGCACTGGCCGAATCGGGGGACACCGAACAAGCTTTGAAGGTGGCTCAAACGATCGAGGGCGAATACTCCAAGGCGTCTGCTCTGGAGAGTATCGCAACCGTGCTGGCCAAAGCGGGAGACGGTAAACAAGCCCTGAAAGTTACTTCGAGGATTGAGGAACTCTCTACCAGGGAACGGGCGTTGAGCGGCGTCGCCTCCGGTCTGGCCGCAGCGGGCAATGCCAAACTAGCTCTGGAAGTGGCTAAGAAGATCAAAGACGCGGGGAGTAAAGCACCTGCTCTGGCCGCTGCGGGAGAACTCGAACGCGCTTTGGAAGTCGCTCAGGGAATTGACAACGCATTCGCTAGTGGATTTGCTCTACGTAAAATCTGCTCGGCTCTGGCAGATGTCGGAAAAATCGAACAGGCGGCGGCGGTGGTTCAGAAGATCGAAGATAAAAGTGCCAGCAGCATGTCTCTGTTGTGGATCACCATGGCCGCGGACGGGGCGTCCGATCTCAGACACGTTCTGGATGTGGCTAATAAGATCAAAGACTTGGGATCAAGAGGATCGGCTCTGGTGAGGATTGCCATTCACTTAGCCACGGAACCGATTTCGGACAGCCCTAGAAGTCGTGAACTCCGGCGAATGAAATCGGCCTTCACGTCAGACGAAGCACAACTGGCCAAACAGCTTGTTGAGGCCATGCGAGGGAAGTAAGCACTGGCGAAACAATTACTGTCGCATCTCTGGTACAGCTGTGTAGTTCCA
>JAPYTO010000186.1 GCA_029941865.1 Fuerstiella sp. | reverse complement strand
TTCGACGGTTTGTGCGAGCTGCCGCTCGGAATCCGTTGGTCCGCTCCCGTTGGTCCGCTCCCGTTGGTCCGCTCCCGTTGGTCGCTAATGATATGACAACAACTCGAATTGAAATACCACGGCACGTTTCTGGTCGTCGCAAGATGTTGCGCGATGCGTGTTGCGGTTTCGGTGGACTGGCTTTGGCATCACTGCTGCATGACGATACCGTCCGAGCGGATGTGGTCGGCCCCCTTCATCCCAAAGTGATTCACCAACCGGCCAAAGCACGCAGTGTTATTTTTCTGTTTATGGCGGGTGGCCCCAGTCAGTTGGAAACGTTTGACCCCAAGCCGCTGCTGAACGAACTTCACGGCCAGCCTCGCCCCAGTCAGTTTGGCGAAGCGAAGTATCAATTTGTCCAGACCGACGCAAAGTTGCTGGGTACGAAACGCAGATTCCGCAAGCACGGCCAAAGCGGAATTGAAGTGTCGGATCTGTTTCCGCACATGAGTACGTGCATCGATGATTTTGCTGTCATTCGATCATGCCACGGTGATCAGGTCGTTCATTCCGCTGCGCAGTACGAGTTGTTTTCCGGTCGGACGGTCCCCGGATTTCCCAGCATGGGCTCGTGGGCATTGTACGGACTGGGATCAGAAAGTGACTCACTGCCGGCGTATGTCGTTCTGCCGGACCCACTGGGTGCGCTCGAAGCCGGGCAACCGATGTACATGAACGGATTTCTGCCCGCGGCGTACCAGCCCACGATGTTTCGCCCGGGAGACCGCCCGGTGCTGAATCTGGATCTGCCGGCAGGCGTGGGTTTGCGGGGACGGAAGCGAACGCTGAAACTGATTCGTGAACTCAACGAAGCCACTCTGCAGCCTGGTGATGACGAACTGGAGGCTCGGCTGAACTCGTACGACCTGGCATTCCGCATGCAGACCCAGGCGCCCGAAGTTTTCGACCTGAGCCATGAAACGAAACAGACATTCGAATTGTACGGCGTCGGCCAGAAGCCCACGGACGACTATGGGCGACGTTGTCTGCTGGCGAGGCGACTGGTGGAGAACGGCGTGCGGTTTGTCTGCGTGGTTTCCGGCGGTGGCCCGGGCAACATGCAGTGGGACGCTCACAAAGACATCGAGGAAAATCATTTGCGGAAGGCGTCCGAGACCGATCAGCCGGTGGCCGGTCTGTTGAAGGACCTGAAACGCCGGGGACTGCTGGATGAAACGCTGGTGCTGTGGGGCGGAGAATTCGGCCGGTCACCTGAGGCTCAGGGGGGCAAAGGCCGCGATCATCACAACCTGGGCTTTACCATGCTGATGGCTGGTGGAGGCATCAAGGGCGGGCAGATTGTGGGCGCGACCGACGAAATTGGTCTGCGTGCCGTGGAATCGCCGCACCACTTCCGGGATATTCATGCCACCATGCTGCATCAACTGGGACTTGACCAGCACAAGCTCACGTATCCTCATCTGGGACGAGACGAACGATTAACATTCCTGGAGGGCAACGTGATCGAAGCGATTGTCTGACGTTCCCCCGAGAGCATCAGTAGCTACACAATTTCAAAGACTACGATCGAGGCGTCTGCACGCAGATCGGGTTCACGAGCGTAAGTGTTTAACTCTCCCGCTCGCGGGAGAGTCGGGCTGTCAGGCCCGGAGAGGGTCTTTTGTCCTTAACCAAATATTCGTACCTCGACTTTTAACCGCCCTCCCCGGCCGCTACCGCGTCCGACCCTCCCGTAAAGACGGGAGCGTAAAGATGTGTAGAGACCAATGCCCCGGAGGCCGCGGAATCGTCTGCTGCTGTCTGCAGAGTTGGTTCAGCCTGCCGGCTGCCGTGCGGCAATGCTTTCCAGGTGTTCCGTTGTCTCGTCCAGTGACGTCACGTCGGCAAACCGTGCCTGAATGTCAAACAGCGTCCAGACATGAGCCGCGGCGGAACGGTCCCCGACACATTCCCGCACGATGATGGGCACGAACCGATAGCTTTTTGCGTCAGTGGCTGTCGCTCGAATACAGGCGCTGGTGCTGCAGCCGGTGATGATCAAGGTGTCGATGCCGTGGCTGATCAGGTATGCACTCAAATGTGTACCGAAGAACGCACTGGCGTTCTCTTTTTCGATGACCAGGTCCTGCGGAGCCGGAGCGACTCGGTCATCAATCTGACAGGCCCGTTCATCCCATGCCCGAAACCCGGTCGACACATCAGCCGCAGACTTAAACGCCTGATCACCGCTGTCCGGTCGCCAGGGACTGGTTGTATAGATAATCGGGACGTTCGCTGTGCGGGCGACGTTCAGCAATCGGGTGGTCGCTTCGACGGGACCGTCCAGTCGCCGGCTGCCGCCGGCGTAGGCATCGTCCGTCCAGCCATACGCGAAATCGACAACGACAACCGCTGGACGACTGCCGAATTCGAAGCGGTCCTGAAAGATTCCTCGCTGTTCGTAGTATTTCGAAACGGAATGCATGGCATCATGCAGCAGGCGTTCAGCAGCTGCGTCGTGGATTTCCATTGTTCGACCCTTTCGTTGTGACCTGGTGAGTATCGATTCTGTTTCGATTGGAAACGAAGTGTCGCGGTTCGCGCCACGAACCAATACCCTGGCCGCGGAGCGATCAACGACAATGTGACATCTTTTTCTCGATCGTCACCCCGTCAATTGATCGCGGACCAGTTCACCGAACAATTCCGGCCGTCGTGTCCGCAGAGTGTAGTTGGGATGGCTTCGATACTCAGTCAGAACAGCTGCGTCCAGGTCGTGCACAATCATCTCATCGCAGATCCTGTCGAGACTGGCATGTTTCAGAATGGTACCGCCCGAGTCAATGATCATGGCGCCACCGGGGTGATGCGGCTGGTTCACATGGTCGCGCGGCAGCGAGTCGACATACCCGGCCATACCCGTCTGATCAGCAAACACACAGAAGCAGGCGTTTTCTCGGGCGCGCTGACGGTAACCGCTGAAGTAGTCGAATACATGACGTCGCGCGGCCGCTTCTGATTCCGGCGTGTCCTGCCAGCGTCCTTCTCGAGCCGCGTGGGGCATCAGAATAACGTCCGCTCCTTTCAATGCTGTGATTCTGGCGATTTCCGGAAACTGATTGTCGTAGCAGATGATGCTGGCAACTTTGCATTTTCCAATATCAAACACGTTGATATCCCGCCCGCCCTTGTAATAGAAGTTTTCGTCGCGGGACGTGTGCAGCTTTCGCTGACGACCGATATATCCGTCCGGACCCACCAGGACCTGTGTGTTGAAAACGATATCGTTTTCCTTCTCGCTCAATCCCGCGGACAGAAATAAATTGAACTGTTTCGCCAGCGCAGTCAGCCGTTGCACGCTGGGGCCGTCCGGTACGGCTTCGGCAAGCTCCCACGTATTGGGAGTGCAATGGCCGTGAATGACCAGCTCGGGAAACAGAACCAGTTCTGCCCGTTCGCTCGCGGCCTGTTCGCAGAATTCTGCAATCCGCTGCAGCGTCTGCTGTTGTTGACCCAACACGCTGTTCATCGTAACCGCTGCGACGCGAATCGTCTGCATACAGAATCTCCGTGCATGACAATCAGATACCCAGCTCGAAAGTCAGGTAAGAATCTCTCCACTCTCGCATGCACTCCGGAAATTACAAGCTCCAAACCGACACTGACAGGATACTGAGGTACCACTCCACGAACCTGGTCGCTCGATTGTCCAACGCGCTACTCATCCCTGTCTACCTGTTGTCAGGAGATGTCGCTTGAACTTCCCGATGGAAAGCGAGTGTTCGCGGATGATTGTTCGTACGCACGCACAACGTAAACGTAATCAGCCGCCGGAAGAGAAACCTGAATCTGCATACCCTAAACGCCTCGACAGGCCTCCAGCAGGAGACCGCATTGCTGCCATGGTTTCCTGTCTGCTTCGCTGCGGAGGCAATGAGATCGCAGACGTCCGGAACTTGTCTCATCAACGGGGTCGTTGACGCAATTCAGTCGCACATGTCCGCTGCTGACTGCGACTGCAGCAGTTTTCAAAATCACGCGGTCGTTCTGCAGTGGAATTCGCCAGGAATTTCGGCAGTGACAGGTCGAAAGCCTTGGCGGCTTCCGCTACGACAAAAAGTAAAATGCTCTAAAAGTCCGCCCCACTCTCGTGCTTGTTGAGCACGCGGCGTGTTTTCGACAGGAAGGAAACACAGCTGGCCACCAGCAAAACAACGCCCAGCAGCGAAAAGGCATAGGTGAAAACACGAAAGAATTCGAAACGGTTGATGTCGGGTTCAAAAAGGTCTCTGTAGATCTGCACAGCAATCGCACCTGTGTAGCCGACAGAATCGGCGATGTAGATCGCAAACACCGCATTTCCACGAAATCGAGTGGAGGCAATGAGTCGCTCAAACAGCGCTGTCCCGAAGGGAACGTAGGCGAGGTACGAACCGAGTCCCACCAACACCATCCACCAGAGTTCTCGCCCCTCAAGCAGACCAGCATCAAGCATCAATGTAGCCCCGGCCATCAACATCAATCCGCAGGTCATCACCACGTAAACAGCGATGAGTCCGTGACGATGGTTTCGAAAGACGTTCAGCACGGCAAGCGCCAGCACGACTCCGATGGCCACCGGAAACTCCGTGCGTGTAAAAATGCCGGGAGTGTCCGCGTAGCCCAGTGCCTGGAAGATTTCTATGCCGTAGTTGTCTCGAAAGTCTCGATAGGCGGTCAGGAAGAAATAGACCGTGAACAGGAGAAACAGGCCCACCCCGAATTGACTCACGAATCTGGTGCGATCCGCGGCATTCATTTTCGGCCGTTCCGTTCGCGAAGCGATATCGGCCGCTGAGGCTGCCGGGACCTGATCTAACAGCCATACGGAGACAACATACAGCGGCAGAAAACAGAATCCTGTGACTGCGGGCATCCACACATCAGACACGCCGGCACTCATCCACATCCGACCGACATCTTTGACGACACCGCTCGCAATGATGTAAGAACAACTCAGACCAGCCAGCACCAGCTCCGAGAGTCTTCTGCCCTCCAGATAGCGCACCACAAGTCCCCAGATCATGCCCAACGGAAGACCGTTCAGCAGGATTGCAGGCACTTTCCATTGCGCCGGAACGATCGCGAAAACAACCAACGCTGTCTGCGCCCAAATGATCAGCACAAGCAGGGCGAGTGCCCGATGGGCTCTGCTGAGCTCCGAGCAGACTTTCATTCCAATCACTTTGGACAGCGTATAGCCAATGACCTGGCTGATAACGAGTGCTGTTTTCAGATCCAGCCCGACAAACGTTTCAAAGCCATCGTATGTCGCGGCCGCAAACGGCTTGCGAAATGCGTACATACAGAAGTAGGTCGAGAACGACGCCCCGACGGTGTACGCCGCGAACTGCCAGTCCGGGGCTCGGGTGAGCCATCGAGTCAGGAAACTCTCTCGATTTGACATTGCTCACACGCTGCTTTCCCTGGAATGTGTTGCGGTCACCGCGAAAAAAATAGAGTCTATTTGCGTCCACAAACGAACGTCGTTTGTCCGGTTTTCGATCGACTCTGCTCTCGCTCATCCAGCCAGGCCTGCATCGTCCCCTCGCCGTTCATCTGTTCGACTCGATGTTGGGCACTTGCAAGTTCGGTTTCCGTGACTAATGACCATGTCGAATCACCAGCTCGCCAGGCTTCCTTGAGTGGGCCTTCAGGATCCAGATAAGACGACCCCTGGAGTATCCCATTCAGCTCCGGAGTGGCGGACTCGATCTCAAATCCGGCTTCGGTAAGAATCTGTTGCAGTTGATCGAGGTCAGGCATTCTGAAAATCAGGCGTGACACTGCTGTCGGAATCAATGCAGCCCACCAATAGCCATCACGGAACTGGTCGTGTGTCGTTACATTGATCACGAACGCTCCGCCCGGCCTCAGGACTCGCCATGCTTCTCGAATGAACCGGGTCACGTTTGGAAACTGATTCGGCTTCCACTCAGAAGGATCATCGGCCGCGCTCGGCCCTTCTTCAAGATGATGAATCACCTGATTGCACGTAATGCCATCAAAGCTTTCGCCTTCGAATGTCATATCGAGAATGCTGCCGCAGGTCAGATCAACCTGTTCGTCGAGCTTTTTGCGCGCTTGTGTCAGCATGCCTTCGCTAAAGTCAATGCCGGAAAGACTGCCCAGGTAGGGGTGCAGTGCATGCAGGTAGTTTCCTGTCCCGCAGCCAGCCTCCAACAACACCTGTTGGCTGAGTGGAATTTCTGTCCGGGCGAGACAGGCCAGGATAGTATCGACGCCAACGGGAATTCTGGTTGTGTCGTAGCTATTCGAATCGAGAGCGTAGTTGGCGTATCGTGACATAGTGTGCGTGTCTTCTTCAGTCAGTTGTCAGGTCAACACTGTTCGCGACGTCCACGTTCAATGCGAATGATTAGACTCACTCTAGCACGTCGGGGCCCTCGGGGACAGCAGGCTGATC
Organism: Fuerstiella sp.; assembly: GCA_029941865.1. Lineage (GTDB taxonomy): Bacteria > Planctomycetota > Planctomycetia > Planctomycetales > Planctomycetaceae > Fuerstiella. The sequence goes on along the minus strand of JAPYTO010000186.1, from coordinate 7,496 downwards.
GGTGACATCGAAGCCTCAGACAACCGCTGTATGCCGTTGCCCGCAGTTGGAACGAAACGAATTAAGTTCGCGAAGCGCTCCACAGCAAAACGACCGTCGAGAAAGTCAAAAGAATGATCAACGCAGCATTCAACCTGTCGGTGATTCTGTCACCACCTCAGATTTTCATTCGAGTCAGATCCGGCAACACAGTTTCGCTGTTACAATTTTCCTGTTACGTCGTCGGCAGCAGTGCCTCCTGAGGCAGGAAAAATCTCCGGCCAGCCCGTGCGTGGGTCGATCGCAGTAGGTTTGACATCTCCGGGCTTCTGCCCGCGGGCCATACATTCTCGTTCATACATTGCCCACCCGGATTCTCCCGAACTGATGATCCGCACTTCCAAAGACGCCAATTGTCTGACCTGAATGGCATGGCGGTAGTACGGGTTTTGCTCCAGACCGGTCTGGACCAGGACGGCAAGCTGCGCGGTGTCGATCGGATCGCTGATTTCGACGTAGAGTCGGTACCGTGGAACGTCGTTATTCACGGGGACGACCATAGCGAATTTCGGCTGAACGCCGTGCACGGAAAATGCAGAGCAAATGACTTTGCGAACATGCGGTTCACATAGCTTCTCACCAACAAGGTCACATGAATTGTTACTTCGACCAAGGAATCGCAGCAGAGGGCACTGGTTTTCGAACGCGACAACTTCGACCGAGTCGCGTAGTTGATAACGATACAGCCCACCTCCCGTGCTCAGAATTACGTTGTAGATTCCGCCGATGTCAAGTTCGTGCGCCATGTGGACGTGTGGTTGTGATTCTGAGCCGAGACGGGATCCAGCCTCCTGAAACTCAAAGAAATGCGAGCGCACAGCCAACGCTGCACCGGGGCGGTCGACAAGCGGAAAAGACACACAACCTTCGGTCGCCAGCAGGCCCTTCGGCTGGATTTCGATTCCCGGAAGCAGGTCGTGTATCCGGGGCAGATAATCGGCTGCGGCAGCACCCGTCCAGCAGCTGATCAGGGCAAGTTGAGGCCACAGTTGATGCAGCATTTCGGGAGTCGACGGGTTCGCACGGATAACGCCGCCAAGTTCATCGGACCGCCTTCTGTCCGCCGATCGGTTGGGAAGTAGTTCCGTTGGTATCGGTTCGGCTCGTCCCGGAAGGCTGACCTGTCCAGTGCGCAGGTCGCTGCAGATGCGTTCGCTCCATTTTTCCAACGGTTGCAACAGCGCCGTGAGAAACGTCGGGCTCCAGACGGAAATCAGCGAAAGATCAGCTGCTCGAACAAGTTGCAGCAACGTACAGTAGCGAAAATTATCGATGTCGCCAAAACCTGCGACCGCAGCGGCGCCAGGCAGCAGAGTTCGTCGCCGCGCAGCCAACCCGGATTGCGTTCGGAAAAGAATCGAACATGCGGATCACGCAATCGTCCGTCCGTGAAATCAGCGACTCCCTGTCGCAATCGGCAGGAACCCGGTCCGGCCCGGACAATTCCCGCTGCACTGTCGTACCCCTGCGGGTACTTGTGCCGCCCCAGGGTATCGATTCGCTGCACAATCGAATCTGGCGTCGGCCGGTCGAATCTTGGGTAGAAATGGTTGAAAAAAAACGGCAGGAACCGATATGTCTTGTACCCTTTCGCGATCAGAAACCAGTACATCTCATCCAATTCAGATTCGTCTGTAAGTTTCAGAACCAACTGCCCCCAGACATGCGCAAGGCTGTCGCTGAACCGGAATCGGTGATCGACGATCGTGTCGCCGGAGAATAATGCTCGAACGGATCGCCCGTCAATCTCCATGTCAATGAGCATCTGGGTTGAGAATCCGCGAATGGCCTTCGTGACCGGATCGACGACCTGAATGCCCCATTGTTTTTCAGTGAGGTCGGCATCGAATGTCGTGCGATCAATGTCAGCGTAGTAGCGATCCATCAGAGTGAACATCTCGTCGCATTCTTTTTCGCTGAGATCGGCCACTCGCGTTAGTCGTCCGGTTCGCTGCATACGATGTCCTTCACTAACCAGACGGAATCAGCATCTCACAGACTTCCTAATTCCAGATACGGAACTCGATCATCAAGTCTGTTACTGGCCGTGTCTCCGTCGTTCCAGTACACATGATACAATTGCGTGACAAACGATGTAATCGAAAACGGTCGAGCGATCGGCAGCAGCGGATCGGTTTCGTGCAGTCGCAGCAGGATGTAGTCGCATTGTCCGACGGTTGCGGCATTCGGCAGGATTCGCAGTAGTTCACCGAAGACGTCAGGATCGTTGCCTTCAACAAGTGGAATGGCTGCCATGGCACAGCGAAACCTGCCGCCCGGTGCCGGCAATTCCGGCCGTCCGAGGATTTTTTCGCGAACGTTGTAGAGGGGTCGAAACCATTTGAGTGGTCCGCCGTAACGTTCGATGACAGTCTGTCGGAAGCTGCTCTGATTCCATGCTCCGAGAGTTCCGACAAGGCGTCCGTCGCGAAATGCAAGTAATATGTCAGATGGTTGCAGAGCCCGGAACGTGCCGCCATCACAAAAGAAGTCGTCCGCCGCATAGCGCGGGAAAAACTGCCGGCACGAACCGGTTTGCAGCAGAAATTCCACGATGGCATCTGTGTCTGTCGCGGTCGCCGGCCGGAGTTCGAGATCGCGTGCTGTGCTCGCATCACGGCGAAGATGACGTGCCACGGGGATCGACAGTGTGTGATAAGAACCGGCTGGGCGATATTGAGGCAGACCGGCTCGCCCGGACGTCAACATGGACACCGCATGTCGATTGCTTTCGACAATCGTGGTTTCATACAGCGGCGTGCGTGCGTCTGTGTGGAGTTCGCGCAGGAACCGATAGCCACGCGCGAGGATCGTTGCATTGCGGTGCGACGGCAATATGCGGAGGCCGCTTAAGTATCCCACAGGCGCAGGCTGTCCGTTGACGAAGCGATCCCGAATCGATCGTGAGGCGACCGCCACAATTCGCTGATCACTGCTGTCACGAGCAACGATGGTTTGTCGAAACGGACCTTCGACGACGGCCGCATCGATGAAACTCGGTTCTCGTCGAAACGAAACCGAGATCCGTCCGGGCATCGGAGTTCTCGCAAGAAGTTCCCGCAGTTCTGCATCGTCCGCCGGCGTCGCCAGTTCAAATCGGATCCCGCCGCTCACTTCGCCGCAATCTGTCGTAACTGGGGCGGCGAGTGTGCTTTGATCAGCGAACCGTGCCAATTCAGATCACCAAGCGGAAGTCCGCTGCGGCCGAAACGGCACCATGTTGTAGCGATAACGATCGTCCAGCCACCACGCGTCATACAGCAGTCGGCCTTCCGCTTCCATCCGCTGATACAGCGGCGTACCTGGAAAGGGAGTCACGTGGTTGAAAGCTCCAATGAACAGACCCTGTTGCTTCGCAAATTCGATGGTGGAATCGAACGTGTCAGACGTGTCGTGATCGTAGCCAAAGATAAACGTCCCATAGACCCGCAGCTTGTGATGGCGGAAGCGAGCAAGTGCTTCAGCCGGACCGCCCCGCAGCGCGTTGAATCCTTTGTTCATGTCGCGGAGCGTTTCGGTCTGCAGTGATTCAAATCCCACCAGCAGCCCCTGGCAGCCGCTGCGGCGCATCAGGTCAAGGGCTTCGTCGTCCCATGCCACGTTGATGGCCGACTGACTTACCCACCGCAGCTTGAGTGGGATCAGTGCCCTCATCAAATCCTTCGCTTCTTCCAGACTTGATGTAATGTTGTCGTCAATGAAGAAAATCATCTGCCCCAATCGCCGCACGCGCTTGAGTTCGTCCAGTACCAGATCGATCGGACGATGATTATGTGTCGCGTCAAAGTATGATTGAATCGCACAGAAATCGCATTTGAAACGGCAACCGCGAGCAAATTCGACCAGCCGTATCGGCAGGTATTTTTTTCCGCGAAAAATCGAACGATCAGGGCTGACGATCAGTGGGGGACGTTCCGTCGCACGATATTTGGACTGTGGGCGACCGTGACGGTAGTCGTCGATGAGTTCCGGGAAGACGGGTTCAGCCTCCCCGATCACAATCGATTCACAGTACTGTCGGACTTCCTCCGGACACAGCGTGGCGTGGAATCCGCCAATCACAACGGGGACGCCCCGAAGACGATATTCGCTAGCAATCTGATACGCCCGTTTGGCCGTGTAGGTTTCCACGCTGATGGCCACCAGATCCGTGGGCTCGTCGTACGGGATTTCTTCAAGCCGATCATCATAGAACCGTTTTTCAACATCTGCCGGCGTCAACGCGGCAATCATCGCGGCCGGAATGGGTTCCATCTTCCACGTGCGAATGTAGCGCTTCATACCGACGAAACGCCCCACGCAGGGATGAATGATCGTCAGCCGAAACGGCTTTGCAGGCGCGGGGCCGGTCATGGCAACGTGTCCGAGGTGGAGGCTGTCGGGACAACGTCAGAACCTGCTTCGGTTCTGTGATTCGGTGGCCCTGCGCTGCCGTCCCCAGTCGGCACGGGGTTGAGCATCCAGTCACACGTATAGAACCGATTGAGTCGATGGGCGTAGTAACGGTAACCGAGATTCGTCATCACAGCCACGTGCCACGGCGCGGCGGTGTGACGCAGCCGACGAACGATATTCATGCTGCTGTAGGCGTGTTTCCAGGCGTTCTCTGTCCCGCGCTGCAGCTGTTCGACGGTCATCTGTGCCGGTTGAAAGACCACGTGCTGTCCATCATACAGTTCCCAGTTGTTGGTGATGATCCGCCCCTGTTGGTCGAATTCCCGGTACAATTGGGTGCCCGGAAACGGTGTCACGATCGCAAATCGCGGCAAATCGATTTTTGCGTCCACGGCGAACTTTGCCGTTTTCATGAACACGTCCGGCGTGTCGTGGTCGAGACCGAAAACGAAACAGCCCTGCAGAGCAATGCCGCGCTGGTGCAGTTTTTCGACGACTTCGGGGTATCGAGCCGGATCGTTGAAGGCCTTGCTGCTGCTGCTGCTGCTGCGCAGGTTGTCCGGTGATATGGATTCGAGTCCCATCAACAGACCTCGGCAACCGCTGCGGGCCACGAGGTCGAGCAATTCCTCATCGTAACACAACAATGTCGTTGCCAGTCCATACCACTGCAGCCTTAGTGGAATGAGTGCTTCAAACAGCCGCGCCGCATAGTGCTTGTCGGCGATCAGATTCAGGTCAACAAAGATGGCTCGTCGTGCTCGTTGCCGCTGTATGTCATCGACGATTTCTGCCACGGGTTTCTGCAGCGGCTTGCGTCCCCACGCGGCGGGCACGACGCAGAACGAACAGTTGTGCACGCACCCGCGCGTCGCTTCGAAGACGTGGGACGTGGGACGTGATGTATCGGTGTCCAGGCAGCACACTCCGATCCGGGTGGGGGCAGCCGGACAGATCAAGGTCCGGCGATTGATTGTAGCGGGGCCGCAGTTCGCCGGCCACAAAATCGCGGAACAACCGCGGCCATTCCTGTTCGGCATATCCGACCACAATGCTGTCGGCGTGTGGCTGTGCGTCGTCCGGGACAAGCGTCACATGTGGACCGCCAAGAATGACTGTGATTCCGTGATCGCGAAAGTGCCGGGACAATTCGTAAGTTCGATTCGCCGTGCCGGTGATCACCGTCATCCCGATCAGGTCGGCCTGCAGATTCAAATCCACATCGGCAATGCCCTCGTCAATACACACTACGTCTGCGTTAATGTCGTCCGGAATCAGTGCGGCCAGAGTTGGCAGCGTAAGCGGCATGTATCGCAGCGATTGCCTGAAGAGGCCACCTCGCCGCCGATACAACGGGCCTTTCGCCGAAATCAGCGCAATGCGAAGTCGGCGTTTACTGGCTCCAGGTGAGGTCACGAGTCGACATCCCGTCAAATGTGCAGCGACTGTGTATCAACCTGTAATGTTTATCCAGCCAGTGACGATTTGTCCAGGGCTACGAATTCATCCGGTGTTTTCGCAACAGAACGCCCATGCGGTCGTTTGGGAAACAACCCAAACAACATGCCCTGCTTGCGGTATGCCTCACGCGAATAAATCGGGTTGTATTTCAGATAGACTGCCAGCCTGTAAAGCGAACTCATGTGCGTTTTGAAATCCCACATGCGATGGAATATCGAACTGGTTTTGTTCCACTCGTAACGACACTGCCAGCAGGCTTCGGTCAGTTCGTCGGGCGTCATGTTTTTCGGAACGAACGCCGCATGGTTGAATCGGTATTCCGGATGCAGCCACCACTGCCCATTCCACAGCAACCGGTTTTCGCGCTGCAAGCGGTCGTACAGCGGCGTGCCTGGGTACGGCATCAGAATATTGAACGCCGCAAAGCAGAATCGGTTGCGCATGGCAAAGTCGAAAGTCTCTCGAATTGATTCGACGGTGTCGCAGTCGTGTCCCAGCGTAAACGCCGCCCAGGTCTGCAGATTGTACTCCCGCGGAATTTCACACTGAGCCTGATAGCGGTCCCAGCTGGCATTCAATGGATTGCTGTTCGCACCGCGCGTCAGGTTGGTCGCTTTTTTCATGGCCTTCAGGTTATCGGGGTTGATGGATTCAAAGCCGATCACGTTGCCAATGCAGCCGCTTTCGGCCAGCAGTTCCATCAGCTCCCGGTCATTTGTCATATCGATCGACGCCTGCGACACCCACTTGATTCGCATTGGAATGAGTGATCGCAGAAACACTTTCGCCGCGTCATGATCCGACAGGAAATTGTCATCGACAAAGAAAATCAGCTTGCGATCCTGATTCTCGATTTCGGCCAGCACTTCTTCCGTTCGACGCACATACTGCGTGCGATTGAAGAAGACGCTGATCGCGCAAAAGTCGCAGGCGAAGCGGCAGCCGCGACTGAACTGCATCAGCGTGATCGGCAGATAGCCTTTCCCTTTGAACAATTCACGCCGCGGTTGTGACCCACCGGGCTGTGGGATGCCCGGCTTGGCCCGATAGACGTCCTGCAGCCGGCCCTGCCTTGCATCTTCCACGACCTGTGTCCACAGCGATTCCGCATCGCCGATGTAAATGGAATCGGCGTGCTGGCGGCATTCGTCGGGTGCCAGCGTCGGATGGAATCCGCCCATGATGACGGGCACACCTCGAGAGCGGTATTCCGCTGCGATTTCGTAAGCCCGCCGAGCCGTATAGATTTCGACGGTAATCGCAGCCAGGTCAGTCGGCTCGTCGTACGGAATCTGTTCGATGCGATCGTCGTACAAAACGCATTCGACATCCGCTGGCGTCACGCCCGCCAGTACACCCAGTTGCAGTGGTTCCATCCGGCCTTCGTCGACATAGCCCCGACCGTCGGCGGGCTCACAGATCGCGACAGACGTGGCAGCCTTCAGCTGTTTGAGCCCTCTTTGAGACTGTACGCAACACGTTTGCTGAAAATAACCAGCAGCGACGTGTGCTCGTCCATTTGGATTGGCGATGGGATTGGCGATGGGATCGCCGAACTTGCCGACGAGCACTTCCGTGATCAGACCGGGGCCGGCGATGCC
>JAPYTO010000185.1 GCA_029941865.1 Fuerstiella sp. | reverse complement strand
CACGACGAATCTCGGTCCGTTCCTTTTCGGCGGCTGCCCGAGCTTTCTCAAACGCATCCAGTTGTTGGCGCAGTTGTTTTAATGCGCCTCGCTGGCCCGTCTGCGAAAAATGGCGTTCCAGAACATCGCCCGCTGACTGAGTCCATTCGGCTGTTTGCAGGCTAAGTACGTGCTGCAGCAGATCTTCACCGTCTGCGTGACCGTGGCTGAGCCGAAGCTGACCCAGAGCGAATGTGGCTCCGATATGGTCCGGCCTGAGCTCCAGCATTTGTCGTAAATTGGGTTCCGCAGCGTCCAGTCCCTGGACATCCAGAATCGTTCGCGTCTGCTTCCACAGTTCGGCCGGGTCAGTCGACGTAGATACAGAACTGTGCTTCGGTCCTTGTGCAAGCCTGCCAATCGCAGCAACACGCCGATGGCGGTCTCGCCAGATCGACAGCACGGTGTTTCGCCAGAGCTGGTTGATATCCTCCTTAATCTGCCGCAGGTCCTCAGTCAGCAATCCTTCAGCAGCCGAAGTATCTGGAGCGGCGGGGAACCCTTCGGACCGCATCTGCTGCGGAGAAACGCCGATCGCGCGCAGACGGTCGGACAGGCACGGATGCGTATCCTCGTTATTGGTGACTCGCTGCAACGCGTTGTCGCACCATCTCGATGCATGCTCTGCGGCTGGTGCGTCGCGGTAGGCGATCGTCAAACGATCACACAGATTGTCGGGCGGATCGGGCGCAGTCGACGTTTCCGCCCACAGGTCCTTCCAGAATTCATGTTCCAGCATTTGTCCGGTGCAATCGATTCGCCACAGTGCCGACGCGGCAAACTCAGCGTTCGTCGCCTCGACTGCGATGCGGTCCGCCATGTATTCGTTCTGACGAGACATAACGAATGCTCGAGCATGAAAGCGGGGCCAGTACCAGTTGAGAAACCTGAGCACCAACGTGCCGGCAATTCGAATGAAACCACTGCCGGAGTTCTGCTGCAGCTTTTGGAACAGTTTTTCCCACGACTGGTGCATCTGATAAATTCGATTTCCCTGGCGACCGTGCCGCTTCGATATGTGTCCAAATTCGTGAGCCAGGACCGAGGCGATTTCCTGCGGCGACGCGGCCAGCAGCAAGGGCACTCCAAGAATCAGCCACGATCGGGACCAGCCAAAGATTCCCAGACGCGGAGTCTGCACAATTGCAGCATTAAAATCTTCAGTCAGCAGGATCTGATGGATTTGAGGACACTCAAGATCACACTGCAGCAAAGCGATCAACTGGTGCAGCTCCGGAGCTTCGTCGCTGCGCAGCGGCCGTCCAGCAGGTTCATACGAATCAACCAGGATCAGGGCACCAACCTGTCCGAGACCGAATGTCATCAACACGCCGCCGATGATCACCAGCACGATCCCGATGCCAGGCCAGAACATGCCCGCCACAAAGACGGCCAGGCCTCCCCCGATCAGCAAACCGGTCAACAGGATGACAACGGCGTATCCCAGCAACAGCCACATCCAGGTGTGACTGGCCAGCGCAGCGGGCCGATCTGCAAACCGTTCTTCGATGCTGTCGACCAAATCATCGAAGCGGCGACGATCCATCATTGTTGGCGGCCTGCGGCTTCGTGAATTTTCTTCAGCAGCAGATACGGGGGCCTGCGACGAACCATCATCTCTTTCGCAGCATCGAAAAACTGTCGGCGAAGATGATCGGACTCAGCTCGCAGGCCAAGACTTGTCAGAATCACAGCTTTTTCCATCGGCAGTTCATGAATCAATCGAAGTTCTTGTATCAGCCCGGCGTTGATCTTTTCTGAACTCAGGATACGTGTCGTGCTTTCTATGCGCGGTCCCCATCGCCTTAGTTGTTCCACCGTCCTGTCGTACCAGACTTCGCGGTTGGCTGTGTCGCCAGCGGCGTGAAATGCCAGCGAACATGTCAGTGGCAGCCAGCGATCCGGTACGTCATCGTTCAATTCATAACGGCCGGCAAACTCCGCAGCGCCCCCTGCTTCGATGGACACCATGCGCTTTAACGGTTGCAGGTGTTGGGACTTACCGGCAAGCTCTTTGCACGCATCGACTTCGTCTTTGAAGTACAACAACATGGCCTCAGTCGTATGGGCAGCACCCATGTGCTGTTCACCAACCAGTTCTTTGAAGGAACTGGATGTTTCGCGAACAACTTGTTCGGCATCTTCAATGCGATTCTGAATGACCAGTGTTTCCGCCAGCAGTGCTGCCGTACCCGTCGAAGCGGGATCTGCGACCAGACTGTCTGTGTATTGTTGCTCCAGCTCTGACAGCCGTCGCAATCCCAGCATCGCCACGTGCCTGTAGATCTGAACTTTTTCCGGCGGGACGTTTCGTTCGATCGCCAACCGAAAATCATCCAGCGCCGATTGCCATTCGCCGCTGCACATATGCGTATAGCCCCTGGAAAAACAGGGCCAGCCAAATGCCGGGTCGGTTTCAATCGCCTGCGCAAGTGCCTTCTGACCAACTTCGAGGTCTCTATCAAAGCGACCTCGGAGATATATCAATTTCGCATTCTGCGGGTCAGCCCGCAGGTAAGTTTCGTACAGTGCCAATGTCTTTGCATAATCTTTGCTGACATCAGGAAGATTCTGATACAGACGATGCCAATGCAGCACGACCGGTCGGTAATCGAGTTTCGATTCGAGCAGAGTTCGCAGTCGGGACATATCACGGGGCTTTGCGGACAACGCAAGAACGTTCAACAGGTTTTCATTCTCCGGATCGCGCTGCAGTTGCCGCTGGGCGTACGACCATGCCTGTGCCGCGTCGGATTGCTGCAACATGTCAAATCCAGCGACCGTGGCGTCTGACGTCTCGCCGACTTCCAGCCAGGCAATTGCGGTTCTGGTCTGGACATCCAGTTCGCCGCTGATGGAGACCGACTCCGGTGGTTCCTCAAATGCGAAGTCTACGTCAGGCTTCACGATCAGCGGATCCGCTATCAAACGCACCGTCGGTGCACGCGGATTTACAGCGTAGTACACGGTCACATCCGCAATAATGCCCGCACCGCCGACGTTGAGAATCCAAACGGGATTCTTTGTCCATCTGTCCCAGTAGTCGGCTTCCACATCCAGCGTGTGAATTTCCACAACCGGACCGAAAACCCGTAATGTGTGAGTCCCCTCGGACATCGTCAGCGTCTGCATGCCCATAACGGACAGCGGCGACTGATCATCAATCTGAATCGTGGCAGCGACACCAGTGTCATTGATCACGGTCAACAGTCGATGACGTCGAATGTATTCGTTATTGATCGTCATACCGATCACGGCCAGCACAAGGGTGATCGCAATCCCCACCGCCCACCGCTGATTCGATGAGTACTGGGAAGTGAACAGCCCACTGACCGAGTGTTGTGTTGCCGGAAGAATGGATTCCTTGCGGTGCAGAGCCTTTTCTGATGTCTGTACAAACGCGCGGACCTTGTGATCTTTTGCAAGATCCGGATACGCCTTCAACAGAACCTCAAAAACCTGGATCGTCTGTTCGTGGTCACTGCCCTGTTGATAGTGACCGGCCAGATCAAACAGCGGGTCCAGACTGTACTGCTGTTCCGCACCGGGCTGTTCCAGAAAGCTGAGCAGTTCGCGGGCTTCGTCTGGTTTGTTGTCGTGCATTCGTCGACACGCCATCCCCACACGGGCTTCGGGGAGCTCCGGATCCAGCCGAAAAGATCGCTCCCACAGTTCCACCGCCTCGCCCGGAAGCCCTATGAACTCCAGATGAGCTGCGAGTCCGGCCATCAGCGGCGTGCTATCGGGAAACTGTTCCAGCATGGATGCCCGAAAGACCGCGGCATCCTCGTACTGCTGAAATCCCAGCAGCTGCCCGTGAACATCCACTGCGGCTTCTTCTGACTGATCTTTTCGAAACCGCTCAATGGCAGAGGCTGTTTCCGCCTGCCTGCCCGTTTCCCATTGTTTCAGATCGATTGCGAAGTGGCGATTGCACACAGCACACTGATCAGAAATACGCTTGCGACCAAACGGAATGACCGGGATGAAGAAAAACACGAACCATAGTCGCGTCTCATAGGACGTCAGTTCGGCGTTGTGCCCACAGTGCTGGCAGACGGCGGTTCGTGCCTTCTTGTTCCTGCTGCCGTAATAATGCGTTCCGACACCGTTTATTGATGAGGGCATATCCTTGACCTACAACGTCCCCTTAGACGACGGAATGCCCGGCTGGCGTGCGTCAACGGCCACGGCCTGGCGCAATGCCCGCGCGGTGCCCTTAAAGGTCGCTTCGGAAATGTGGTGACTGTTCGTCCCGTGATGCAGAATGAGGTGCAGATTCATCATCGTATTTGACGCCACTGCATTCCAGAACTCCTGAACCAGTTCCGTATCAAAGTCACCGACCTTCTCAGTCGGAAAGTCGACTCGAAACACAAACGCGAAACGTCCGCTGAGGTCCAGTGATGACGTGACCAGGGTCTCTTCCATCGGCAACGACATACTGCCGTAACGCACGATCCCCTGCTTGTCCGCGAGCGCCTCATTGATGGCCTCGCCCAGACAAATGCCCACATCTTCGACGGTGTGGTGGTGATCCACATGCAGATCGCCTTTGGCCTGTACGTTCAGATCGAACAGGCCATGGCGTGCGAACAGCGTCAGCATATGATCAAAAAAACCAATGCCGGTGTTGATCGTATGCTGACCGGACCCATCGAGATTGATACTGAGTTCGATTTCTGTTTCGGCCGTTTTGCGGCTGATACTCGCGCTTCGTGACATAATTTTGATTCAGGGAAGACAGGAAGTTAGAACAGTTCGTACAACGGTTCGCCGGTATCCAGCAGCTGGTAGGGGCGCCCCTGCGAGTCTTTGGCCTCAAGGTTGGTGATGCCCATGGCATGGTACATAGTGTGGACCACGTGCGCGGGAGTCACGGGATTTTCTGCGGGGTATTCTCCAAGTCGGTCGCTTGACCCGTAAACTCGGCCCCCCTGAATGCCGCCACCAGCAACGACATTGGTCAGAAGATGCGTCCAGTGATCACGGCCAGCTCCGGAAGCACCGCCCGAACGTGGATCACCGATTTTGGGGTTGCGCCCCATTTCGCTGCTGACCAGCAGCGACGTCTGATCCAGTAAACCACGCTGAGCAAGATCTTCGACCAGGGCAGAAAAGCATTGATCAAACTCCGGCAACAGATCATCTTTCAGGCAATCGAAATTGCTGCCATGAGTATCCCAGCTGCCCGCACTGCGACATTTTTTGGCCAATGGTGTTCCGATGCCGTCACCGAGCCAGAAAACGGTGATGAACGGAACGCCGGCTTCGACAAGTCGGCGGGCCAGCAACAGGCTCATGCCGTTTACCGTCTCCCCGTATCGCTGGCGAATTCGGACAGTTTCTGCCGACACGTCGAACGCCTCTGTTGTCCGGGCGGACGACAACATCGAAAACGCTCGCTGCTGCTGCTGAGAAAAGATCCCTGTGGCATTCACGTCGAAATGGCGTCTGGCATCGTCCAGTGCCGTCAGCAATTCGGCGCGCGACGCGACGCGTGACGCGTCTGTCCCCGCCTGCAGCTCAAGCGCAGGTGCGGAAAACGAAAGCGGATCCTTGTGACTGCCCTGCAGATAAAGGGGATCGTATTGAACGCCCAATCGAGCCGAAAACTGGCCTGGCCGAGTGTACGGTTTGCGGCTGGGCATGTGAGGCAGCGACATTGCATTTGGCAGAAAGGGATGCTTCTTTCGCCTTGAAGCTGCCACCGCCCCCATGAACGGCCAGTCGTCAGGATAGGGCGTTCTGTCATTGCCCTTTGTCAGAAACGTCGGGTCCGGCACATGCCCGGTCAGATTATAATAATAGCCTCCGTGGTGGTCGTTCGTGTTGACCGTCCCGGACACAGAGCGAATAAGCGACAGATGATGTGCCTGCTGAGCCAGAAGGGGCAGATGTTCACACAATTGAATGTCCGCAGCGCTGGTGGCGATCGGCTGAAACGGCCCCCGATATTCGGCCGGCGCGGCGGGCTTCATGTCCCAGGTATCAATCTGTGAAGCTCCGCCACACAGAAAAAACAGAATCGTCGATTTCGCACGGCCTCCGGTTCGACCAGCGGGCAAACGGCCTGAGTCGGCAGAACTGACTAAACTGATCGTGCGAGGGATCAGTCCGCCGCATGTCGCCAGACCGGTGGCGGAGGCAACGAGCATTCGACGACGATCAACGGGATCACCTGTCATGGAAACACTTTCCAGCTAAAACACAACTTATGCACGGCCCATTATGATATCCACCACGCGTATTGAGCAACACAGAGTCATGCGAAAAAAATCAGCCTGAACCACTGTAGACGCTCACGGACGGTCCCTGTCCGGGGCAACAGCGACAATCCCTGAACTCTCCCGCAACGCCCAACGCAACGCATCTCATCCATATGGCCAACACGGACCACTACGCCTGAAACGACTTGTGCCAATGCTGACCGGGAACGGTACAAACAAAACTCAGACAAATACGGAGGTTCTGTCCGGGGACCAGGTCGGCTGACGCTTGCTGCACAACCGCGGGCGCGACAGAATGTGTGGCGAGTTCTCTATTCCCGAGGATTCTTCAGCGAAGGGTTTTGATATGCCATGCGTAGATACGTGTCCACAGGCGCTGCTGACTTGCCTGCTGCTGGCGGTCACAGCAGTTGGGACCGGCTGCGACCAGGCCGGAGAAGTATTGCAAGACGTCAAGTCGGGCGTGACCGGCGAGCAGGAGCAGTCGGTCGCTGAAAGTAAGTCGGGTGAGAATCCACCGCCATCAACGCCTCCGAATCCACAGCGGCCGACTCCACCAACGCCAGAGGAGATCCTGTCGACGTTCACGAAACTCACGCCCTATGAGATATCTGACGCTGCTCTGAAAAGTGTCATCACTTCGTCCGCAGCCGCGGCCGGAATCACTGAGATCGAAATCAATGGGGAGGGCGTGACCAGCATTGGGCTGAAGTATCTGAGTCGGATGCCCAATCTACACACGCTGACAATCAAACACGCGACGATGTCGGCCGCTGAACTGTCGATTATCGGCGAGGCCACGTCACTCAGGCAGCTGTTTCTTGGCGGTTCAGATGCGGACGATGATGTCCTCGAACAGCTGACGTCTCTGCAGGAACTTCAGACGCTCGAACTGACAAACGCTCCCATTTCACCGACCGCCGCGAATTGGCTGAACAGGCTGCCGAACCTGAAAAACCTCAGGCTGGACAGAACCAGAATTGATGACACGACCGTCGCCGGCCTGGTCGCTCTTCCACTGCAAAGTCTTAATTTGTCAAAGACACGGATCACGAACGCGTCGCTTCCGATCCTGTTGAAAATCAAGACGCTGGAGTCATTGACGGTTTCAATTACCGAAGTCACCGGGGCCGCATTCAAGGGCTACAACAAGGCCAACCTGAAACAACTTGATGTCGGTAACACGTCGTTCGGAATCGACGGGTTCATGGCGATCAGGGGAATGCAGTCTCTGGAAGAACTCAACGTTCACAACGCCGGCCTCGTGGAACACACCAATGCCAACGTGTTTCGATCTTTCCCGAACCTGAAGATCCTGAACGCTGGCGAAAATTCCATTACGAACGCAGGACTGGAAGTCTTCTTTAAGGGACACAGGAGCCTGGAACAGCTGAACCTGGGCGGTAACAAGTGGATTACCAACAACGGACTTGCGTCCCTCGTTGCTCTCAGGTCACTCAAAGTGCTTGATGTAAGAGACACCGTCGTCGATGAAGCCGGTGCGAAAGCGCTAAAGGAAAGGCTGCCCGACTGTACCGTCATTACGTCACTGGGCGAGTTTTGACAGCTGCCGAACGGCTACTTTTCGGCACGAATGTCAAGGCATACAACCTCCCGGTCATCGCGCAGATACAGCAGCCCGTTGGAGATAACAGGGGCCTGACGAGTCATTTTTTCCAGGACGGACGCTCTGGCAGTTTCTGTGAAGTCGACCGTCGACGCTTTGACAATGATCAGTTCGCCCTTCATCGTGCTGATAAATAGCTTTCCGTCGGCCAGTGTCAGGTTTGATTTCCCGAATCTTGTTTTCGCCCACACCTGTTCGCCGTCGGCAATCCGGACACAGACAAGATTTGTGATCGGCCCGGCGCTGCCGAGGTTGTCTAACGCAAACAGATGACCGTCAGCCAGGGCTGGAGTTTGCCACTCCGCCCGCAGCACACTTTTCTTTCCGAGTGAGGACCATGATGGTGCGGCACGAAACTGTGCACCGTTCTTCAATATTTTCAGGATCGTTGAACCGTGATTCTCACCAGAGGAAATCAGGACGGACGCGTCATCGATAAGCAGCGGAGTGGCGATGTTGCAGTCGTAGTCCGTGCCATACGGATAGCGCCACAGCTGATCGCCATTGGCCGGATCGATGCCCAACACAGCAGCCCCCACAAACGCCACAACCTGCTGTTTACCGGCCAACGTCAACAAGGCGGGAGATGAGTACCCGCTGGTGCCCTGACCAGCCGTCCATTTCTGATCTCCGGTTTTCAGATCGAAGGCGACCACAGTGCCGTTTGGCGCGCCGACCTGAACGACTACGCTGCCACCAGCGATCAAGGGAGAAGACGCGATCCCATACTCTGCAGGTCGGCCTTTGAGTTGTTTCGGTGTATTGACAGACCAGACGACGTCTCCTGAATTCGCCTGCAAGGCCGTCAGAATACCTTCGCCGGAAAACGAGTAGACGACGCCATTGTGGACAGTCGGTGTTGCACGCGGACCGTTGCCCATGGAGTTCGTGTACGCCGCAGCCACGATTGTAGTCCATTTCTGTTCGCCCGACGTCGCGTCCAGGGCCACCACAAACTGGTTGTCGGCGTCCTGGTACATCGTGAACGCAAGCCCATCATGAATGGCAAGACCGGACATGCCGACGCCCAATGGCACGCGCCACCTGACCGCCGGACCTGAAGCCGGGAAACTGTCAATCAGCCCGGTCTCGTCCGAGACCCCGGTGCGGTGAGGACCCAGAAACTGCGGCCAGTCGCCAGCCTGGCTGGAGACGGAAAGGGCGACAAGGACAGCAGAGAGCAGCAGGAATCGCATGGCGACGGAACTCCGGAGAATCTATGGAATAGTGGGAAGCTGACAAGGAAACAGAAGTGCGTGCCGGCCGACAGCCGACAGTCTCCTGTTTTTCAGACGGCCTGTTAACCCCGTAATCCGGCATTCTTCATCAAGGCAGCGGTTGTCGAGTACGCTTCCTGCACCCAGGCTTCAATGTTGTCGGGGTCCGGACTGTATTCCAGTTCAATCGAAACAGCACCATCAATGTTCAGTTTTGCGATCTGATTCAGGTACGGTGGAAAGTCGACGACACCGTGTCCCGGCGGCAGATCGCCGTGGACTTTGCCATCGCAATCAGAAATGTGCACGTGAATGGCTTTGTCCGACAGTCGGGCAATTTCTTCCGGTTTTACCTGGGACAGCAGCAGATGCGAAATGTCGATATTGGCTTTGAACGCGGGATGGTCGACTTCATCAATGAACCGGACCATGCTGTCGACATCATTAACAAGTGACAGCTTGAATGGTTCCAGCTCCAACGCAATCTTCAGGCCGAGTCCGTCAGCGTACTCGGCCAGCACCCGGCAGTTGCCGATGCCGGTCGCCCACTGTTCAGCCGGAGGAATCACTTCCCGCTGCCAGATGTATTCACCGATCACCAGCAGCAGATTTTCAGCTTCGTATTCGTAGCACAGATCAAGGTAGGCTTTGCAGCGGTCCAGGTGAAAACGCTGGACGCTGGGATTGAAATCGATCAGCCCGGACGCGACGCAGCAGATTGACATGATCGGCAACTCAGACCGACGGCATTCATCGCGGATCAGCCTGCGTTCGCGGGCATCGATGTCCAGCGGGTCCGCGAATATGTCGATGCAGTCGAACCCAATCTCTTTTGTCTTTCTAATGCCCCACGCCGTGTCTCTGCCCGCCTGAGCCCACGCGCTGTTGATGAGTCCGAGTTTCATTCCGGGTCCTTCTGAGGGTAAATGTTCTCCACGTCAACGACGTTGCCGCTTCTGGCGGATCGATCCAAAGCATCGCAGACAAATTGCGTGTTTCGCGACAGCCGCAGCCAGGGATGATCCGTCCGCCCGCTGCGAATAAGATCACAGAAAGCCTCAATCATACACTCTTCCTGAGCTTTGTGGGGAATGAGATGTTCTGTGGAATCGCCGTCGCCGTCATGTGTCCAGAAGCGCGGTCGGTCGGAATTCCACGGCCGCGTGAAATCATCGCAGACAAGAGACTCTTTGGCTCCTACCACTTCCACCCACCGCCGACGCACGGCGTCAAAGCCGGATTCGATAGTCGCCACCTTTCGCTGACCGGAATCCTCGTCACCGAACCACAGGAATCCGTTCATTCGAACATCGACGTCGTTACACCAATTGGCCCGTGCGTACACCTGTTGCGGCATCTCATCAAGCAGCCACAACGTGACTCCCACGCAGTACCAGCCAAGATCCAGCAACGAACCGCCGCCCATGTCGCGGTGCATGCGGAGATTTTCCATCGGCATTGTGTCCCAGCGAAAAGTGAACACAGACGTCAACTGTCGAAGTTCACCCAACTGACCACTGTCGACGATCTGCTTGATCGCCGCCGCGCGAGCTGTGTGGTACCACATGACTCCGTCCAGCAGCACGACGTCGTGTTCCTGGCAGACGGCGATCATTTGATCGGCTTCGTCAACATTTCGCGCCAACGGTTTTTCGCAGAGAACGTGCTTGCCCGCCGCAGCCCCCTTTTCCGTCCACTCCCGATGCAGCGAAGGCGGCAAAGGCAGGTACACCGCATCCACGTCGGGATCGTCAAGCGCCGCTGCGTAACTGCCGTAGGTGCGAGGAATGCTGAATTCCTGTGCAAACTGCTGTGCCGATTCTTCGTTGCGGCTGGCAATGCCCAACAACTCTGCTCCTGTGGAGGAGTGAATCTTCGGGGCCACGGTTCGCGCGATTTTTGCCGTCCCCAGTATCGCGAACCGAATGTTGGTCATTCAGAAGTCCCTTTCCTGGCAATGTCCACGACGGGGCGAACGGCAGAAGGTCTCAAAACGGAGTGCTAAAAACAACGGGACCGGCTACAGCGTTTCCAACCACGCGGTCAGCAATGCGGGATAAGATGCAAGGTCGGCCTTGTGTGACATTTCCGCGACGGTATGAATGTATTTGACCGGGCACGCAAACGAGACCGTGCGGACACCGCTGCGACTTCTCTGAATCACAGCACCGTCCTGACCACCGCGCGGCAGAATTCCTCGCTGACACTTGATGTCGTGTGCAGCAGCCACCGCTTCGATGTCCCGGATCAGACCAATGTCGCCGATCATGGAAGAATCCATAACGTGCAGGCCGACTCCGTCACCGGGAATCGTGACTCGATCTTCTTCAGGAACTCCTGGTGTCCTGCAACACAGAGTCGTATCGCAGGCGATGCCAATGTCGGGATCAATGCCAAACGCGACCGGCATCGCTCCACGCAGTCCCACCTCTTCCTGAACTGTCCACGCCGCGTAGATGTCACAACTGTGGTTTCCCAGGTTTTCAATCGCCCGAATCTGTGCCCAACACCCAACTCTGTTGTCCAGACACTGCGAGACCACGTAATCACCAACTTCACGAAACGGTCCGTCCAGAACGACCATGTCGCCGATCTGAACCTTTGCGGTGACCTGCTCAACCTCAAGACCCAGGTCGATGAAGAAGTCACCGATGATCGGAACTTTCTTCTTTTCATCGTCGGTCGCGATGTGGATCGGCCGACCGCCAGGATTCAGCACGCCCGCAAGGTCCCCGTCCTGAGTGCAGACACGAACGCCGCGAGCAAACAGGTTTCTGGTGTCGAAACCTCCGACTGGATTTATCCGCAGGAATCCTTTGTCGTCAATGTGCCGGACCAGAAATCCGATTTGATCCATGTGAGCCGCAAGCATCACTTTACGTGGACTCGTAACTTCTGCACCTTGTGCCGGACGAGCACGCCGGCAAGCGATCAGTGATCCCAGCGCGTCTGTGCGCACTTCGTCGAACAACTCGGACGATCGCAGGTGATCTTCGATCACTTTTCGAATACGGTCTTCACGCCCCGGCACCGAAGGTGTTTGCGTCAGTTTTTCTAACAGATCCATCCTGGTAATTTTCTTTCGCGGGAACGCTGCAACGGAGGCACCTGACTCCAAAGACCTCAGAGCACAAGCGGCCAGTCTATCGTAAACAGCCGGATGAAGAGAGGATTCGGTCGGAGTGAGCAACCATCAGCAACTACGAACTCCTGCCTTACGGCTGGAAGTACGTTTTAGAGTCTTGTTGATGCAGGGAGCGATCTTTGGTGTCGTACAGCTGGTTTCACCGTGGTCCACCTGGACGTCACCGATCCGCTCACCAACCTCGATTGCCTCTTCACTTAACTCGGGCTTGTGGACGCCGATGGCGATTACGGCCATGACCATCGAGTGCCGCGCTCGATTGGGCGACCGGTGAATTTCCATTTCCACGTCCTTCAGAATGCGTCGGCACTCCAGATCCTCCACGGATTCCTCGTCATCTTCGAGCATACACGCCAGCATTGAATAACCCGTCGCCCGCGCAAACTCCGACTTCTGCTTCCGCCATTGCCGCATCTTCGACAGACCCGCAGGCGAAAGTGCGACAACCGCGGCCACTTCGCTGCCATGCAGTGAGTAATCCACGTCCTTCATCCACTGAGTCGCGACCGTCGGTGAAACTTCGTCCGGATCGGCAATCATCATCGCCAGGGAACGAGCATCGCTGTTTCCCGTGTCCCAAAGCTCCATGGCCAGGTCCTGGTCAATGCCCGTCTTTTTCTTCAGCTTCCTGAGATGGTCGTGGCTGACCCCAAAAACATTCTCACCAGCGCCCTGCTGCTTATAGGTTTTCACGTTTTGGGCAGTTCCCGCCGATTCCAGTTCTGCCATCACCGACTTCAGATCCATTTGTATGGTTCCCCTCGAGTATTAATCGCCGTAACTCATCCATGAATTCTCCGCCCGCAGACACAGGATACCCGCATAAAAGGCCCATGTCATCGACCTACACGGGATTGACCGAATACTCGCCGATTGTCCCGGACGAGCATCCCACGGTCGCTCATCATGCCACTTTGGCATTAAAGAACGCACAGGAAAACGTGCCGTTATGGCAAATTCCATTCGGGTACTCCACCAACACGGAACGACACAACCCCAGTCAGTCAAGACACTTACACGACACCATGCAATTACGGCATGGTTTTTGTACTTATCGAATTTCAACTTCCGGCCCAATCTGTTATTTTTCCGGAGGATTCTCAAGCTGAAAGGAATAAGAAAATGCGATGTCTTGTGACCCCATTTGCATTCAATGATCCCTTTGCACGTGTGCGATCTTTGCCTGCATCCCAATCACAGTCCAACCGCGGCCCATTGTCCCAGGTAGCCCCGGTCACCATTCGCGAGAGCGACTCAAATGTCACGATCGAATTCGACGTGCCCGGATTCAAGGACGACGATCTTGAGATCACGGTCAATAACGGCGAGCTTCTCGTCACGGGCAAACGAGAGGCGGAGATCCCATCAGGCGCAAAGCTGATGTTCAACAATCGCCAGGCGGGATCTCTTGAACGAGTTATCAAACTCGATGATTCCCTTGATCCCGAGTCAGTCGATGCCGTTCTGGAATTCGGCGTCCTGAAGATCATGCTGAGCCGCAAGCCAGAGAAACAGCCCACACCGGTGCGGATTCGAAGTTCAACTTAGCACAGACCTGGCATCAATCGCGTGTCAAGCATGTCCCACAAGAGTGCTATCCACGTTTCGTAACCAACAACAGTTTTCAACAAAGGACTTGAACCATGAACGCAAACTCAACAAACACTCGCTTCTCACTGTTCGACGAACTGGACCGGGGGCTCAATCATCTTGTGTCCGAAGTTCTCAATCAGGACGTCAGAAAAAGCAACGCACCGTCGCTGACGGTGTTCGAACTGGACAATAGCTACGTTGTCGAATGTGACCTGCCAGGCGTCAAGCTGGAGGACATCAAACTGCTGGTCGAAGATGGAGTTCTTGAGATTTCCGGCGAACGAACAGAACCGGTTGCTGAA
>JAPYTO010000184.1:2315-14487 GCA_029941865.1 Fuerstiella sp. | reverse complement strand
GGAACTACACAGCTGTACCAGAGATGCGACAGTAATTGTTTCGCCAGTGCTAAGCCTCATCGCGGGCCTGATTTGCGTCTGCCAGTAAGTAGGCACCGCTGCCGATAGCGGTCAATGATGCGATCAGCGTTGTAAATCCCAAAAAGGCGATGGCGGGGCGTCTACGCATCCATCGCCACGAACGTTCGACTGGTCCAAGCGGTCGAGCGACGACAGGTTCACCGCGAAGAAAACTACGAAGGTCGTCAGCAACATCCTGCGCCGTTTCATAGCGACGGGAACGTTCTTTTTCCAAACACTTAAGACAGATTGTTTCCAGGTCCAGAGGGACGTCAGGATTCAGCATTCTGGGATTGCGTGGCGTTTCGTTGATAACTTTCACCAGCACATCGATCGCTGATTCTCCTTCGAAAGGAGGGCGACGCGTCAGTAATTCGTACAGAATCGCACCAAGCGAATAGACGTCACTCCGTATCGTCACCTCGTCGTGCTGGCCGGACGCCTGTTCAGGCGGCATATACGCGGGCGTGCCCAGAATCTGTCCGGTCGCTGTCAGAGAGCTGTCGGTCTCGATGCGTTTGGCCAGACCGAAATCCGTCACGTGAACTCGATGCTTGCCGTCGATCAGGACGTTTGATGGTTTTAGATCGCGATGCAGGATTCCGCGACGATGGGCATAGTGAATTCCCCGGGCAATTTGTCGGACATACTTCGCCGTCAGACTCGGTGAAACCGCCTTTTCCTGAATCAATGCCGACAGGCTTCGACCATCGATCAGTTCCATTGTGAAATAATGCTGTCCGTCATGCTCCCCGATTTCATAGATGGACACGATATTGGGGTGCTTCAGTTGAGCCGCCGCCTCGGCCTCAACTTCGAAACGACGAATCTCGTCTGCGCCGGCAAGTTCACCGGATTTGATGGTTTTCAGAGCAACGTCACGTTTGAGTATTAGGTCCCGAGCCCTGTGCACGACCCCCATACCGCCCCGAGCAATCCCATTCAGCAACACGTATCGGTCACCGAATCTGGTTTTCGTTGAATCAATAAACTCGGCAGCGTCAGAAACAGTGTCACCATCCGACAGACTCTCGTCTCCACCGATCACAGTGCGGGCCATTCTGTCGCGATTAGCTGAACCGTACGTGGTATAACCAGCCGTGAGACCATGCTCCGGATGGACTGACTCTTCCGATGCAAATACTGACGGAATCTCGACCTTCAGGTCAACTACGTCATCAGACGCGTACTCGATGCTATCCATGCTGTCCGAGCACTGATCGCACATCTCGAGATGGAGAGCAATCCTTTCCATCACAGCCACGCTTCCTTTGCCAAGGGCAAAGTCCTGAAGCTGTTGGTTGGTCGGGCACTTATTTCTCGCCATTGCTTTGGTGCCTCAGCCGGTCGGCCTAATTCGACTGTCCATGCGGCTCGCAGGACATTGATAATATGACGTCCATGCCTTCAGTAAACGGGCGCTACGTCGTGCACTCTGATGTTGAGAATGAGGAGAAGAGCATATCCAGAATTCCCTTTTCACCCCAATTCCGTCGTGCAGATCGCCAATTGTGTTATTTCAATGTCCAACTCCACCAATGCTGTCCGTAAATGTCGTGACACACGGGACTTTGCCTTACTGCTCGCTGAGGAACTCGTGCCAGAATCATACGCTACTTCAGTGCACAACGACCGTCAACGGACGTACGCAGGATTGTCGGCCACGTGCTGCATCAGTTGGGACTCGATCCGCAACGACTGGACGTACCAGGACGAAAGCAGCTCGAAATCGACCTCGGCAAACCCATCGACGCCATCATCGCTATGCACGAAGCAGCAGTCATGCGCCCCGCCCGCATGGATCAATTCCAGTCATGCGAGTACATTGAGTCTCTTCCTGGCCGGATCTGCTGCAGCTTTAGATATTCATCCAGGCCCAATGAGAGCTGCCTCATGATTTGGCATTGTTGGAGATTTGAATTCCAAATCTCTTGAGTATGCTGGCTGACCAGTATGGAATTCGCAAACGGTTGCCCGTATTTTGCGAACAGAGATTCAGTTTGTTTGACACTGACTGCTTCTTTCCGGAATCGTCGAGAGCCATTGTAAATCCCACTGCCCAAACCTCCTGCATTCTACTGAGTTGATTCCTATGCGGCACCTGACTGCACTGCTGGCGATCTGTCCGATTCTCAACACACCATTCCTGTACGCTGGTGATTATTGTGTTGTCGTGAACGCTGCGACGTATGAGGATCCGTCATGGAAAGCTGTTGCCGATACCCTGGTCCGCAAACACGACGGAAGACTACTGACGTATAAATCGAGCCCCACCGAGGTGCTTGGCCAGCTGTGTCAGGATCATCCTCGTTACACGTGTTTCGTTTCGACTCGTGATGAAGCGGGAAGGGAATTTGTGGCCGCTGTTCACCAGCTCACTCGGAAGCTGGACGATGATCCTTACACCGACACGTTTTGGGGCATTCTAACCGGCTACGATGCAGCCAACGCACTGGCGATCGCGACGTATCGTGATCCACTCACTGTTCGAAAAGTGGCCTCAGGGACCGAGATCGCCCTGGAAATGTGTGAACAGGGACTTTGGTACGACGAACTGGTCAAGAACAAGCTTGTGCAAAAACAAAAGGGCGGCAGCGTTCAGCAACTGCAGGGGCCGGACGACACAACCGAAGCTCTGGTTAAGTCGCTCAATGATTTCCAGCCGGATCTGTTCGTCACGTCCGGTCATGCAACCGAGAGGAACTGGCAGCTTGGCTTTCGCTATCGCAACGGTTTCTTCAAATCCCAAAACGGGCAGATGTACGGTGAAGATACGCAGCGCAAACGCATCAATGTTGATTCACCAAACGCCAAAGTCTACCTGCCCACCGGCAACTGTCTGATGGGACACATCGACGGTCCGGACGCCATGGCCCTGGCATGGATGAACGACGTGGGTGTGAAGCAGATGGTCGGATACACCGTGCCGACATGGTTTGGTTATGCAGGCTGGGGCATGCTGGATTACTTCGTTGAACAGCCTGGTCGCTATTCGTTGACGGAAGCATTCTTCGCCAACCATTTTGCATTGATTCATGCTCTGGAGACCAAGGCCGGAAATCAGCGAGGTTTGACATTTGATCGCGACGTTGTCGCGTTTTACGGAGACCCGAAGTGGGAAGCTCGAATGGCCACAGCCGACTGCGCGTATGACCAGGCGCTGACTGTAAACGACGGGCTGTATACGTTCCGAATCACACCGAAACGTGGCGTTGATTCCTTTAAACCGATCAATATGAACGGATCGCAGCGAGGCTGGCGTCCCATCGTGCACTGGCTGCCTGAGCGGATCAGTGATGTTCGAATCATCAAGGGGGCGGAATTCAAACCCGTGATCACCGACGATTGTGTCCTGTTGCCGAATCCACGAGAGTGCGATCCGTCCATTGCCTACGAAGTCGTGTTTAGCGCCAGCATCGTCGACGGACAATGATGTAATGGCGCAGTTCCCGTTCCGTGTATTGATCTACAGCAATTCGCGAATCGGCCGACCACTGTCAATGATGCTGACCGGACGACCGGTTGAATCTTCGTAGTGCAGTTCAAGTGGGATGCCGAGCGTCTGGTAAATTGTCGCCAGGACGTCGAGCGGTGACGTCAGACGTTCTTTGACTCCGCCACCCCATTTCTCACTGGCTCCGACAACTCGACCTCCCTGAATTCCACCGCCTGCCAGCATTACCGTGAAACAGTTCGACCAGTGGTCTCTGCCTGCGTGCCCATTCATAAGCGGCGTGCGACCAAATTCGCCAGCACAATAGATCAACACATCATCAAGCATGTCCCGTTCGACAAGGTCTTCGACCAGGGCTCCGATCGCGCGGTCGAGCGGAGGCAGATGTTCTTCCAGTCCGCTTTCGATGTTGTCATGATGATCCCAATAGCCTGTGTTGACGGTCACGCAGCGTGTGCCGGCTTCGACCAGACGTCGAGCCAACAGAGCGCTCTGCCCGTATTGGTGCCGTCCATACCTGTCTCGCAGTTTGGGGTCTTCCTTCGAAATATCAAACGCCTCGCGCACGTGGTCGCCGGCGACCATTTCCAGCGCCTGTGCCTTGAATGTGTCCAGTCCGTCCATCACACCACTGCGGTCGATGTCGCGGCGGATCGTATCGAACTGGGCCAGCAGCCTGCGTCGAGTGTTGATGCTGCTTAGCTTTAAGTCACCAGGCAGGGACAAATTGGGAACTTTGAAGTCTTCCCCGTTGGGATCCGCTCCAACGTCGAAGGGATTGTATGCCTTGCCCAGGTAATGTGCTCGCTGGTAGCCAAAGGCTTCGGCTTTGGGGACCGCCACGTAGGCCGGCATTTGCGGTTGTTGCGGGCCCAGAGATCGTGAAATGACAGACCCAAAGGATGGCTGCTGTTGACCGATCCGAGCCAGCGTCGGTCCGAAATGTCCGGTCTGCATCCAATGTGCTGAAGGTGCGTGGATCCCATTGTCGTGATGCACCGATCGGACCTGCGACAGATGATGCATAATTTTCGCCTGCTGCGGAAACCGTTCTCCGACGATGATTCCGGGAACGGTTGTCTCGATGGGCGTGTACATCCCCCGATACTCGGCCGGCGCTTCCGGCTTCATATCATACGTGTCCTGCTGGCTCATGCCGCCGTGAGTCCAGAAGACGATGATTGATTTCCTGCTGTGCGACGCAGTCGGTGCAGCGGCCAGAGTTTCGGACCGCAGCAGACCGGCGAGGCTTAGCCCCAGCACGGGCGCACCGACCTGCAGAAAGTTCCGGCGCGTGACACCGTCACAGTTTTGAAATGAAGTTCCGTCCGCACGCAGCATCGGATACCCCGTCAGTTAGTGATTGAACATAAATTCATTGGTCGCCAGCAGTGACCACAATAGCGACCGATATGCTTCGCCACGGTCTTCTTCAGACTTAAGGAAGTCGGTCGCGGCCTGCAACTCCATCCTGTCGGGTTCACGGCCCAGCAACCGCAGAAAGATATCTGTCGAGTTCTCCACGTGTGTTCGCTCGTTGGCCGCCAGCTGTGCAGCGTATCCGGTCTCCGCCGTAAGTTTTCGCTGGATCTCGGCCGAGTTGATCAACGTCAGTGCCTGAGCCAGACTGGGGGCGTCGACGCGTTCGCATTCACACGACGACGTTCTGGCGGGGCGTCCGAAGACGTCCAGAAAACTCACGGGAACATTCTCGTCAGGCAGATCGATCGCCCGAGTCCCTGGCGGCAGGGAACCGGGTCCGCCGGCGAACTGAGTCGGCACTTCAAGAACCTGGCTGATTCCATCCAGCAGCACTTCGGCCGACAGACGCCGCGGATAGAATCTCGCAAAGGTCTGTGAGTCATCGCCATTCAGATCGTTAGGCGTTGCTTTCAGACCGTAGGAATACGAATTGCAGATCACGCGAATCAGGTGTTTGATGTCATAACCACTGGTGACGAACTCGGCCGCCAGGGCATCCAGCAGTTCCGGGTTCGTCGGTGGATTAGAATCGCGTGCGTCGTCAATGGGATGAATAATTCCGCGACCATGAAAATGAGCCCATGTGCGGTTGACCATCGTGCGAGCAAAAAACGGATTCTCGGGCGCCACCATCCACCGAGCCAAACTGCGTCGCGGGTCATCGTAGCCAGTCAGCGGGAACTCAGGACCACCGAGCGCTTTCGGACGCATCAGTCGACCGCTTCGCGGGTGCAGGACATCGCCCTTGTCCTTCAGATAGATGACTTCATTGGTGGGCACTTCGGCATCCGCGAAACCACCTTTGCGGCCCACGCGACTGAAAACTGCGGCCAACCCGTAATAATCAGCCTGACTCCAGCGATCGAACGGATGATGATGACACTGTGCACATTGAATCCGCACGCCAAGAAACGCCTGCGCGACCGACTCGACGTAGTCTGCCTGCGTACGAACCTGTCGGTACCAGATCGCCGGCGGATTTTCATTCTGGTCGCCACTGGCCGTGATAATTTCGGCGACGAACTGATCGTACGGTTTGTTCGCGGCCAGCGAATCACGGATCCAGCCCGAAAACAAAGCCGTACCGGGACGCTGCTTACTTGTCGCATATCCGCTGCCGCGGTTCCGCAGAATGTCGGCCCACTTCAGACAAAAGTTGCTGGCATATTCGGGGCGGTCCAGCAGCCGATCGATCAAGCGGTTCCGTTTTTCCATGTCGGTGTCGGCAACGTAATCTTCAACTTCCTTTCGCGTCGGCAGCGTGCCGCAGATGTCGACAGACACTCGCCGCAGGAACGTTGCGTCATCGGCCGGCTCTGACGGTGTTATGCCAAGTCGCTTCCACTGCCGAATCAACGATTGTTCCACGGGTGAGGTCAGGTTTTGTTCCAGATGCTTCAGCCTGGCTTCGATCTCACTTTGTGGCTGACCAGTTGCCTGCAATGGCACAGCGGCATGGAAAGTCGCGATACTGCCACCGTAACGAACCATCACAGAAAACAGTCCGGTTCTGTCGTGTGTCCTGACCAGACCGTTTGATTCCACGGACGCGATCTCCGGTTCATTCGATTCGTAAACAGCCTGTCGTGTTACGTCTCGCGATGTTCCGTCCGAAAAGTGCGCCGTGACGAGTAATGCTTCGCTGGCCCGGTTTTCCATCACCTGTTCACGCGGCGACATCGTGATGCGTTCGACAACAGGGTCGTCTGCTGCGGGAGCGACCACGCCATCGGCGATCCAGCGTCTCAGGATTTCATACTCCTCGCTGCCGACGCTCGTTCTCTGACCTCCGCCGTGCGGCTTTTGGTTCGTCGCTTTAACCAGCACCAGACTTCGTTCAGGCGCAGCCGGCAGAATTCGACGCCCGCGACTTTCTTTGACAATTGCCTGGTAATCGAATTCCGGCTCGAAGCCCAGCAGCGACAGTTTGAACCCGTTCTGACCTGTCGCCTTTCCGTGGCAGCCGCCGCTGTTGCAGCCAAGTTTCGTCAGCACCGACACAACGTCCGTTGTGAAACGAATCCGCGATGACTCTTCGGCACACGCGAACGTGTGTCCGACCGACATCGCGGCGCAAACGATCAGAGTTATCCGACAGTGGCGAATCACTCGACGATCTCCATCGGAAGAAAACAACTTCCGTGATAAAGGGCTTCGTCCTCCAGGACTCCGACGCCATAGAGTCTCAGGAATGGATGCATTCCCAACTCCGCGTCCTCATTCGCGATGATCTGAATTGTACCCGATTCCGCCTGACCGGTAGAACTCACGCCGCGTCCGCGAAGTCGACCGACATCCGTCACTGTGCCGGGCGCTGCCAGTTCTGTATGGATTTTTCCAATGAATCCGTTCATTCGACGAGCTGTATAGCCGACTTTTACAATTTCTCCACGTTTTATTTTTCGCGGTGCTGTCAGGTTCAGGTCAATACGAAAAGCAGGCGGATGCACTTCGAACGTGACCGCATTGCTGTACACCGTCACGGCTTCCGTCTTGTCCGTGCCGGAAACCGGGAAATTCGTATCAGCACGAATCGCCAGCGAGTAGGTTCCAACGGGCAATGAGTGTGGCAGATAGAAACTTATGTAACCTTTGTCCCGGCCGGCGGGGATTGTCGCCGTCTGATTGGCGATCAGCGGCGGTAATCCGACACCGACGAGGCTGATAGATGCCTTGTCTTCAGCGGCGAGACGGTCGACGCGGACCGCCACGTCAAGAATTCCGCCGGGAGAATGTCGCACCTTGAGTTCTCCATAAAGTTGATGCTGGCGCGGCTCGTGCCCATCGGCTGTGATTCGAAGTCGAGCATTACCTGCGACCGAAACCGGCAATTCATCCATCAATCGTCCGCTGCCCGTTGGCAGCCCGCTGCGAATCATTGTGCCGTACTGCAACGAACGACCAATGGCTGCTGCCCCTGCGTCAACATGACACAACAGATCAAGCGTCGTGACCACCGTGTCTGCATCGGCGTCGGCGGTCAGCACGAGTGGAGCATTCGTGACGTTCGGCCCCAGCCAGATATCAGAGCAGGTCACGCCCGGCGGCAGATTACGAGCAGAAACACGAAGTGAGCGGTTCATGCCTCGGCGACGGAAGGCCATCACGTCGACCACAGCACGCCCACCGCGCGGTACGTTAACTCCAGCCGGAGACGCTGACTGACCGGCGATCGCCACGAGCTTCACGTCTGGTTCCTCACGTCGCACGCTCAGTCGGTAAACACGGCGCGGGTCGTCCGCGATGCTTCCGATCAGATTGCGGATCGTGACCATGTATCGCCCGTCGGCCGGCGCTACCCATCGTCCGGCGGGATCAAGATGGGACGAAGGGAATCGCAGCCCGCCAATGTTGTCGACGTCATCATGAAAACCAGCAAGCTCAACTTCGCCACGGGCATCGAGGATCGAAATGTCGAGATCGACAGGGGAATTGATTCGTTGACCAAAAGCTTCGAAATAAAAAACCTCTCCGGAGCGTGCGTCGATTGCATACCAATCACGCTCATCCCCCCGCGTCAGCTGGCCGGCAACCGCAGTCGGCACATCAATGACCTGTGCCGTGCGGGCAGAATTATTGTCGTATTCCAGAACGACGGGGATGTCAGAAACGCCGATCTGAATCGGAACATCAGCGCGGCCAAAGTAATGCGGAAAGCCAGCGACGGCCAGCGACGCCGGACTGCGCTGCAATGGTGAATTCGTTCCCGATGCTGGTGCCGTCACGCGGACAATCATTGATTCGAATGACAACGGCCTGACTGACTGAACATCTTTTAACGGTGGGACTGACGATGCCCTATGTAAACTTCCCGCCCCGGTTACATCGACTGTGTTACTCTCGGACCCTTTCAGATTCCAACCGTACAGTGTCACGTCGGCAGTTCTGCCGCGTTCAACGACGGGAGGTACAGAAAACACGACGCGCGGACCGGTGCCGACATCAAGGCGATAGAAGTGACTGTCGCCGCCTGAGTAAACAAGATCATGCAGCCTGACGATGTAGTCACCATCGGCGGGAATCACACACGTGATCACGGGATCGACCCCAAAGAAGCCGCGGTTGACCGACAGCCGTTTTCCGTCGGCATCAAACAGTTCCAGCATGGCCCGCAAAGACGAATCGATCCGGTCGGCCCAGCACTCGATGATCACCCGATTGCCCGTGAGTGCACTGAAGCGATAACTGTCGACGTCGCCCTTTCTTATCCGTCCGCTGACGACGCAATTAAGAGCTACCGACTGAATCGTGTGCGGCTCAGTCGGTTCCTGTTCAACGATATGTTGCTGTCGAGTGACGCAGAATGTTCGTGCTGTACTCACTCCATTCGAGCCGATCGTCTGCACGTCATACACACCCGGCAGAGTGTCAGCCGCCACTTCGACGATGAATTCGTTATCTTTTGTTTTGCGAAAGGTCAGGCCGGGACTGCTGCTGCGGGCCGATGACAGGCTTTCCAACCCACTTCCCGCAAAGACGACCGATGTCGATGTCCCCACCTGCGCACTTGCAGGGAACACGCTTTCCAGTTGCTGAGCCGCTACACGTGAGCAGACGGAACAATAAAGCAACACTGCCAACGCCGGCCAAATAAGCGGAACGGCTCCGTCACGAAGAAAGGATCTTCGGCGAGACTGCGGACCACTGCAGTTAATCGCAGCGTGAGACATGGCATCCTGCGGTCGAAAGTGGCGAGTTGAATACGGCGGGGTTGTGGCTGCAGAGCGAATCACAGTTTCTCGTCACTGCAGAAGTGAGTCACAGGATACATGCGCCGTCCGCGGAATTCACTGGTAATCCAGATTGTTCGTTGCGAAACGGAACGGTCAACTTTGTTCTGGTGAGAACTCAGCTGCAGGCACCCTGGGTTACAAGGCGGGCTGTCCGACTGATACGATCAACAATCAGCGGAAACACACGCTCGTCCGATAATTTGAAAAGAACTCTTTATGAACCTCCTGAGATGTTGTGGCAGATGGGCTGTCCGTTCTTCTGTCTTCGGGGCACTGCTTCTGACTGGTCTTTCGTGTGCGCACGCCCAGGACTCTGTCACACAGAAGCAAGCGGGTTCCGGAAACAATAAGTTCGATGTGGATAAACTGTTTCGCCGTTCGATCGTGATCGACGGAACCGTCAACTACTACTCCACGGCAACTGGCAGCGGAATCGGACAACCCGATTTCAGCAGCGACAATCAGGGCCGCACGGTGAAACAGGCCACCGGGATTGATATCGGGGGGATCACACTCAGCAGGCTGGAAAGTCTGCAAGCGCAGGCCGCCAACCTGACGACCGGGCGTTATCAGGGGGCCGTGTTAATCCGTTCCGCCGCGGACATTGATGAAGCCGTACGGACAAAAACATATGGCATCATCTTCTATGCCCAGCAGCATTATCCGCTCCATGGAAGTGTCGAAAATATCCAGCACTGGTATGACGAAGGTCTGCGCATTATGCAGCTTCAGTATTCGGCACGCGATGCGAACCAGAAACCTGGAGAGCGGCTTGGCGGCGGTCCGACGCAGGATGGTGGTTTAACAGAGATCGGTGGAAAGGTCGTTTCTGAATTGATTCGCCTTGGCATCGTCGTCGATCTGGCACACTGCAATACGCAGACGACCATCGATACAGCGAACATTGCCAAACATCTCAACGTTCCGATCACGGCTAATCATGTGGGCGCCCGTAACGTGAAAACGGGCGACGGCCGTTGGCTGGCACGTTATGCCCGCAACGCCACAGACGAAAAAATGCTGGCGGTGAAAAACACAGGAGGAGTTGTTGGCGTCATGGGTTACGGGCCTTACCTGCGAGGCCCGTACCAGCAGTTGCGTATGCAGCCTCCAGAGGAAAACATCCCGCACGCCACAATTGACGATTATGTCACCCACGTTGCATACATCGTCAACCTGATCGGCATCGACCACGTCGGACTCTGCACCGATGGTTATCTGGACGGCACGATGGCTCATAACCGAACGGCCGACGGCGTGCTCGATAGTCCCCGTCGCTGGAAGGAAGTCATCATTCGCCTGCATCAAAAGGGATACAGTGAAGACGATCTGCAAAAAATCATGGGACTGAACTTTCTGCGGGTTTATCGGCAGGTATTCAAGCGTTCGAATGTCGGGAAGTTGTGATCAATGAACGCACGACTTCAACGCTGACAGCGTCGTCTCCAACAACGCTTCCGCCTGGCCTCGCAAGACCGACTCCGGCCGTGGTGAATTGCATTTCCATCCACTGCCCTGGATCACAATCTCAGCCGCATTGCGGCACGTGCCGTCTGAGAAATGATTCCGACGTTTTCGGTCTACGGAGATTCTGCGGGTGCGATGTCTGTTGCAGGTTTCGGGCCGAATGTCCTGGGGAACATCTGCCGCAGTTGCCGCGTCGAGATCGCCAGAAGCAGTCCTCCGGTGTCCGCCATTGTGATCGCCAGCAGTTTGCCGTCACCGGACAGGACGGGAAGACAGTCAGAATTCGGTATTCGTCCCCAGGATGCCAGCTGCCAGACGGCAATGCCTAACCTGGCAACGCGACGATCAGTTTGAGACAACGTCACTTTCGTGGCGACCAGGCTGTACACGCCACTGTCGGTCAAATGACGGGAGAGTCATTTGACCGACATTGACTTCGTCTCCAAGCTCAGTCGGTCCTGTGGAGAGCGCGAAGTAGTAATTGAGGTTGACCTGATTTTTGGGCCGCAGGATCACAACATCGGAATCTGCTTCAACAATTTCCAGCGGGATCTGGCTGCCGTCATCGAACCGAGCGTCAATGTCAGGCCAATCGTTGATGGCGCTGCTCCAGCCGCCGCTCAGATGTGACACCAGCGTGCCATCCGCCTGGACGATTACTCCGAAACCAATCTTGCGTTGACCATCGGCTTCCGCATCGTCTTTTCCGGAAACAAGGATCTCAACGACCGCCGATCGCCAGAAATTCTGCTGCTGCGATGTGGCGGTCGGAACGACGTCTGGAATGCGAACGTGACCGCGTTCGAAAACCTTGGGTTCTTTGTCCGGTGTATCGCGAAGGAACAGCTGGTCCCCTTTCAACTCGTAGTGATCCTCAAAGAAAGAGCCATCTTCTTCCTTTGAAAAGGACCAGATGGTCTTCGTTTCCGGATTCAATTGGATGCGACATTCGTGCCCTCCACCTTGCCATGCCACT
>JAPYTO010000184.1:0-2215 GCA_029941865.1 Fuerstiella sp. | reverse complement strand
CGTTTCCGGATTCAATTGGATGCGACATTCGTGCCCTCCACCTTGCCATGCCACTATGGAGCGGTCCCCTCGGAACGTCCTGTTGTAGGGACGAATCGTGCCATGTCTACCGCCTGCAGGCAGGGACGTCCCCTGAAACGGCACCTGATGCCACTCTCCTTCGAGTTCGCTGATCGCCGGTGCAGTGGGAGTGCTCGGACGCCGCAACTCCCAGACCGTCAACAAAGAGGACGCATCGAAACCAACAGGTCGCCGCTCCGGGGCGTTTACATCGAAGGCAATCCGAATGATCCCCGAATCCTGCTGAATGATGCCTCGCAGTCGCGGAATCTTCACGTCTTTCAGCTTTTCTGAATCACGGTCACCATTCGCGATGAAGTCAGCAAAATCAATCGCCTGCGGAGCCCCCTCGTCTCCCAGCTCAATCTCGCCTCTGAGCAGGGGTGATAGCAGGTCCTCAGATGCGATCGTTTGCCCTTGAATCCTGATCATCCATTGGAGGGGGATAGATGGTTGGATCTGTCTCATTCTCCACGTACCCTGGAGTTGATCCAGTGCTGCCGTCGGAAAGACCATTGCCAGATCGACGTCCGCCGGATCGCTCAATAACGGTGGCTGGTCGAGCGTCTGACTGGTCTCGTTCGCCGGCTGTTCCGATCCATCAAGGCGGACATGTCCCCTGCGAATCATTCCGTTTCGCACGATGTAATATGGAACTTCACCAGGTAGCACTTTCTTGAGGACAGCCTTCAGGTCATCTGCACAAGCGGTCTGCCAGTTCCCCAGCCCGACCAGAATGTCGCCTTTCTTCAGGCCACCTTTTTCGGCAGCAAGTCCGTCATAGGCCTTACCGATCCGCAATCCGCCACGGAATTGCTGAGGCAGATCTTCGGGACCTACCGAATCGTAGGTGTACACAATTCCCAGGCCCTGAGGGCAGCCGCTGTCGCAAGCTGGAGATACTTTCCCCGACCGGAGTGAAGACTTCAGGTGGATCTGTGGCCGTCTGATTCAAACCCGGAAAGGAAGCCGTGGACGAATCTTTCGTCGACAGCGACTGCTTGTCTGTGTTGCTCGAACTCTCCCATTCCAGCTGCGGGTTCAGCAGATCCTCAACACGACTATCGACGATCTGGTCTGCGATCCGTTCCCGCATGTTGATCGAACGCTGCGTCTGAAGCAGTCGAGTCTGCATCTCCATCAGTTCGGCACGCAGCAGACTTTGGCGGAGCGCAAAGGCCTGCTGCACAGTGCTTCGCAGTTTCGCTTTTGTCGCAGTGTCGGACGATTTCCTGAGCGACTCGGCCAGTTGATGAGCCTGCTGGTCTGCGGATCCATAGTCCTTTCGAAGTTGGGCAATCTGCTGTTGAAGCTCGTTGGCAGGGATGCCAATGCCTGCATGCGGGGCTTCATTTTCCGGCCCATCAGCCTGTGTGCTGGTGACTGCGTTTCTATCGTCAGGCGACTGAGTTGTGCGTTTCTGAATATCTGCAGTGTCAGCCTCAGCCTCTCTTAAGTGAGCGTCCGTTTGATATGCGTCTTCCAACAACCTGGAAAGCTCGTCCAGCTGTGCATCGCCAACCGGCAACTCCTTCGCACTGGCCTTGTCGAGCTTCAGCAGCAAAGCTTCAACAGATTGAAGTTGTTCGGCTGTTCCGGTGACGATCATCGCATTGATCCGCACGTCTGCGCCGGCGCGAAAGGACTTGTCGGCAATGAGTTCCCGCAGCAATTCTGCGGCCGCGCCGGCATCGCAGTACTTAAGCAGGAACACCTTGATTCCGACATTGGGACTGGTTGCAGGCTGTGGCATGGCATTCACAGAGGGTTCGTCAGGGCCGGCCTCTTCAATGACCTTGATGCGTTCATCCAACCTGGCCAGCAGCCCATCCAGGCGAACGACTTCAGGGTGCAACTGGCCATGTTCCACCTCCGCGGCGTCCTTCTTTTCTGCCACTTCCGAACGCGTGAACGTGAGAATGTCAAATAACTCCGTCTGAGATTGCAGAGTTGATTCCAGTGACTGGATCACGAGTTTCTGCTCTGTCACGGAAGCGTGCAGATCGCCGTGTGTCGCCTTCAGCTTCTCAAGCGTCAGCTGTGCATGCCTCAATCGCACATGCTGTTGACGAATTCCGACGGGCATTGAGAACGTGCCCCCTAAGCCTTCCCAACGGTACTGGTGTGTTAATGACTCCGGCGGTAACGTTCTCTG
>JAPYTO010000183.1:5931-14578 GCA_029941865.1 Fuerstiella sp. | reverse complement strand
TAGCGCCCAACTTTTCTTCGGTCCAGGTCAGCCTGAAAAAATCACAGCCTCAACGCGTCTGACCGGGCAGAATTGGCCAAATGGCTGAGCGAAGAATTCAACGTTACATGGAACTTTTGCCTGGGATTCGCTTTTCGCTCATGCCGAGGATCTCTTTGTCCTTCACCCGGCTGGAGACTCTCTACCAGTTCGTTCGGAAATTGCGTGGGCTTAAGGAAGGTCAGCCAACGCCCGCCTGGATTGACGGTGAAGCCTGTAGCAAGCGTGACGAAGGGAATCCGCAGCCCGGACCGTGCCCGCTCGCCCCACGATCCGGGACATGCCGGTCGAACATCGGGTGAAATCTTGACAGATCGGCGCCTCGCTCTTAGGTTTCAGGGCTGGAACCTGGAGCAATTATTATGCTATATCAGACACATGCTTGAACAAGGTGCCATGGCGAGCTTCATACCGGGATATCGGGTAACGGACGAGTTATACAGATCGCGACGAACAGTTATCTACCGCGCGATCCGCGAGACCGATCTGACGAGCGTGATCATCAAGACCCTGAGTGGTGAATACGCCTCCAACCGCGCCCTGGCCCGTCTTCGGCATGAATTTCACATTTTGAGACACATCGACAGCGAAGGAGTACTGCGCGCCGACGAGCATGTCGCATACCAGAAGAATCTTGCACTCATTCTGAAAGACTTCCAGGGGCAATCGCTTCATGACCGCTTGAAACAACAAACGCGGATCAATCTGAAGCTGTCTGTGCGACTGGCCATCCAGATCACCAGGAGCCTGGGGGACGTTCACCATCAGCACGTGATTCACAAGAATATCAATCCAAAGAACATTCTTGTGAATCAAGAGTCTGATCAGATTCAGATCATCGACTTCGGCGAGGCGTCTAACCTCTCCAGCGAAAAGGCGGACGTCAATGCAACCAGCAAGCTACAGGGCTCGCTGGCATACGTTTCTCCGGAGCAAACAGGGAGAATGAACCGAGAGGTCGATTATCGGACGGACTATTATTCTCTTGGTGTCACGCTCTATGAGATGCTCGCGGGAGTCACTCCGTTCGACGCCAGCGACACCATGGGCTGGGTACATTGCCATCTCGCGCAAGCTCCCACTTCCCTCCACGAACTTGATCCATCGATCCCCGAAGCACTGTCGAATGTGGTATCGATGCTGCTGTCCAAGAACGCCGAGGGCAGATATCAAAGCTCGATCGGAATCGTCCGGGACCTGGAAGAATGCCACACTCAGTTGATGCAATACGACAGGATCGATCATTTCGAGCTTGCGCGGTGCGATTCCTCTGAGAAGTTTCAGATCCCACAAACACTTCTTGGTCGAGAGAACGAACTTGATGCGCTCCTGAGTGCCTTTGATTCGGTGGCCGGCGGTGGATGTGAGTACCTGCTGGTTTCTGGTTACTCTGGCGTGGGAAAATCAGCGCTGGTTCATGAAACTCACAAACCAATTGTCCGGCAGAAGGGATACTTTATTGACGGAAAGTTCGACCAATTTCAGAGAGACATTCCTTACATCGCATTCGTGCAGGCCTTCCGGGGCTTGACCACTCAGCTCTTATCCGAGACCGCCGAGAGTCTGGCGCTCTGGAAGGCTCGTCTGCTGGAAGTGCTGCATCCCAATGGGCAGATCATAATCGACCTGATCCCCGACATCGAAAATATTATCGGCAAGCAACCCGGTGTCCAGGAGCTGGGTTCCACCGAGGCTGAAAATCGTTTTTTCCTGACCTTCAAGAGTTTCATCCGAGTCTTTGTGCAAGAGAGCCATCCCCTGGTCCTCTTCCTGGATGATCTGCAATGGAGTGATGTCTCCACGCTGAAGTTGATCGAGTACCTGATTTCCTCCAGAGACATGCACCATTTTTTCCTGATAGGAGCCTTTCGCAGTAACGAAGTACACGAGGGACACCCGCTGCAAAGCTCTCTGGAGGAACTCGAGAAAACTCAGACTATTCGCCGAGTTCTCCTCCGACCGCTCGAAGAAAGCCATGTCAATCACCTGGTCGCGGAGACTCTGCATTGCGATGTGAAGACTGCATTGCCACTCTCTGCCCTGTTGTTCAGCAGGACACGAGGGAATCCGTTCTTTGTTGGTGAGCTACTGAAGAACCTGTATCGCGAGGGTGTCTTACAGTATCTGCCGGAAGAAGGATGCTGGGACTGTGATCTGACACGAATCCGTGAAATGGACGTCACGGACAATGTTGTCGAGCTGATGATCCATCGCTTGAAACAGTTGCCTGAAGAGGTGCAAAGAGTCCTTGAGACATCGGCCTGCATCGGCAGCGTGTTTGATCTCCGAACGCTGTCCGTAATCCGTTCGGACGCTCTCACGACGACAGCAGAAGTCTTGCTTCCGGCAATTCGAGAGGGGATTATCATTCCACTCGATGCTCAGTACCGCCTGGTGCATTTGCAGGATCAGGACGAGGAGGAATCCGATTTTGGAGTGAGCTATCGCTTTCAGCATGACCGAGTTCAACAAGCGGCTTACTCCTTGCTGGAAGGCACAAAACGGAGCGAGCTTCACCTCAGAATTGCCCGTCTCCTTCAGCAGCGCACACCGGCAGAGCATTTTGATGAAAGATTGATCGAAATCGTCCGGCATTTCAACGAGGGAAAAGAGCTGGTCGTTGATCCGGAAGAGAGAGACCAACTG
Source organism: Fuerstiella sp. (assembly GCA_029941865.1). Lineage (GTDB taxonomy): Bacteria > Planctomycetota > Planctomycetia > Planctomycetales > Planctomycetaceae > Fuerstiella. The sequence continues at coordinate 11,893 of JAPYTO010000183.1, read as the reverse complement.
TGCAGTCTGAATCTGCGGGCGAGTAAGAAGGCCAAGCGTTCAATGGCCCACGGCCCCGCATTCGAGTATGCGAAGATTGCACATGGGCTTCTTCCCCCAAACGCGTGGGCGGAATGTTACAGGAAGTGCTTCGACGTCCACGACGAACTGGCGGAGAGCGCTTCTCTGAACGGAGACCTCGACCTGGCAGAAGAAATATGTCAGCTCCTCCTGCGTGAAGCAAAATCCAGGTTGGAGAAAGTGCAGGTTTATCGTCTCCAGGCAGCTCAGTGTGCGATTGCCGGTCGACGTGAAGATGCAATCGAGACAGGAATTCGGGCATTGTCCCTGCTGGGAATCAAAGTGAGTTCCAACCCGAGCAAATTGACCGTGCTTCGGGAGATCCTTGCCGCCCGTTGGAACCTGGGCGGTCGAGACATCGCCAGTCTCGTGGATCAGCATCTGCAGGAAGACCCGGAACGGACGATCGCCATGCAGATTCTGATCGAGATGATCGCTCCTGCCTATTTACTGGGCCGCGAGAATCTGTTCGCTGTCGTGGCCCTGAAGCAGGTCAATCTCGCGTTGCGGTTTGGGAACTGTCCCGAAGCCGCCTACGCCTATGTGGTCTACGCCATGCTGTTGAATGGAATTTCGGGAGACCTGGAACGATCACACGAATTCGGAGATCTGGCTCTGGCACTCAATGAAAAGCTGAACGACCTGAAATATCGATGCAGAATCGTGTTCCTGTACGCCAATTTTGTACATGCCTGGAACAATCATATTGGAACGACACATACTCACTACAGGAAGGCGATGGAGATCGGTCTGCAAACGGGCGATCTGCTGTATTCCGGATACGCATCTGCAATGGCCATGAAGCAGGGCCAGGCCGGAGGTTTGACACTGCACGAAGCGATGGAACAGGCCCAGCCACACCTGACGGTCATCGCTGATTCGAGTCATCCGGACGCCATGGATTTGGGAAACACGTTTCAACAGTACCGCTTAAACCTGCTGGGAAAAACGCTGAATCCCAATACGCTTAGCGATTCCTGTTTTGACGAGGAAGCGTTTCTGTCATCCATGTTGAAGCGCAACTACGCCACTGGGCTGGGCGTCTATTATGCGGTCAAGCTGCAGATCTACTATCTGCACGGTTCCTTCATGGAGGCGGTCGAGCTGATGGCAGGAACTGACAGGTTCTATGAATCCGTCAAGGGTCAGTCGTCTGAAATAGATTACTGCTTTTACGCGACCATGAATTTGGCAGGTGCCTACTCCCGCATGAGCCCCACGCGTCAGCGTCATGCGGTCCGTCGGATGGCGAAAGAATGTCGAACGATGAGGAAGTGGTGTCGCCACGAGCCCGTCAACTTTCGTCATTTGATATTGATGATGGAGGCTGAGATGGCACGAGTCACGGGAGACCCGCAATCAGCCATTTCGCTTCTGGAGAAAGCCCTTGAGTCCGCCACGGCGAACGAGTTCCCCCAGTACAAGGCGATCGCCAATGAACTGCTCGGAATAACTTACCTTGGTCTCGACAGAAAAAGGATCGCGGGTCTCCATCTGTCCGACGCCTATCATGACTATCAATCCTGGGGCGCGATCCGCAAGGTGGAACTGCTGCACAAGCAACATGGGCGACTGATTCAACCGGGGACGTCGTTCACGGCTGATTCCACCATCGACATGATTACCGTGGCGGAGGTGGCGCAGGCGATCTCCAGCGAAGTCGTCGTTGGAAAGCTGATGGTAACACTGATGGAGACGGTCCGTGTAAACGCAGGTGCCGAAAAAGCAATCATGCTTCTGGCAGATGGAGAGGGACACGAACTTGTTGTTCGCGCAAAGTCCGTTGGTCAGGGAGACGTCGAACTAATGAGTGGGAAGAGTTCCGAGGAGAGTGCCGACATCTCCAGGGGGATTGTCAACTATGTCGCAAGGACTCTGCAGCATGTCGTGATCGGCGATGCAACTCACGAAGGCATGTTCACGAATGATCCGGACATCCAGAAACACCGGAGCAAATCCGTGCTCTGCATGCCGATACTCAATCAAGGCAAACTGCTTGGAGTTCTCTACCTGGAGAACAACGTCGCTTCCCATGCGTTCACTTCTGATCGGCTGGAGGTGCTGAGAGTACTCGCCGCGCAGTCCGTCATCGTCATCGAGAACGCGCTCGTGTTCGAGGAGTTAACGAAGGCCCAGGAACAGATTCTCGTTCGTCAACGCCGTGAGACCGAGCTCGCTGAGGCCAAACTTGCCGACTTGAGTCAGCAACTGGTCCATCAAACACGACTCGCAACCATCGGCCAGATGACGGCCAGCATCGCTCACGAGATCCGCAATCCGCTCGGAGCGGTGCGAAATGCGGCCTACTTGATGAAACGTAAACTTCCCGCGGAGACTGCGCACCTCTTGCAGTATCTCAAAATCATCGATCAGGAAGTCAATACGGCCAACGTTGTCATCCGCGACATGCTTGAAATGGCTCGATCAAAAGAACCTGTCCGGGCATCAATCGATTTATCGCTTCTTGTTCGCGAGGTTTTCGATCACGTGGCCAATGGAAGCAGACGCCTTGAGCTTGTGAGTAATCCCGATCCCTTCTTACTCGACGCTGACTTCGGACAGTTGCGCCAGGTGATTAACAATCTTGTCACAAATGCAGTTCAGGCGACCGGTGACAACGGTGTAGTGACGGTAGAACTTCAGCGAAAGGGCAGGCAATCCTTGATTACTGTCCGAGATAACGGTTGCGGGATTGCAGCCAAAGATCGTGACCGACTATTTGAACCTTTGTTCACAACCAAAGCCAAAGGCACGGGACTGGGGCTCAGCATCTGTCGTCAAATCATCGAACGCCATGGCGGGACGATCGAATTGCGGGATCATGAAGGCTCTGGCGCCCAGTTCTGCGTGCGATTGCCGCACAGTAGTGTCTAGACAAGCGACTGATTGTCTCAAATACTCGTCGGACGTGCCACAAGCCAAAAAACGACCGTATTTTGATCGACGCATTCGGTCGGTGATTACTCCCATCTTCCCATACGATTTCCGGCGCTCGCTGGGCGTCCTGCAATTCAGCAGCTCTTCGATCTGACCGGCCGAGCCCCCCCGGTTCCGAAGTGCGGCGCTAATATGTCGTCCCGGTATTTTGCGTCTATGGTGTCATCGAAACACACGCGTTTTTCTAATTTACGTCCCCTGCGTCTACTGTCGTGAGGCTACTGAACAAACAGCAGCACAAGCGTTACGAAATTTGAACGAACGCCGGGAACGATTCATTCAGATGATCAAGCTCAAATGTCTGGCGAAGTTCGTGATCTTCCGCAAGCATCATCTCAACCATTTGGTCCGAGAATTCGTCACTTGGTACAACCTCCACAGAGCGCACTCTGCACGGGAAAGCCTGCCCCCGATTCGCCACATCCCCCACGAAATTGAGACCTTCCAACTCGATGAAGTCGTCATTAAATCGCATGTCGGTGGACTGGTGAAATCGTCCGAACGCAAAGCGGCGTAGAAATCACCGGTAATTCAGTCTACTCTGCGATACCGACACCGGCGATTCGCCGATCTTGCTCGCATCCACACATTAAAGAACCGCGCGGGCTTTCGAGTGATGACAATCAACGTAAATGAGGTCAAGGTTATGCGAATTTCGTCGATTTCCGCTTTCGGGCTGTTGCTGTGTAGACGGCGGTTTGACAAGCGCTGGGCGTATGAAGAGTCGTTGAAAATGCCGCTCATCATTCGATGGCCGGGCAAAGTGAAACCTGGCACACGTTGCGCCGCAATCGGAGTGGGCATGACATCGAACAGAGCCTTGTGCTCCACATATGGTAGAACGGCCCATGTCCACGATTGTCCCCAAGCAGCGTGCACACCAATCGGGAGACTGAGGTTAACATCATGATAGTTGTGCATGGCCAGCGCCAACTGCTTCAGGTTGTTCTTACACTGAGTGCGTCGTGCTGCCTCGCGTGCCTGTTGGACGGCAGGAAGCAGCAATGCGATAAGAATGGCAATGATGGCGATCACAACGAGAAGTTCGATGAGCGTAAAGCCGCGTTTTCGTGTCTGATGCATAGTGGCCCTAAGCCCATCGAAGTCGCGATCTGCTTGATGTTGGACGTCGCCGTACCAACCAGTCCGGCCATTCGTTGCGGCTCCACGAGCTGCCAGTTGCGCCAGACAAACGCATGCAGCCGATCAGGGAAATGCGGCGTCTCAAGCGCGGCAGGATGGGCACCGACTGGAAGGACCTCGTCGGCAGCGGAATTCTTTTCAGGAATCGCCGACAGGAAAAGCGGACACAGGAAAACCAAACTCCGGAACGTCCGTGGGAGATAAACAGTAACAACGGTATGGTGCATATCAACGTTCCCGTAAAACGATGAGGAATTGTAGAGTGAAGAAGCAACGCGATCAGGGGCTTGCTGCGATCGAATATGGTTTATTACTTACCGATGCAGGTTAGCTCACGAATTGTGTGCGCAAAGATGGTGCCATTGCCGAAGCTGAGGCTGCTGCGTGTCCAGGAATTGCCGGCTGGCCCCAAATCGTTGATGGCCGTGATGGCAGCTTCGTCGAACGTTTCGTGCTGCCACTTCAGCACGTAGACCGTGCCGTTCATCACGGGCATATATAAATGCTCGTCGGCAACGCTGGGGATCGCGGCGGCGTGGTGTCCCCAACCATTGGCTTTGCTGCGGGCGTCTCCCATGACCACGAATCCGCGTGAATTCTGCATGCTGTTTTCCGCCTGCGTGATATAGCTGACGCGAGTGCCAACGCGAAATCCTCGTGCCTTTTTGTCCTCGGGGATTGGTTCAGGCATCTGTGATTCATCCCACACCAGAATGTCGTCCGGCTGCGCAGGCGATCTGACTAATTGCACGGGGACCTGCAGATATGATACATCGTCCGTGACCACGTTGATTCGACCGATGTACGGATGCGTGTAACTGCGGAAGTAGTGATAATCGCCGACCAGCAGATTGGATTGCTGAATGATGCTGCGACTTTTGCTGGCGGGAAGCGTTTCCACTCGATCAACGTATTTGCTGTCGGCGAATTCGAACCCTCGCACGCTGACATCGTCTGTAATTGAGGTCTGTTTTACAATTTCCCCGCTGGCAACGTCCACCCACAGATGTTGATCACCGTGAAAAATTAATGCGTGCCTGCCATGAACGCCGTAGGTCTGAGTGCTCATGAAGCCTTTCAGCGGCAACGTCCAGATCGTACTGCCGTCGTCAGCACTGATCAGGGAGACACCTGCCGGAGTTTCCGGCGGCGAGTGTCCTCCGCCGCGGCCCACAAGAATCACGTTGCGCCCATCGTCAAGGGGCACAGGCAAAGGTATGCAGCCCATGTTGACTCCACAGGTACTGGTCCATTTGACTTTACCGGTGGCCATGTCCAGTGCCTGAAGATTTGTCCACTTTTCCGGCGGCGCGTTTTTGTGTTCGTGGCTGAAGTGACCGTGTTCGTCCGGCATGTAGTTCTGTCGAGTGAAGATGACGTTGGTGCCATGCAGGAATGGCTGACTGCGACCGACGGGCATGATGTCCTGTGACCACAGCAGGCCTCCGTTCAGATCGCAGCAGACAATGCGGCCGGAAGCATTGAAAAAGCAGACTCGTTGCCCATCGGTGACTGGTGGCGGAGCAGAGCTGTCGCTGAAGCAGCCGGACAATCTCAGCGGATGGGTCCCCGGGATGTCTCGTTTCCAGATCACAGCACCGGTGTTGGCGTCGCAGCACCAAGCCACGATATTGCTGCCCAGTTCTGAATCGTCGTCAACGGGCTGCATGGTTGTAAAGAAGACGCGTTGCCCCCAGATCGTCACCGTGCTTTGACCGGTTTCCGGCAGTTGTAGTTTCCAGCGGATGTTCCTGTTGTGCACGACGCTCCATGTCGTCGGTGCGTCACTTCGTGATCTGTGGAACTCGCTTCGTGAGCTGTG
>JAPYTO010000183.1:0-5831 GCA_029941865.1 Fuerstiella sp. | reverse complement strand
CTTCGTGAGCTGTGAAACTGACCACTGTTGCCCGATCCCTGCGACCAGTTATGCATTAGTTGCCGAGTAAAGAATGCTCGCACGACCGCACGACTTTCGGTCGACTGGAATAACTTACCGCCGTGTCCGGCACCTTCAACGATGTGCAGCGTGCTGACGACGCCCGCGGCGGTCAGCGATTTGTGCAGTTTTTGGCTCTGGCTTAGCGGTACTCCGGGATCTTCGCTGCCGTGCATGATCAGAAACGGGCAGTCGTCTGCTGAAACATTGTTCAGCGCGCTGGCATCGTGAGCGAGTTTCGGCACATCTTTGACGGTGGCCCCCAGCAGCTTTGCGCCGTTGGAGTTGGCGACATCTTCTTCTGTTCGTCCGTTGCCAACATTATTCGGCGGCATCGTTAGAAGTTCGGACGGTCCAAACCAATCGCAGACGGCCTGAACTCGACTGCTGACGTCCTCGGGATCGGGACATGGTCTGGTGCCCATCAATGCCACCAGGTGACCTCCAGCTGATGTGCCCCACGCCGCAATGTGGTTGGGGTCGAAGTTGTATTGTTTGGCATTGCGTCGAACCCAGCGGACGGCTTCGTAACAGTCGTTGATCTGTGCCGGCCACTGAGCCACGTCGGTCAGTCGATAATTGATACTGACCACGGCAAACCCGTCCTTCACAAGCCATGCTGCATACTTTTCACCGCTTTTCTTATCCCCGTTTTTCCAGCCGCCGCCGTGCACGAACACAATGACAGGCGCGGGTTGCCGTCTTTTCTCCGGTGCAAATATGTCCAGCAGCAGCGCATGGCCGTCGGGTGCGGCGTACTGGATGTCGCGATAGGTCTGCTGTTGTGCGGGCAACGCCGACGTCAGCAGCAGGCAGGTGAGACAGATCTGAAGAAGACGAGTGTGCATTATGGGGACCAGTCGCGCGTGGGGGAATCCATGATGCTGCACAGCTTCGTTGAGTTTAATGGAAAGTGCAACTTTCCGGGCGTGGGACAGAAGAGACCCGGTCTTTTGAAAAGACAGGGTCTCTTTCACGGCGAATTCGTTCAATTCGTGACAATTGGCGACTGCACTCTGTTTCGCGATGATTGTTCCAGGATAAGTTGTCACCGAATAACGTAGAAACAGCGTAGTGCTTTTCAGTGACTCAATGAGGGGGTTGTGTGCCACTGGCTTCGCCAGTGTTTTCGTTAGCGTTAAGGCACTGGCGGCGCCAGTGGCACACATCAATACAGGACTGACGCTGCAGTAGTCGCAGTGTTTGCAGCGCTGCTGCGAAACTCACACAATCACGACTGTTCCCGCCGATTCTCTTTCTCGCGATTTATTCTGTGCAATATTCGTTACTGAAAACCACGAGCATCGCCTTCTGTTTGCTCGTCGTCACGTTGCTGACGGGAACATCCTGCGCTGCCGCCGAATTTACTTTCGCTCAGCACGCACCTGTCGGCCTGCCCCAACCACCGACGAATTCTGCAATGCTGGGGATGCAGTGCTTGATTGCGGCGTGGGTTTTCATACTCGGAAGTTGCTTTGGCAGTTTTCTGAACGTTGTGATCTATCGTTTGCCGGCAGGAATGTCGCTGGGAAAACCCAAGTCGCGCTGTCCTCAGTGTGAGACGCCGCTGGCCGCGAAAGACAATATTCCGGTCTTCGGCTGGTTACTGCTGCGAGGAAAATGTCGCTACTGCAATCTGCCCATCCCGGCGCGGTATCCGTTGATTGAGACAACCTGTGGTCTGATCTTTTTGGTGCTGCTGTATTGCGAGCTGCTGACCGGTGCCGACAACCTGCCTCTGCGACTCCCCGACCACTTTCACGTCAATCCGGGCTTCTGGTTGGTCTGGTTTGCGAAATGGGATCTGTCTGGTTTGTACCTGTACCATTGTCTGTTGCTGATCCTTGTGCTTGCGACGTGCATGATCGGCTACGATCAGCATACACCGCAGCGAAAACTGCGTTGGTTCGGTATCGGCGTTGCTCTGATATTCGGCACGGTCTGGTCAGAGATTCGGCCAGTGCCCGCCTATCCGTATCCGGAAAGTGTCCGGCAGATTGCGGCGGGCTTTCACTGGGTTGATCCCGTGGTCAGCCCGGGAGCCCAGTATTGGACGGCGGTCAGCCTTGTTGGGTTTGTCGATGGGATCGCAGGAGTAATCGCAGGCGCTTTCATTGGCGGATTGCTGGTGTGGCAGTCGAAGGCTTTGCATTCCGTCGCAGGCATGCGTACACAGCTGGATGCTGTTCGAGGGAGCTTTCTGTTGGTCGGTGTATTTCTTGGCTGGCAGGCATGCGGAATGATTGGACTGTTTGTGTTGTCGACCCTGGGCGTTGTTACGATCATGCTGAGAGCAGGACAGGAACGTGCCAGCGGCGTGCCTGTGGCTCCGATGTTCTTTGTGGCGTTGGCTGCGTTTCTTCTGTTCTGGCAGGAATTGAATGACGCGTCCTGGATGATCGGCGACAACGGCTGGACATTCACCTCGCTCGACTGGCGGCTGGACTGGTCGCTGACGGCCGCAGGTCTGGCCGCATTTGCTGCAATGGTTCGCCATTTCACTGTCGATTCGTCAGACATGACACTTCCACCTGCGAGTGAGCCGATTTCATGAGTCCTGTTTAGCCGGTGAATGACGATGGCGCGTTGATGGCGGAGGTTGCCGTCATTCGTGTTGTTCTGGCTGAATTTGCAATTCGTCCTGGATGGCCGGCGTTGACGTCGGAATCGGTCGTGGCCCATCGTTGTTTGAAGAGATCATCAACAGGAAGCAGCAGTCGTCTTGTGGTTATTGAAATCGATTCACTTTCACACACATTCAGCGGCAGTACCGCGCCTGCGGTGGAGATTGCCCGGCTGACGCTGGGCGACGAGTCCTTTGTGAGCATTGTCGGATCGTCCGGTTCCGGCAAGTCGACATTGCTGCGGATCATCGCCGGCTTGTTGAATCCGACCGCGGGGCAGATTTCTCTGGATGGAAACAGTCCGCATGAAAAACGACACGCTGGCGAACTGGGATTCATATTTCAGTCGCCCACTTTGCTTCCCTGGAGAACGGCGCTGCAGAACATTCTGCTGCCCTGTGAGTTACAGGGCGGTCGGTTAAAAAATCGTCAACACGACGTTAACGCGTTGCTGTCGCTGGTCGGGCTGTCGGCGGAGGACACCCGAAAACGGCCGTCGCAGTTGTCCGGGGGAATGCAGATGAGGGTTTCACTGGCACGGGCGCTGATTACTCGTCCGGGATTGTTGCTGATGGATGAACCGTTCGCGGCATTGGACGACATTCTGCGACTTCAGTTGCAGGAAGAAGTGCGTCGCATTCACTGTGAACAGAATATCGCATCTGTTCTGGTGACTCACAACATCCGCGAGGCAGTTGCGATGAGTGATCGTGTGCTGGTGCTGGGCGACCAGCCGGCTCAGATCACGGCCGACATCGCTGTGGAATTGCCGGTCGTACGAAACAACGATGTACGCCGGTCGCCGGAATTTCAGGGTCTGATCAACGAGGTGACCGATGCTCTGCATCAGGTTGTTTGAAAACCTGTCGGGATGGCCAGCAAGTCGAAACCGACAGCATGCAGGAGAACGATGCGTTGAATGACAAGCCGACACGAAACACTGGTCACGCAGCTGTCGGCATCGCTGCGCCCGTTGCCGTGGCTGTCGTAGTGGTCGCTGTGTGGCAGACGTTTGTTTGGGCGAGCGACGTCTCGCCGTTGGTGCTGCCGTCTCCGTTGCAGGTGTGTGTTGCGTTAATGACAGAGAGAGTGGATCTGGTCGAGGCGGCCTGGTGCACGACATGTGCGGCGTTGACTGGTCTGACCGCGAGCACTCTGCTGGGCGTGCTGACGGCCTTCGCTTTCTCTCAGTCGCGCATTGTGCGACGAACGTTTTATCCGTACGCCATTCTGCTGCAAACGGTTCCCATCATCGCGATTGCCCCCATCATCGTGATCTCGTTCGGTCGCGGGTTTCACAGTGTGGCACTGGTTTCACTTGTGATCAGCCTGTTTCCAATCATCACCAACACGACAACCGGACTGCTGCAAATTGACGCCGGACACCTGGACCTGTTCGAACTACACTCCGCTACCTGGTGGCAGACCTTGTGGAAACTGCGGCTGCCGTCTTCTTTGCCATACCTGATCAGCGGCGTTCGCATCGCCGGCGGTGCCGCAATTGTGGGAGCGATTGTCGGAGAGTTTTTTGTGGGGTCCAGCCAGCCAGGTCTGGGCTCCATGATCCAGAAAAAGGCGGCTGGCATCGCGATGGACGAGCTTTTTGCGACCGTTTTCGTGTCCACGCTGCTGGGAGTGATAACGTTCGGGACCATCACCTTGATCGGTGAATCGATTCTGAAACGGTTTTTCGGAATGAGTCTGAGCGGCGTACGTTAGAGTAGCTTCGCTGCGATCATTGCCCGGCGAATGATGGTGACATCATCGGAACTGCACGCGGACGACGGCGCACGTGGAGCACCGGCGTCGAAGCCCAGCAGAGTCAGAGCGGCTTTCAGTCCGGCGGCTCGGCGTGACAGGATCTGCCAGTCCGCTTCGTGCAGTCGATCCTGAATGGTCTTCGCTTCGGCAAGCTTGCCCTGCAACGCCAATTTCAGAATGTCGACACATTCCTGCGGCGCAACATTGCCCAGCATCAGACATGCACCGTCCGCGCCAATGACTGCACCGGCCAGCAGAAGACTTCCATTGCCGGTCCAGAAGTGCTTTTCTGCTGGTACGAAGGATCGAACGCGCGCTTCGAATCGTAGATCTGCTGAGGCAATGTAGCCAGCGACGTTGTCCATTGCTGCGACATCGCCGATCAGTTCGGCGGATACGTTTGTCGGCATCGTACTGCTGAGAAACATACCGGGAGCGGGTTGGTTAATGACCATGACAGGCACCGGACAGCGCTGGATGACGCCGTGCAGGTAGTCTGCCACGTTGTCTGTCAGTCGCGGAATCCGCAGTCGGATGTGGTCGGCACCGGCGGCCGCAAATGATTCGGCAAGACGTACAGAGTCACTCGACGACGGACTATCGATGCCTGCGATGACCAACCTGTTGTTATCACAGACTCGTCTCACACAGCGGACAATTCGAAGCTTCTCGTCTTCCGATAGAAAGGCTTCTTCACCGTTCTCAGAATTCAACACGAATCCTGACAACGGCGTCCGGATCCAGCGGTCGACATTCCGCTCCAGGGTATCAAGATCGATGCGGTCGTCCTTGCCAAATGGTGTTGGCGTGGGAGCAACGACAATCGGGTTTTCAGTTTCTGCGACCATTTGGTTCGTGTTGATCAGGTAGGGAGCTGCGAAACAGACAGGCTACAGCGTTTTACGCTGCAGTTCGTTCTGTGTCGACACAGCAACGGACCATCGTCAGCGTGACGTGATTTCGATCTTGCTGCGAATCGAGACCTTGTCGGTCATCAGGCTGACTGAGAATCGTCTTCCTGCCTGCTGATTCGTATTGGCGCATAAAGAAAGCGGCAAAGTTGTGACTTTGCCGCTCGTGCATCCCTACAGGTCAGACTGTGGAAAGTTCGCGATCGTTATTAATAACGTCCGCCGCCTCCACCGCCGTAACCACCACCACCACCGCCGCCGCCGCCGCCGCCGTAACCACCGCCACCGCCACCGCCGCTGCGACGCGGTTCGCGAGGTCTTGCTTCATTGACCACGATTTGACGTCCATCGAGGTCCGATCCGTTCAACGATTCAATCGCTTCGTCGCCGCCTGAGTCCATTTCGACGAACCCGAATCCTTTCGAGCGTCCGGTTTCACGATCGGAGATGACCTTCGCAGAGGTCACTGTTCCGA
>JAPYTO010000182.1 GCA_029941865.1 Fuerstiella sp. | reverse complement strand
GCACTCAGTCGCGCCGCAGTGGACTTGGCGGGATGGCTCCCACCACATTCGCCACGGGGTATCTGTACGCCGGCATGGGCTTCACGACGGTGAACGAAGCTGCCGTGCCCGTACTGTCAGCACGTCATACGCATGAAGAACTGGCCGACATCCCGATCGTCGACAAGGCCACGTTGACGCTGATGGCGAACAACGAAATCATGCTCGATCAAATGCAGGCTGGCGAATACGAGCGAGCCAAAAACGTGGTGGCGTGGTATCTCTGGGCGGCCAAGTCCTACGGCGTTAAAGCCGTGAACCCAGGCGGAGTCACCGCATGGAAATGGGGCAGTGACGCCAAACAGCTTACAGATTCGATCGAAGGATACAGCAGCCTGACGCCGGGAAAAATTGTCACTCAGTTGGCTCAGATCTGTGATGATCTGGGTCTGCCGCATCCGATGCATCTGCACTGCAACAACCTCGGTGCGCCGGGGAATATTTCCACAACGCTTGATACGTTGAAGCATTTGGAAGGGCATCGAGCCCACATTGCTCATTCGCAGTACCATGCGTATGGTGGCGATGACTGGGATACCATGTGTTCGGCCACAACTCAGCTGGCCGAGTACTTTAATACTCATCCCAACATCACAACCGACGCCGGTGCGGTTCTGTTCGGCGATACGGTCACAATCACGGCCGACGGCCCATGGCAGCATTTGCTGTATAAGTTGACCGGCCGCAAGTGGGGTAACCTGGACGTCGAAAACGAAACCGGCTGCGGCATCGTTCCCTATACTTATCGTCCCAGCAATCTGGTGAACGCCGTGCAATGGGCCTGCGGTCTGGAACTGATGCTGTTAATCAAGAACCCGTGGCAGGTGTTTCTTTCGACGGACCATCCCAATGGCGGATGTTTCTGGCGGTATCCGGAAATCCTGCAACTGCTGATGTGTGCTGACTTCCGCAACGAGTGCATTGAGAAGCTGCCGGATAAGATCAAAGGCAAAATTGTTCTGCCGGAAATAGATCGCGAGTACACGCTGTACGAAGTCGCGACGTCCATGTCCGCCGGCCCGGCCAGGGCTCTGGGATTGACTCAAAAAGGCAACCTCGGCGTCGGCTGTGATGCGGATATCGTGATCTACGAAGAGGAAGACGACGTGGCTCGGATGTTCAGCCATCCTCGCTACGTCATCAAGGCCGGAGAAGTCGTCATTGAAGACGGCGACATTAAAGAAACACCGAACGGTCGCGAGTTCCTGGTGAAACCTTCGTACGCACCCGAAACAGACGAGTTCATGCGGCCACTGTTCGAAGACTGCTACACCATGTCGTTCGACAACTACCCGGTGGAAATAGAACGCATCGATAATCCGATTATGCAGGACTGCATTGACGCGACAGAAAACTAGAGCAACGTCAGATCTGTATTGTTGTGTGCCACTGGCTCCGCCAGTGCCCTGAGGATCACGAAACACTGGCACAGCCAGACCAATTTGAAAAAACTTCCTGGCTTTCGTTTAACCGGTATCCGCAGTCGTTGGTGGCACGTTCGCTGAGTTCTGGCCTGCAGGAATTGATGGAACGAATCGAAGAAACACACGCATGACCATTACCTTACATCTTAAGCAGCCGCCATCCGTTCCACTGGAAGCCGAAGTGCTTTCACCGAACACGATGGCGGAGTTGTCCAACGCGGAAATTCGAGCACTTATCGTTTATCACGGCAAACGCCAGGTGCCACTGGAAGAATTTTTCGACGTCGACGGTGAACGCAGCGATGATCTGGTCATTCACGGCGAACTGAAAAAAGTTCGCTGGATCGGACGTGCCATGTCCAGAGGCAGCATCACGGTCCACGGCAGCGTGGGCATGCATCTGGGCGCCTACATGAAGGGCGGCCGCATCGAAATACACGGTGACGCCAGCGACTGGATGGGCGCGGAAATGAAGAATGGTTTCATTCACGTGCATGGAAATGCAGGAGGCCAGATTGGCGCGGCCTATCGAGGGGCTTTGGCGGGGATGAAGAACGGCACCATCATCGTTGACGGATCAGCGGGTCTGGAAGTCGGCATGCGGATGCGACGCGGGACGATCATCCTGGGTGGTCCGGCGGTAGACTTCACCGGACTGCAGATGAAGGGTGGCACAATCATTCTGCTTAGCGGGGCAGAGATTCGCACTGGCGCGTGGATGAACCGCGGTACCATTATTTCCATGAAGCCGCTGCAAATGATGCCCACATTCACCGACGCCAATGAGTTCAACCCGACGTTCCTGAACGTCTACGCGAAGCACTTGAAACAGTATGGCATCAACCTGCCGTTTGCGGCTTCCGAGGGCACTTATCAGCGATTCGCCGGAGACCTGTCCGTACCCGGGAAAGGCGAGATACTTGTCTGGCAGCCCGTCTGAGAAGAAGGGGCCGCAACGTGCTTGGATCAGGACTGGCCGAGTACTCAGGAACAGACCAGGCGTTTCAGGGTCGAGAATCAGCCCAGTGCAACCGGACAGACAAAGTCGTCCGGTTTGATGGCGAGGATCGAACATTGCAGTTCCGGCAACAGTCGTTCGGCTGTGTTGCCAAACAGCATTCCCGGTATCCCACCTCGACCGGACGTGGCCATGATCAGCAGGTCGATGTCCAGTTCTTTAATGGCGGACAGGATGCAACCGTCTGCTGCGCCTTCCGCGATATGCGTTTGTACGCCCTTGGCAACCGTGCGGTAGTCCGTTACTGACAGCTGTTCGTGCAGAGTTGTTTCGGCGTCTTCTTTGGATTTGCGACGGTATTCCTCCAGCTCTTCTTCTGAGACGCCGGTGCGGGCCATGTGTCGATCGAGGTCGTCGTCGACGACATGCAGGACGTTTAGTCTTACGGGCAGCGATTGTCCCAACGCAACTCCGGCCCGCAGAACATCCTCACCGACTTCGCTCAGATCTGTGGCCGCCAGGACGTCCAGATTTGCGTCATCATCAATGCGCGGCTTCAGCAACCAAACGGGGCAGGCCGCATTGCGTAACAGCTTGCGGCCTGTGCTGCCGAATAACAGTCGAGTGACCGTTCCCTTATTCCGCGTGCCGCACACGATCATGTTGTTTCTGTCAGTACCCGCCACTTTCAGAATCTCAAACCACGCCTGGCCGGTCGCCACGACCGACGAAACATCAATCGCACGACTTGTCGATTCCTGATACTGCACTTCCAGATCGGCCAGCACTTTCATCGCGGCCGCCTGATCCGTTTGGGCCTCAGCCGTGGCGTCTTCTTCTGATCCGAAGAATCCGGCTGACACTTCCGGCAAAACGCAGACCAGCCGGACAGCGGCGTTCATTGCCTCAGCCACATCGAATGACTGCCGCACCGCCAGCCGACTTGTGGGGGCAATGTTTGCGGCGATCCAGGGACGACTT
Organism: Fuerstiella sp.; assembly: GCA_029941865.1. GTDB lineage: Bacteria > Planctomycetota > Planctomycetia > Planctomycetales > Planctomycetaceae > Fuerstiella. Next base: position 11,205 of record JAPYTO010000182.1, on the reverse strand, counting down.
TCCGGCATTTCGACGCCGACTACGATGGTTTTGATGGACTGCATGATTGTTTAGTACCGTGTGACGCGTTTCAACATCATGATTCCCACTGCCCCCATGATCATGTTGGGAACCCACATGCCCCATGCCGGATCGACAGCTGCGGTCTTGCCTAGATTTGCCATCAGAAACATGGTGGGGTAGTAAAACAACAGGATGGGCAGAAAGCACATGATGAAGCTGGTGATGAACTGACGACGGGCCTGGATGACAGCAAACGGTCCGCCCAGAAACACGAAGAACAGACAGCTGGCTGCCATAGAGTATCGATTGTGTATCTCGGTGTACATTTTTCTGTTGTCCAGCTGCTGCGACGACTCAAAGTTGGCGTATTGCAAAAGGCGATCGCCAGCCAACTGTTGAAAGTTTCCTGTGAGCAGCAGCATGGCGGCTTCCTGATCCCGCTGCTGACGGTTCAATACGATGTCCCTTTTCGATTCCGACATTTTGGTCTTCATGGTGTCGATCGTCAGGTTTCGCGCACTTCTTTCGCCGCTGGCCAGATCAAGCGGAAGCGGCAGTATACGATCGTCCAGCCATGCTGCGGCGTCCTGTCCCGGAATACTGCCGCGGGCACGTTTCAGGTGTAGCAGTACCTTCTTTTCTTTCATGTCAAAACGGACCCTGGCCATTTCTGCATTCATTGTGACTTGATCATGACTGTCGTTGCGAAGGCGAAACGTTGGGTTTATCAAAATTCCGTTCTCGGTCACGTTTTCGACAGTAATGGAGTAGCCGTTCTCAGGGTCACTGACAAGGTGCTGAGATGAAAGCATGTCCAGGAAAATCTCCTCCATCGCCTGTGTCACGATTCGCTCGGTATTGTCGATGCCCCATGGAATGGCATAGTTCGTCAGTCCGAACGAACAGATCGCGAGTACAAACCCCAGTACAAAAGCGGGAGTCAGCAGGCTGATCGGATTTATCCCGGCGGCTTTCACAGCCGTGAATTCCAGATCACCGGCAAGCCGACCGTAGACTACGGTCACGGTCAGCAACAGCGTCGCGGGAATCGTAAACGGCAGCATGCTGGGCACAATGAAGGGCATGATCTGCACGATCTGGGCGAATCCCAAACCTCGTTCAGCAGCTTCCTTCAGCACTCCGACAAAGACAAGCATGACCGTCAGAATCACCACCAGCAGCGCGAAAACCCGCAGCAGCTCACCCAGAATGTAGCGCTGCATCAGATTCATGCGTTATTACCTTTTTGTGTTGGCAATAACGACCAGACGCCAGCGCATGCATCGCGTTTCGGCAGCATTCTACCGCATGTCTTTGGACCGATGATCAAACACTTTGCTTTCAGCACTCTGCGTTCCTGCAGTGCGGCGTGGCCGCAACCTGATTCGAGCTTCCGTTCGGAGGCAGATGTTCTGCTCCCGATGGCCGCCGCATCGATGTGCGCGAAGCCCATCCATGTGGTGTGAAGAATTCCAATGTCCTCGGCGCACGAAAATCCTGTCGGTGTATGCCGATAACTGCGGGCAGATTACGACGAATGATCATTTGCAGCAAGATCAGGTTGACGCTGCGAATACCGGTGCGAGCAGTCACGGATTGTCGTTTCGGACTGGTGGGTGGCGCCCTTTGTAAGCCACAGGGCGACCCGACTGAAGTGGGTAGCCCAGGTTGCTCGCAACCTTTGGGTGCCGCAGGCACAGGAGGCTGTGATGGAATAATCTTCTGGAAACCCGTCGCTGGAGAGCACAACAGACCTCCTGTTGCTGCGCAACCCTTGTTGCAAGCAACAGGGTCACCCAGTGAAGACGCCCCATGCTGAATGATCTGACCACTCAGCACGGATTGCAGGCGACTACAGTGCGTCTGGCAGAGATTTCAGGCCGCAGGCCGTGCGAACGCGCTCCAGGACCTCGCGGGCCTTTCGGCGGGCCTGTTTTGCACCCTGCTGCAAAATGTCCTCAACGTCGTCCGGTCGTTGTTCCAGATCGGCCCGTTTCTCAAAGGCGTCGCCGAAATAATCCATCGCTGCTTCATACAGCGTGGTCTTTGCTTCGCCGTAGCCCATGCCGCCTGCACGGTAACGTGCGGCCAGCTCGTCCTGCTGTGGCTGCGTCGCGAACAACCTGTACAGATTAAAGACAGCGCAGGCTTCCGGATTCTTGGGATCTTCAACCGGTGTCGAATCTGTTTTGATTTTGTTGATGATCTTCCTGATCTTCTTTGGCGTATCAAACAGCGGGATCGTGTTGCCGTAGCTTTTTGACATTTTTTCGCCGTCCGTGCCCGGCACTTTGGCAGATGAATCCAGCACATGAGCTTCCGGCAGCACAAGGCAGTCGGCGCCGTACAGCGAGTTGAACCGTTGAGCAAGGTCACGAGTGACTTCGATGTGTTGTACCTGATCAACACCGACAGGCACGACGTTGCTGTCATACATCAGAATGTCGGCTGCCATCAGAACCGGATACGTGAACAACCCAGCATCGGCCGGCAGGCCCTTCGCCTTCTTATCCTTGTAGGCGACGCACTTTTCCAGCAGGTGCATCTGAGTGATTGTCAGCAGCAACCACGTCAGTTCGGTGACTTCCGGAACGTCAGACTGGCGAAACAACGTGGCTTTCTCCGGCTGCAGTCCCAGTGCCAGCAGGTCCAAAGCGGAATCCTGAACGTTCTGCCGCAATACCTTCGGGTCGCGCACCGTTGTCAGTGCATGCAGATCCGCAATGAAATAAAACGACTGTTCGTTGTCCTGCAGTTCAATGTACTGCCGAATCGCACCGAAGTAATTGCCCCAGTGAAATCGACCCGTGGGCTGAATACCGGAAAGAACTTTCATAATTGGACGCCTATTGTCGCGCGGGAATCTGCAATGTACCGACGAGGTCTGTGATTGATTTGACCTTTTCCTGTGCGACCACTTCTTTCAGTTCGTCGACCAGTTTGTTCGCCAGACCAGGATTGTAAAAGTTGGCGGTGCCCACCTGAATGGCGGATGCTCCAGCGACGATAAATTCCATCACATCATCAATGCATTGAATTCCACCCACACCGATAACGGGTATTTTTACCGCCTGTGCCACCTGCCAGACAATTCGTAGCGCCAGCGGCTTGATGGCCGGTCCGCTGAGTCCGCCCAGAACATTGCCCAGAATGGGCCGTCGCTTCTTCCAATCGATTGCCATGCCCTGAAAGGTGTTGATCAGTGACACGGCATCAGCGCCGGCATCGGACACGGCCTGCGCGATCGGAATCACACTGGTGACGTTGGGCGTCAGCTTTGCGATCACCGGCAGGTCTCCTGCTGCACAAACTGTTCGCACGACGTCCGCAGCAAGGTCCGGATTCGTACCGAAGTCCACTCCACCGGACACGTTGGGACAGGAAATGTTCAGTTCCACGGCCGCGACACCGTCTGCAGCGTTCAGCACTTCGGCCATGCGCTGGAACTCGTCGTTTGTCTTTGCCGCAATATTTACGATGATCGGCGAGCCCAGACCTGCAAGGTACGGCAGTTTTTCGGCGATGAACTGATCGAACCCGTCGTTGTCCAGGCCAATGGAATTCAGCATCCCGCTGGCGGTTTCCACTGTGCGCGGCGGCGGGTTGCCGGGCCGCATCTGCGGCGTTACGGTTTTCGGAATGATCCCGCCCAGCTTTGCAAAATCGACGAACGCCGTCATTTCCTTCGCGTAACCGAAGGTCCCGGACGCGACAAGAACTGGATTGGGCAGAGACAGGCGATTGAGTTGAACGGCCAGCGGATTCATGTGAGTCCTACAGTTCGTCCGGGGCACACATCCAGCCGCCCAGCGTGACGTCGTAGTCACAGATTTCGTTCGCAGCGAAGTAGATGTCAATTTCCCGAGTCGCTGATTCTACGCTGTCGCTGCCGTGAATCATGTTCATCTGACGGCTGCAGCCAAGGTCGCCTCGAATGGTCCCGGGTGCGGCTTCGCGACCGTTGGTTGCTCCGATCAGAGTTCGCATCACGGAGACGGCTTCCGGTCCCTGCACGATCATAGCCACGACCGGTGCGGAGGTAATGAAGCCTTCCAGATCAGGGTAGAAAGATTTTTCGATGTGCTCGGCATAATGCTGCTTGCTGAGTTCCGGTGTGACCGTCAGCATTTTCATGGCCACGATGTTCAGGCCTTTGTTTTCGATGCGGCCAATGATCGTGCCGATCAGTTTTCGTTGCACGCCGTCGGGTTTAACAAGGATCAGCGTTTTTTCGGATGCCATTTGGGGAAAGACCTTGGTGATTGAATGTGTGTTCTGCTGTTCTGCAGAACATAGTTGTCGTGGTTGAGTGATTGAAAGATCGGGACTCTGCAGTGGATGTGGGGGCCGTCACACGACCATCATGTCGACGAACTCGCGAAACAGATAATGGCTGTCGTGCGGACCGGCGGATGCTTCCGGGTGATACTGCACGCCGAAGGCCGCGTGTTCTTTGTGTCGAATGCCTTCCACGGTATCGTCATTCAGGTTGATGTGCGTGACCTCGATATTGTCCGGCAGGGAATCGCTGTCCAGAGCGAAGCCATGATTCTGCGAAGTCACTTCCACATGTCCGGTCGCTCTGTTCAACACCGGCTGGTTGGCTCCACGATGACCGAAGCGAAGCTTGAACGTCTTGGCACCACAGGCCAGTCCCAGCAACTGCAGCCCCAGGCAGATACCGAACACGGGCTTTTTGCCGAGGAGTTGCCGAATTGTATCGATCGCGTATTCCAGAGGTTCGGGATCGCCGGGGCCATTGGACAGAAAGACGCCATCGGGATTGAGAGCGAGGATTTCTGTGGCCGATGTTTTTCCGGGAACAATCGTCACTCGGCAGCCAGCGTCCGTCAGATAACGCGGTATGTTCCACTTCATGCCGTAGTCAATCGCCACAACGTGCGGGCCGTTCTGATTGTCTGCGCCCGAGACAAAGTCTGCCGGGCGGCCCAGAGAATCCAGCGGCGAATCCCAGGCGGCGGATTCCTGGGGCATCACGGCGGACGCCAGGTCAGCACCCACAAGACTGGGACCGTCTTTCGCTTTCTGCACCAGAGATGCGTCGTCCATGTCGACGGAGGAGATAATTCCCTTCATCGCTCCTTCGATGCGAATCTGCCGCACCAACGCGCGAGTGTCGATGCCCTGCAGACCGATGATGTTGTTACGTTTCAGGTAGCTGTCGAGCGATTCGTTGGATCGGTAGTTACTGGGCAGGTCGCACAGTTCTTTGACGACGAAACCTCGCAGAAACAGTCCGCGACTTTCCACGTCGTCGGCATTGACGCCGTAGTTACCGATCAACGGATAGGTCATCGTGACGATCTGGCCGTTGTACGACGGATCGGTCAGGATTTCCTGATAGCCGGTCATGCTGGTGTTGAACACCACCTCTCCGTGAACTTCGCCTTCTGCGCCGAAGTTCCAGCCGGTGAATACCGACCCGTTGGCCAAGGCCAGTTTCGCCGGATGTGCTGTCATGTTCCTTCTTTCCAGGCGTGCGCGCAAAATTTCCGCAGCCAAAGCCGCGGATTTGCGAACTTTTACCACGCCGCGGGCCTGGGACAAAGCAGATCGTTGTCCGGGGACAGAGATTCGCCGAATTAGATGAATGCAGTCAAAGACAGGAAAATTCAGCTCATTTTTCTGGCCGTCGGCCTGGGATTGTCCTGTTCCTTACCCCAGAACCTTCGTCCGCACCTCTGTCAGCAGGCTGACGGCTTTGCCGATGTCAGCCTTTTGCTGAGTTGGATCTTCGGGAATCTCCCGCTCGATCGTCAGTGGGCCATCGTAGCCCAGCTCATTGAGCGTTTGCAGGTAGTTTTCCATGCCGACATCGCCGTCACCCAATGCGACTTCGCAGCCCCAGTCCAGCCCTCGTCGGCCTTCTGTCGCCCACGTGGCGTCTTTGCAGTGAATGCTGCGAACGAACTTGCCCACCTTCTTCAACGCCTCGATCGGTTCGCCCGTGCCATACAGAATCATGTTGGCCGGATCGAAGTTGATAAACAGATTGTCGCGGGCCACATCGTTGATGAAGTGCAGCAAGTGGTCCGCCGTTTCCTGTCCTGTCTCCAGGTGCAGGTTCTGGCCGTTGGTTTTGACGTGATCCAGCAGGTCGCGCGTGGTGATCAGCAGGTTTTTGTAGCTTTCCGAGTTCGTATCTTCCGGCACAAAGCCAATGTGAAGGCCGACGGTGTCGACGCCCAGCAGTCGCGTAAAGTCACTGATTTCCTTCATCTCCTGCATGCGCGCGGCTCTGGTGTCTTCCGGAACAAGTCCCACCGTGCGTGCCGTCGTTTCGATATCCGCATAGCTTTCTCCTTCGAACCCACCGAAGACGCACGTGATTGTCACGCCGGCGTCAGTGCATTTGGCAAGGAACGCATCGGCAGTTTCCTGAGTGCGGGTGCTTTGATGCGGTGCGTGCAGCTGAATGGACGGAATCCCCAATTCCTTCACGACGTCGAAGTTCACACCCAGCCCGGCATCAACAGATGCAAATACTCCAATTGGCCACTTGCTCATGACAGTCCTCGTTTGGCGACAAAGAAAAACTCAGCGATAGAATAAGCATCGTTGCGGACGAATGGTTGAAAATCAATCCAACTGCAGAACACGGGGCCGCGGGGGCGCAGTAATGGAATGTTATGAAATGGGGAAGGGTGGCCGGCGGTTGGAGCGAAGAACCAGCGAAACCCCGGGGCCGGCAGTGCCGGTTTGATTCTCCTTCGCAGGCTCAGTCCAGCCGCCGGCCACTCAGGCGACTTGACAACATTCTGCGTTTGAACCCGGTTTTTAGCTCGTCGTACGGGTCGATTGTCTGCCCTGGCGACTGCCTGTGGCTGACGCCTGGGTTTAATTGGGGCTGGACTCATGCCTGAATACTCGGGAAGATGTGCACAGCCTCATTCACCGCCCATTTGATTTTCTGATCGAAATCGCCTCCCTGAGTTGTTCGCATGCACCGATTCTTAAGCTGTATTTTCGCAGGTCTGTTGTTCTTCACCCAGTCATCACGGCCGCTGCCGGCGCAGGAAACGGCAGACGCGACTTCTCAGGCAAAAGCGCCCAAAGAAGCTGATGTGCAGACAGCAGACGATGAGTCGAAGCCGGAGTATGTCCGGATTCGACGCAACGAGCGTCGGCTGGCGGCTGCTTTGGAAACGTCAGTGATTCAGTTTGGAAACTCACAACGTTATCCACAGACGACGGTCGAACTGATCGGAGCCATTCATCTGGGTGAGGCCCAGTACTACGACCAGCTGAATTCCATGTTCAGCAAGTATGATGCTTTGCTGTTTGAAGCCGTCATGCCGAAGGAAGCTGTGCGGCGCGGGTTTCGGCCGGGAGTCGGCGGTGGTGGAAGAAGGCGGAACGACGAGGATCAATGGACAGATGCCAAAGTCGGGCTGCAGGCGATTTCTGTGCTGCAGTTGGGCGCGAAGGACGCGCTGGGCCTGGAATTTCAATTGGCCGGTATCGATTACACATCGCGTAATTTTGTTCATGCGGACATGACCCAGGAAGAATTCGAAGCTTCGATGGCCAAACGCGGAGAATCGTTTTCGCAAATGCTGGCCCGCGAAATGGGGAAAGCGGCGTTGAAACAACAAAACGTCAATCCGCTTGCGCAGTCCCTTGACCTGGCGTTGTCGTTGCTGTCTTCGGATCGTAAATACCGTGTGCGTCGAATTGCCGCTGTGGAACTGACCAGAGCCAACGAAGGCGACACCTTCGCCGGTGCTGACGGAACTTCGACGATTATCACAGAACGCAATATCAAAGCGTTACAGGTCCTGAAGGCCCAGTTAAAAAAAGGCCGAAAGCGAATCGGCCTGTTCTACGGTGCCGGTCATTTTCCAGACATGGAAAAACGTGTGCTTGACGAATTCGGTTACGAGCGAGTATCTGAAAAATGGGTCACCGCCTGGGAACTGCGAGCACCCGCTGCCGAGTGATGCGGGACGGCCTGCCGGCTGATGCTGGTGAGCACTCATGAACCTTTCCGTTGTTAATAAGCTCGCAGCGCAAGCAAGTGTGTTTTTCGATCGCACGAGACCCACTCGCTTGCGCTGCGAGCTTGTATTGTGATGCGTTCACAGAGGATCGTGGTCTTTCCGAAAGGCTCTCATGTTCTGGTTCGGCTGGTTGTTGTTCGCCGGAATCGCCTGCTGGATCGTGCCGCCTGTACTGTGGTTTGTCTGTCGGCAGTTGCGACCGGTCCCCGCCAGCGATGCGGACAGCAGCGACTGGCCCAGCGTCAGCGTCATCGTTCCGGCTTGCAACGAAGCGGCCGCCATCGAGCAGTCGTTGCGCTCGCTGTTGAAATCGGACTATCCGAACGTGCAGCTGCTGGCGGTCAACGATCGCAGCACGGACGACACCGGGGCGATCATGAATCGCGTGGCCGACGACGATCCCCGCTGCCACGTGACTCATATTGAAGTCCTGCCGGGCGGTTGGCTGGGAAAAAACCACGCGATGCACGTTGCCGCCAGCATGGCCACGGGCGAATATCTGCTGTTCACCGACGGTGACGTCATTCATGATCCGGCGGCATTGCGGTCCGCGATGATATATCTGCGGCGGAAGCAGCTGCGGCATCTGTGTCTGCTGCCCCGCATGATTCCAGGAGGCTTCTTCGAAAACTGCATCGTTGCCTTCTTTGGCTTCGCATTTGCGATTGGTCAGCAGGTGCATCTCATCCGAACTCGGTGGCCCTTCGCGTACGTTGGAGTTGGCGCCTTCAATTTAGTCGAAGCGGAATTCTACCGCAGCTTCGGTGGTCACACGGCGATTGCTATGGATGTCCTTGACGACGTCAAACTTGGCAAGATGGTGAAGCAGCATGGCGGCACTCAGGACTTTATTGGTGCTCCTGCGTTGCTGTCGATCCGCTGGTACGATTCGCTGTGGGGCGTCATCACCGGGCTGGAGAAGAACGGTTTTGCCGCCTTGAATTATTCGCTGACATCCGTCCTGCTGTGTACGCTGGTGTTCGCCGTTACGATGACGTTACCCTATTTTCCACCGCTGTTCCTGCCACTCAGCGAAGCGGGCGGATTTTTGGCCACCGTTCTGTTGTGGCACGTGATGTATGGATTCGCGGCAGTCGGTTTCGGCGGCAGCATTTTTCTGGTGCCCTTCTTTCCGGTCGCGTCGTGGCTGATGTCGTTTGCGTTCTGGCGTTCCGCGTGGGTGACTCTGCGGCAGGGCGGTGTTCGGTGGCGAAACAGCTTCTATTCGTTGGACGAGCTACGCAAGGGACTGTATCGTTGATGGATCGGCGGGATGACAACAACGGCCGGTCAATTGTCTGGGCTGGGTAATCTGCCAGTCGCTCGCAGACTGGTCTGGACCTCAGCCTGGATGATGTTCTGTACTGCAGCATGAATTACAGAGAAGCCGTGGGACCACAGCAGGGAAGTGTTGCACAATGGCCAACGAGTACGAAGACGATCCGGAACTTCTAAAGGGGATCAGCGATGGCAACGTTGATGCGCTGGCTGGTTTTCTGGACGTAAACCGCAGACAGTTGATGGCCTTTATCAGTCGACGACTGGGAGACGCGCTGCGTACGAAAGTCGAAGTGGAAGACATCTTCCAGGATGTCAGCACAGAGGCGATTCGGACGCTGACGCCGGAATGGCCGGGTGAGCGAGAACCGTTTTCGTGGCTGTGCCATATCTCAGAACGAAAGATTGTGGACGCACATCGGCATCACTTTGACGCTCAGAAACGAGACGCCGGCAAGGAACGTGCCCTTGATGCAAGGTCTTCCGGTGGTGGTGAGATCGGTCTGGTGAACATGTTGGTTAAGAGCATGACCACGCCGAGTGCCGCGTTCTCGCGAAATGCACGGGAAGGTCGTCTGCAGGCTGCTATCGCAGAACTCAAGGACGATCAGCGAGAAGCCATTCGACTGAAGTACATCGAAAACAAACCGTCCAAAGAGATCGCTGAGGCTTTAGGTAAGTCCGACGCCGCGGTGCGTGTTATGTTGACTCGCACCATGAAGCAGTTGCACGAATTGTTGGGGGAGGATTAACGCTTTGTCAAAGCCCCAAAGTGGGGTTAAATCATTCGCCGGAAAAGGGGGTCGGGTACCAAAAATGCCAGGCACCCTTCGGGCCGTTCCGGTTTTTGGTACCTGACCCCGTTTTCCTCGTCGTCTTTACGTGATGCGTGCATGCACACACGCTACTCGGCTTTATTCGCTGTCGGAAACAAGAGATGCCAGGGATTCCTGATCCCCATCTTCGTTTTCTTCAAAGGATTCCAGCACGGCCAGTGGGTCAAAGGCCTGCCATGCGGGCAGTGATGACAGAAAGGTCGTGAGCAGCGAACCGCCACGCAGCAGCCACATCACATACCCGACGGAAACCCCTGTCGAAACCACGGCCGAACTGCCCACGACGACGTTCTCGATGACCTGCTCCCGCAGGAGGCGAACATCCTGCTGCTGCCGGTAGTCAGGTTCAACCGGATTCATGCGGCCTGATGGGAACATGGAGAGCAGGGGGCTGCCGGTATTAATTTGATCGAACAGAAAACGTCCAGGTTCGACAGTCTCTCCATCGACCGTTTCCTCAAAACCGTTCTGTTGTGTCCGAAAATCTTTGTCCAACAGTCCGCCTTCCGGCACGTCTGTACCGGCTGATCGCCTTATCTGAATAAGGACACTTTGTTTCGGACAACTGTCCGGACTGGTGTCTTTTGTCCGAATCTGGTGCGGACGCGACAGTCCTTTAGGGCTGTCCGTCCGTCCGGACGGACCAGAGTCGTGACGAAAAGTCATTTTGTCCGTACCAGAATGAATTTGAGGTAGGAACTGAACACCAACCAAGGAGGAAGTGAAAGATGATCGGCAACGACGACAGACCTGAGGTGTTCCGGTTTGAAAACCACAGTCCCGACGTGGGGCGATTGTAATGTATCTCAGCAGCGAACAGCTTCAGGATCTGAAAAACGCGCACGGGTTCGGCGTTCCGATTTCCCAACTGGCAACTCAGGTCGGTGCGACAGAAGGCGAACTTCGGCGACTGCTGGGTTTGCCTGCGTGGATGATCGATGAGCGGGAAAAGCAGATTCCGTCGGGGTCAGGCAGGGCATTTCATTCACAATCCGACCGCCCACCCTGACGGCTCAATTTGACGACACGTCACGTGATTCGATAGTATCACATTTGCAACACTCGAA
>JAPYTO010000181.1 GCA_029941865.1 Fuerstiella sp. | reverse complement strand
AAGCGACACGCCTGGCATCAAAGGCGAGTTGTGCTACCCGCTGCATCGGCAGGCAAACACGGCTTCCCGCAGATCTTGCCTGCCACTATCCTGCACCGCCCGAGCAATCGGTTTTCAACGTCGCATCGCATTCGGCGACCATCGATGGCAGCATGCCAGAATCTATTCTGGCCAACAACTACGGCGTTCAAGCAGATGCGAATAGCCTACCTCTCTGATTCGACAATCCCGTCCCGGAAAGCCAATGGGATTCAGGTCATGAACATGTGCCAGGCGTTCGCAAACGCAGGGCATGATGTCACTCTGTTCGCACGGCCAGGCGAAGCGATCGAAAACGACTTTCACTTCTACGGCGTCGCTCCCAGGTTTAACATTGTTAAGTCCGCTACCATCGGACCTCAGCGGTTACGCGAATGGTTCTACGCCAGTCGCACCGCGTGGCAACTGAGTCGCTGCGGACCGTTTGATTTGATCTACGGTCGGCACCTGCCATCATTGGCGCTCGCAGGGCGTGGCCGGACTCCCATGATCTACGAAGCTCATCAACCAGCATCGTTGACGGGCCGTGTGATTGAGCGCCAGCTGTTTCGCCGAAACAACCTTACCCGCTGCGTATTCATTTCGGAAGCTCTGCGAACAGCTTACCGGAAACGTTACGCTCAACTGTGCAGCGTGGAAACGCTCGTGTCGCATGATGGCACGACGGTCTCATTGACGGACCCTGAACTTTGCTCTTCCACACCCAACGGCGGTCGGCTTCGTGTGGGGTATTCGGGAAGTCTTTGTTTCGGACGCGGTATCGAAATCATCGTTGGCCTGGCCCAAAAACTGCCGTACCTCGACTTTCATTTCTGCGGTGGGAGTCCGGACGAAGTCAACGCCTGCCGTGCTCGGGCGACTGGCAGCCACAACATGACCTTCTATGGCTTTCTGCCACCATCACACACACGCGCATGGCAGTCATCCATGGACGTTTTGCTGGCTCCATACCAGTTGAGTGTGCCAACGGTCGAGTGGATGTCACCGTTAAAGATTTTCGAATATATGGCGACTGGCAGAGCAGTCATTGCGTCCGATGTGACCGTGCTGCGCGAGGTACTCAGCGATGGCAGGAACGCGCTGCTGGTTCCCCCGAATGATGTTTTCGCCTGGTCAAATGCTCTGCAACGGCTGAGCGATGCTTCTGTACGAGAGGCATTGGGGCAACAGGCGCTTGCCGACCTGCGCTCAACCTATACCTGGAAGTTGCGAGCTGCGTCCGTACTGCAGGGAGTTTTGAAGCTGGCCGCTGCGGCGTAACGTTGGAGTCGTTGATCGCATTAATAGACAGGATGCACCTGGCAACGACAGTTTCTGCGCCCACCGGAATCGTATGCCGGATCTGCGCGAATTGCTCTTGCGGCTCACATGCTGAAACCGCCTCGCAACCTCGGCTCAGGCAGCGCATGCCGATTCATCTTGCTACGTTTTGGGCTTTCTGATAGAAGGCTGAAGAGTCGTACCGGGCTGTGATTTCAGCGTTTTCGGGTCGTTGAAGCCTGTTTCCAGCGGGACAAATTTCACCCAGAAGCACGAAGTGTGCGCGGCGGTGCGTCCCGCAAAAATCGATACACTTGCCATGTCTGTTGCTCCTTGATGCGAGAAAAAAGTGTTCACTCTGCTGTTATCAGGGCAACAGACGATTTTCATCCCCATCTAATGCTTCGCCTGTGCCATGTGCCCGGCCAAGGCGGTATTGATATTCCCACAATGCGCCGACAATATTTTCCAGACCGTTCCTGCGTGTTTCCCAATGACTGCAAATCGCATGGCGAGCATGTGTCCAATCAGTAACAAGGGTGTGGGGCATCAGCCTTCATTGAACGCGAAGCAGAACCGCAGGTCGGCCGTATGATGTCGATAAGCCGGTTTGTTCGTTCCCTGCGACCGGTTGCCGGGTGGTGGAATGCGCCGCTGCCAAACTTTTTGATTGCTGGAGCATCCAGGTCCGGGACGGCTTCGTTGTGGAATTATCTGCGGCGTCATCCGGACGTCTTCATGCCAGATCAAAAGGAGGTCGGTTTCTTTGACGACGACCGGTTTTTTGAGTTGGGTATCGACGCTTATCGCCGCCGATTTTCCGGATGGAATGGAGAAGCGGCTATCGGTGAAGCGACACCTCGCTATTTCACAAGCGGTATCCTGCGCGATTCGGTGGGTGATTACAGCTATTGTCCCGATGACGATTCAGCTGCGCGCGTTGCAGATCTTATTCCTGATGTGAAATCCATTCTTTCGCTTCGTGATCCGGTCCGGCGTGCTTTTTCGCAGTATCAAAAAAGGCGTGTCAAAGGAACGGAACTCGCGGTGACATTCCGACAGGCGATTGAAGAGGAATTGGACGGGCGGCGACTTCCGCAAAGAGACCCACGATGCCTGGTCTATGCAAACCAGTACTCCCGACATGTGCAGCGATGGTTCCGTTGTTTTCCGAGCAGTCAGGTGAAGATCATTGTCTTTGAAGCATGGACGAAAGATCCGACGGCGACATATTTCGATCTGTGTGGCTTCCTGAATATCAGCGTCGATTATCCGGTGCCTGAATTCGCCGTTCACAACTCTGCTCTGACGGTTGCCCGGCGACATCGTTCGCGAAAGACGGTCGGGCTCGATATTGCATCTCTGGAGGAAGAGACATACACGGATATCTGGAAGGTCTTTCAGCCCGATGTGATCAAGCTGGAACAGATGCTCGGTTATCGCGTTTCGGAAAAGTGGGGGCAATGGTGTCAGGCCTGATTTCCACGCACGACGGTCTTCTCGGGACGAAAAATTCGGACGACTTTTCGTCGGAACATCTTCTCCCCAATCTGATCATTCCGGGAGTGCAAAAGTGTGCCACGACGTCCATGCACGCCATCCTCAGACGTCATCCGCAGTGCCGCATGTCAGCTGAAAAGGAACTGAACTTCTTTACCGCCAGATGGAACGAGTGGAATCTACCGGAATACGGCCGACGTTGTTTCCCGGACGATGGCCGCGGTGATCTCCGAGTCTTCGGGGAATCATCGACGACGTATTTCAGCACGCCCGAAGCGGCGGTGCGAATTCGCGAATTTCTCGGAGCTGGCGTGCGCATACTGATTCTTCTTCGAAATCCGGTTGATCGAGCGATTTCTGCCTATTGGCATATGGTCAAACGATCAGCAGAACATCGTTCTGTGGAAGACGTGTTTGCAAATCTGTCGTCTGAAATCAGTGATGCGATTGCTGGAGAATCATTGGACCTGACACGGGCGAAGCAGGCTGGTGAGATTGACTGTCGAGAATCCGCGGCCTGCACGGGTGACGAGTTCTGGAACTTTCGATATGTTCGCAACAGCTGTTACCTTGAGGACCTGCAACGTTTTCAGGCCATCTTTGGTCGTGAACAGGTGTACGTCGTTCTGTTAGAAGATCTGACGTCCCGTTACGACGCCACGTTGCGGCGGGTTGCTGAGTTCCTGCAGATTGACGCGGACGGCTTTGGTGACTTTCCCGTGACAAATGTCACGACGATTCCGAAGCACAGCTGGGGCATGCAACTCGCCAACACCGTGGCTCGCAGACTGCCTGGCGGTCCGTTGCGGAGTCTTAGAAATATGCTCCTGTCGGCAACAACGTGTTCTCCGTCTGCAATTCCACTCGACATGCGACGGCGAATGTCCGCGTTGTTCCATGACCACAACGAACAGCTGGCTGGTCATCTTCGTCGTGATCTTTCCATTTGGAACGTTTGATAATCAATTGTTGAAATTTCTTCCTCAATCCATCAAACAACGGTTGGGCGTCTTGCGTGAACGATTTTCGCGTCCTGACGCATACGTTGTTTCGTATCCAAAATCCGGCCGTACGTGGCTGCAGATGATGCTGGCACGTATCTATCAGCGTCAGGTTGATTTGCCGCTTGATGAGCTATTGCAGCAGTCGCATCGATGCCTTGTGAGGTCTGTTGATGGGGCGTCCGTGCCTTTCGCTCGTTTCAGTCACGGATACCGATACAAGTATTTCTGCCAGTCAGAAGCCTTTCCGTCGTGGTTCTACCAGGGATCAAAAATTGTGCTGCTTATGCGCGATCCCCGAGACACTTTGGTTTCGTATTACTACTGGCAAAAATATAACTTCTGTTCCTTTGATGGCACGCTGCACGACTTCATCCACACTTGTGGTGATGACAGGCATCCGGAAGACCACCAGGCACGATGCGGCATCAAGCCGATCCTGAAGTATTACAACACGTGGCTGGCTCATGAGCCCGAATTCGACGACCTGCTGATTCTGCACTATGAAGATCTGCGAATGGATCCTGTGAAGCACCTGCGGAGACTGCTTGATTTCACCGGCCATAATGTTTCCGACGAATTGATTGCAGATGCCATTGAATTTGCATCCTTTGACAACATGCGAAAAATGGAAGTGGATCGCCAACTGACCTGGAGCGCCCTTCCCGGAGGAAACGACGTCAGGGGATTCAAGACTCGCCGTGCGAAGGTGAAAGGTTTTCGAGATGAGCTTAACGCTGACGATCTGGCGATGATCAATGAGACGATCGATGAGGAATTGAACAGTCGTTTTTCACGCTATTGTTCTGAGCCGATGGTTGCTGATACTGTTTCTCGAAAGGCTGGCTGAATGTCCATCGTGACCAACAGCAGACAGTCGCGACCGCAGATGCACAAAATGGCGTTACCCAATTTTTTTCACGCGGGCTTTCCAAAGTCGGCAACAACATGGTTTCATCGTTGTCTGCGGGAACATCCGGAAGTGTTTGTTCCGGATGCGGATGCATTGCACTATTTCACTGTCCACTTTGATCAGGGCGAACAGTGGTATGCCCGGCATTACAGGAACTATGCGGGTGAACGAATTGTCGGTGATACGACGCCTTCGTACGCCGGATTCGACTGGAGCCGTCGTCGTCTGGCCGAATTCAATCCTGACGCAAGGATACTGATCACGCTCCGTAATCCGATTGATCGGGCGTTTTCGCATTACTTTCATATGAAACAGAAGCGCGGCTATCCCACGCGGTTTGAAGAAGCTCTGGAAAACAAAGCGGACCTTTTTCAGTGGCTCATCGCGCTCGGGTTTTATGGTCATCACCTGAGTGACCTTTTCCGATACTTCGCCCGCGAACAGGTTTGTGTCATTTCTTACGACCTGCTTGTCTCTGACCCTCGCACGTTCTGCGGGCAGGTGTTTGACTTCCTGGAAATAGATTCTTCGTTTTTGCCGTCCTGCGTCAACCGGAAGGTGAATTCAGCGACAAGATTTCAAAGACCGCTCGGACAAATACTGCGACAGTTTTTCTGTGTTGCCAATCCGACGAGCGAATACGAAGTCGGACTTGCCCCGAAAACGCTAACGCGGCTTAAAGAAATCTACCGTCCGGACATTGAGCGTCTTCAGGAACTTCTGAATCAAGACTTCAGTCACTGGCTGGATGGCGACTCATGCTGATTCGCTTCGTAAAGAATTTCCTGTCTGGTTCCGGTCACAGATCTGGCACACCGTTGTGTCTGATGTTTCACCGAATTGGCGAACTTGACGATCAACTCGCACCCCTACATCCGCTGGACGCAGTGACGGAAGAGACATTTCGTTCTGTCATTCGGGAGGTTGCTGAGAACTGGTGTCCGCTGAGTATCTCGGATCTGACGGAACGGCTTCGCAGCGGAAGAACGATACCAAAACGCGCCGTGGTGATTACTTTTGACGACGGTTTCGCTGACAATCTCACGGTCGCGCTTCCGATCCTTGAGGATTTCTGCGTTCCGGCAACAGTCTATGTTACAACCGGGTTCATCGACCGGTCGATCGATCCCTTTCAGTACGACTTGGCAAGTCTCGTGTGTGCCTCCACCGAAATCGAATTCGGCTGGGCCGGGCAACGTCGGCGCTGGCATCTGAATAGTGCTGTCGCGCGAACTGAATGCTATACAGAGATCTATCGCCACCTGAAGTCGTCCACTGCCACTGTGCGGACGGCGGCGATGTCAGGACTTATGAATGGCGTTCGCAATCTCCCCGATCACAGGGTGCGGTATCTTACCTGGGAACAGCTGCAGGAACTGGCGGCGTCTCCACTGATCACGATCGGTGGGCATACACATTCTCATCTGGTGCTGGATGCAGTCAATCGAGACGAAATGGCAGCTGATATTGAGCGTGGCCGCCAACTGCTGCAGAGTCGATTGCGGGTTGCCGTCCGGCATTTTTCCTATCCTTATGGTCACCACGATCGAACTGTCCGAAGAACCGTTAGCAACCTCGGATTTCAATGTGCAATGGAGACTGACAGAAATCGAAACCGGCAACCATCTGATCTGTTCCAGATCCCACGGGTCAGTGTGACAAACGAGACTGCGTTCACTATTCTCGGGCCAACCGAAGAGGCATGTGTCGGAGCCCTGCGACCGACTTCATCAATCAAATGGGAGAGCACAGATGCGACGGATCGCTGACAGGAGAATGATTGTATTGCTGGTACTACTGACCATCGGTTTTGCTGGTGGGTTTTCATTAAGCGAGCGACATCAACCGGTGGCCACGGAAGTTCTCGTCTTGACGACGAACGGCACGGCCTATGAACGTGGGTTCCAGCATGGAATTGCGTATCGGTTACAGATTAGAGAAGTATGCGTGTCACTTGGGGAAAAGCTCCAGCAGGCGGCACGCAACAAGTGATGAACGAAAGATCGTTAAGAACTGTCGAAAGGCTTGAGTTCGGAGAGGAACTCGTCGACGAGATGCGGGGAATTGGTGATGGTGCGGGTTTGGACCATGGCACTATTACCGCCTCAAATCGGCTGTGGAATCTCACGGCTGTACATCGGCAATTCTTCCAGACTCATCAGATGGGCCATTGCTCGTAAACACGACAGATCTGGTCGGCGACCGGATCGTTTCTTCCCGCAATCGCTATCGTCTGATTCATACTGCCTATCCGGTGCGCGGTTACGCCACAATACATTGTGGTGGCGTTGGTTCAATCGCTGCGGGGCGAGGAATCAATGAACAAGGGCTGGCCATTGGTGCCAGCTCCGGTGGGTCTGGAAGGCACGCGTCGAATTTTGATGGACTTGAGCCACAACTGAATTCTCGATACGCATTGCAGTTTACAAAGATGCCGATGATGTGATAGCGCTCTATGAAGCAATCCCGTCATCCTGCAAGGCGCGTAACAAGACGATTGTCGACCGCCACGGCAATGCCGCAGTCGTGGAAGTTTCTACGACATCTGTCGCGGTTCGACGGGCCGTCAATAGTCTCCTCGTGTATTCGTCAAACTCCTACGTGGCGGACGGCCAAAAGCCCCTGACTGAGCAGGTACGCCACAGCGCGTATGTGCAAAATACAAAGGCAAGGGAAGTGCGTCTGGCCGAACTTTGTTCAGGAAAGCGTCATTTGGAGACCTCAGATGCAATGACAATCGTACAAGACACGAACGACGGAAAGACCGGACAGGTCTGCCTGGACAACCGTGTGATGTATACACGATACGGATCACTGTGGAATTGCCGCGATGTGTCGCTCACGTTCTTTCCGGGCCATCCCGCAACGACGGCTCCGTAGTTCTTTCGTTTTCGTTCCTCCAATGAATAGGGCTTAACGTATGACGGCAGTTGCATTGACCCAATCGAAGCTGAACAGCCCACAGGTGCAAGTGCACTGTGACGTGGATACTCCTCGCCTTCGGCGTGATCTTTATCTGGGCCCAGGCTATCACATCATTCGCGGATATTGTGATTCTGTACAGGTGCAAAGCATTGCAGCATTCTGAAGTTGCAATTGTAATCACCAGGTACGTCGTTAAGTCAAGCGACGATTGCTTTTCAATGGCTGCCCCAACGTCTTGCAGCGGATGCCCTCCATCGATCGACATTTCAGCTACTTCTGGAACGCCCCGCGGAGAGTCGCACGTTGTGTTCGCGATCGCCTGTGACCATCGAACAAACCCGCAGTGCGACCAACCTGGGACGAGACACAATTTGCCGACGGTTCGGGTGAGTATTACGACGATGCGGTGCGGCACTTGATGAATATGGCCATTGCAAGTGGCTTCTCTCCGTCAGAAGTGTTTTACCACAAGGACCTGTGGACACGCTTTCAGGTATTTGCCGACTGGCAGTTCAATGTGTTGTTGAAACATGGACTGCAGTCTCACCATGAATTCCTTGATATCGGCTGTGGAGTCATGAGGCCGGGGATGAAACTGGTTCCGTATCTTGACGACGATCGGTACTGCGGAATCGACCCGATTCGCGGTTATCTTGATCTTGCCGACCGGTACATGCAGAAAGTCGTTCAGCGCAATAAACAATATGAACTGCTTGCCAGCAGCAATTGCGACTTAGGACGATTTCGTCGACGCTTTAATTTCGCGATGGCTCATTCCCTGTTCACTCACCTGTCCTTTGACCAGAACGAGCACTGTTTCTGTCGATTGAAAGAAGTGATGAACGCTGGCGGTCAGTTCCTGTTTACCGTCTGCCTCGGCGATGATCGCGAGGAAGACTTTATCTACGTCAACGATACTCCGATGACTCATTCACTTCGTCGTGATATGTCATTCTTCCAGTCGCTGGCTGAAAAGGTCGGTTTCCGCTTCGAATTCCTCGGACGTGCGGACCATCCGACTCAGTTGGTGTGCACCGCGACTTTTTGAGTTGCTGTTGCGTGGCTCGGCAGTCGAAGTTGTTCGTATTGACGGTGACTCACCGATCTATCACACTTGCCGTGTTGTGGTGATAAAATACGGGCGACGAGATTTCTTGACGGAACAAGCAATGCAGGACATGGAACGTCACCGCCCCGGTAGTGTCTCCATTACGGCGCGAAGGCGAGTTTCTTACTGGTCATGGGAATTCCGCAACTATTATCAATGGATGCGCGCGCGGATGGAAGCGGCCCGTAAGACCCGGTTTGTGTTGCTGTGCCGTGGTCGTTCCGGCAGTCATCTGCTCATGTCAATGCTGGAACAGCATCCGTTGATCCATTTGGACCACGAACGCTTCGTACTTCATCAGCCGAAATTTCGGGTGACATTTCTGAAACAATACTTTGAAGGCCTCAGTACACGTGGCAACACGCCGGTCTATGGCTGCAAGACTCACGTCCAGCATGTAGACAAGCAGGGCGTCGACGCAGTGAAGTTCTTTCGCCGTCTGCATAAGGACGGCTGGCTGCTGATCTATCTCCATCGCAAAGATCTTGTCCGGCAGGGCATTTCAAAGGCCATTGTCCGCGACAGAAACGCTGTTTTCGACACGGAAAAGGATCCTTTGAGAGACTACAAAGTCCGGCTGGATCCTCAATGTCTGCTGACGTTGATCGACAATCAGCAGAAGGATATGGAACGGGATGACGCTGTCCTCTCAAGACTGCCGCACCTGCGGCTTGAGTACGGTGCTGATCTTTCGCAGCCGGATCGGCAGCAGGCGACGCTGAAGCGGATCTTTGATTGCGTCGGCGTGGACGCGGTCGAAACGAAGTCAGACATTCAGAAGACAACACCTCACGATCTTCGCGATATCATTTTGAACTACGATGAAATTATGCAGGCCATTGCTGCTTCAAAATATCGAGACTTTCTTACGCAGGACGACTTGGCAGCAGAGTGTCGTCGGACTGCTTAACAGAGAAGTGCCGTGAAACACCTTGCAGAACTACTTACGAATGCCGCGCAGTATTCGCCGAACGCGGAGGCCGTGGTCTACGATGACACCTCTGTTACCTATTGGGAATTGGACGAGCGTTCGAATCAGGTTGCGCGTATTTTGCAGGATCTTGGCGTTCGGCGAGGCGACCGTGTCGGGCTGCTGATGGAAAAGTCGCCGGAGAATCTCGCGGCACTGTTTGGGATTTTGAAAGCCGGAGCCGGATATGTTCCTCTCCCCCTGGCAGATCCTCCGGCCAGAATCTGCCAACTGATTGCCGATTGCGGCATGCAAATTCTGTGTGCCACGTCGCTTCAGATTCAGAAACTTGATCTTGCATCGCATGCAACTCTGGAGCACGTGATTGTGCTGGGGGATCAGTACGATGCTCAGGTCGATGGCTTGCACGTGTATTCGTGGAGTGCTGTCGAGAAAACGTCTAGCGAATGCCTGTCCTTTTCTGTTGGTCGCGAGGACCTAGCCTACGTGATCTATACGTCTGGTTCGACAGGTAAACCGAAGGGAGTGATGATCAATCATGGCGGGGTGCTGGACATGGTCGCGTGGGCGACAGAGTACTTCGAGCTCGGGCCGCAGGACCGAATCGCAAATGTAGCGCCCCTGCAGTTCGACGTCTCGGTGTTCGATATTTTTTCGAGTGTCGCGGCCAGGGCAACACTGTTGCCGGTTCCGGCCATCGTTTGTGCATTTCCGTACCGTCTTGCAGAGTTTCTGGCAGCGCAGTCGATCACGTTCTTGTTTTCCGTGTCTTCTCTCATGGTAAATCTGGTGCTCAAGGGAAGTCTGGGGCGTCACGACCTGTCAGCGCTGCGCGAGATCCTGTTTGGAGGAGAATTTTTTCCACTCAGTTCCCTGCAGGCGCTGGTTCGGGACGTGCCGTCTGCTCGCTTCCACAATCTCTACGGAGTCACAGAAGCGACCGTGCTCTCGACGTGCCACACGTTCACTGCAGCACCATCACAGCCCATTCATGTTGGGCCGGCTGTTGCGACGACCCGAATTCACGTGGTTGATGACGGTGGCCGGCCCGTCCCTGCCGACAGGGAAGGCGAAATCTGGATCAGCGGGCCGGCAATCATGCAGGGTTATTGCGGGATGGCCGATGAAACGGAGCGAGCTTTTTCATCGACGGCAGCGGACAGGACCGCAGATGTCGCCTATCGCACTGGTGACCGCGGACGCCTCGATTCACAGGGCAACCTGCATGTCATCGGACGGAGGGACCAGATGGTGAAACACCGAGGCTACCGAATCGAGCTTTCGGAGATTGAGTCAGTGTTGGGTGAGCACTCGGACGTCGCAGAAGTTGCTGCCTTTTGTGGGGGTGACGATGATTCGGAGCCTGGTTTATGGGTCGCCGTTGCGACGACGGCGAGCGACCAAGAACTGGCAACTCACTGCGCCGAAAAGCTGCCGGTTTACATGGTCCCGGGAAAATTCCACCGGTTGGACGCATTGCCGCATACGGCGACGGGGAAGGTGGACCGAAACCAAACAATGCAGTTGCTCAGACCTTTCCAGCGAACACTCGGAAACGATCCGTTGTCGCCTGGAGCGATGATTCAAAAATAACGACGACTGTCGGACGATCGGTGTAACACCAGGTGAAAGAGATTAGTTATGAAACCATCGCGCGTTGATGAATCGGTTCTGCGGGAACTGAAGCAACATGTGAAGACGATGCTGCAGAGCCGTGGCCGGCAAATCATCGTAGGCGCCGGAGATTCGCTGGTCGAAACTTTGGGACTCGATTCACTGCAGTTGTTTGAACTGAGCTGTTTCGTGGGCGAACACTTCAATATTCCAATCGGCGCCGGCGACGTCGTTCCCGAGAACTTCGGTACACTCGAGGCGGTGGCTCAGCTGGTCGCGAAAAAACGGTCGCCCGGTGCTGCAGCCGCTTAAGCGAGCAGCCAGTTTGAGGTAGCCGAACCGCCCAGGGCTTCCAGATACGATTACCAGACAAATGCGTTGGCCGTTCGCCTCTGGCAACGACCGGTTTGGGCATACTGCCCGGATGCAACCAGAATGATGAAAACTTTCGATCGATTGCCCGGTTTGTCAGCACAACTCACCGAACGGATGGCGCGTAGCGCCCTGAGGATTCTGTGTTCCGCTTTGGGGTCGTCATTTCTTCGACGAGTGTGTTTCCCCAGCCACGTTGAAGCCGTTCGCCAGTTTGTCAAAGTGACCGGAATTGGCGGTGATGTCAGTGATTACGAACGCTACAGCATCGTCACGCATCTCCTTCGGAGACGCCTCCTGAAGTATCTGAAAGTTCATCGTGAACTGCCCCCGTGGAATGTTGAGAGTACGCGAACTGTTAACAGGACAATTCTTGAGGAGGCAGTCACCGCCGGTGATGGCGTCATGATCATCGTCTTTCACAGTGTCCTCGATCCCTTCATTTTCCCTCTGTTGAAAACACTCACAACTGCTGACCTGCAATTCATCGGCGGACAGGAAATTCGTGAACACGTCGCGGCTATGGCACCGACGAAGAACACGAGGCTCTTTTTTGCCGGTCAAATGCTCAGAGCTGCGCAGACGCTGCAGAACGGCGGCATGGTCGCTGTCAGCCCGGACGGGCTGCACGGTGAAAGTGGCCGCGAATTTCGGTTTCTGAACCGCTGTCGCGATTTTCAGCCTGGCTTCGCAGAGCTAGCGCTACACACCCGTGCGAGGCTGGTACCTGTGGACCTCACTCTTGAGGCGGACGGAAGTTTCAGGCTTCAATTCTTTCGGGAGTTCCGCGTGGATCGGAAGAACGTGGATTGTCACGAGACACGGGTTGCCGAATTGATCTCTGAATACGTCGCCTGGGTGAGCGAGAGATGGACGAATAACCCCGGCAATGTAAGACTGCAAAAGATACGTCAACATCTGGCACTGCCTCCAGTCACGGACGAGACGGTCCCCCCAAAGCGCGTGGCGGGGTAACCGGACCGCCGCATCGTCATGTACTGCTGATTTGTCGACTGCGACGTCGAAAAACAAACCTGGTTCGCGAATACTCGCATCTGAAAGACTCATGCAGGCGATCGAAGACAATCATGGTGTGACGACGGGAAAACTTTTCCTGGATCTTTTTCGGAATCAACCGAAGCTGTGCGCTATTGCTGTGCTGTTGGCCATCCTGCTTCCGTTTTGCAGTGGACTCACCATTCTGCTGACGATACCGATCCTGAATTCTGTGGATATTTCACTCGGCCCGTCGACGTCAAATTCGATCGGCGAGTTTTTTCGCAGCGTTTTTGCAACAATCGGTGTTCCACAGTCCCTGCTCGGTGCTCTGTTTGTATTCATAAGCACTTCGACGATCCAGGCGATGTTACTTTGGTATCAGCTTAGAGTGAACGCCCGCCTGCGAGTTAAATTTGTTGTGGGTCGGCAAAAACGTCTGAATGAAGCGATTGGTGCGGCGCAATGGTTGGTCTGTATGCAGGTCCGCCCACAGGACGTTGCCCACAGCCTGTCAGTCGAAGCGGACAGAGTTCTGAAAGGACTAAAATCGCTGTTGTCGCTGGTCTCGAATGTTTCTTTGGCTGTCGTTTATCTGTTGTTTTCCGCCTGTTTGTCTGCAGCGATGACCATGGTCGTGGCATTCGTGGGTCTGGTGCTGACGCCGTTCGTCATGCCCATGGTCCGCTCATCTCGAGGATCTGGTGTTCAGTTATCGCGATTGACTCGGCAATTCTATCGAGACGTTCTTGATCATCTGGCGGGAGTTAAGGAAGCGAAGAGCATGGACGCTGAATCGCGTCATGCCGTCGAGTTTGAAACGGTAGCAGATCTAGTGGCACAAACCCGTTTGCGTTTTGAGTCAGCAAAAGGAGCATCGCATTTCGTTTTCTCTTTCGGAACAGCAGTTGGGATCGGTTTTTCGGCCTACTTGGCGGTTGAGGTCCTGAAGATCCCCATCGTCAATCTGTTTCTACTGATCATTATTTATTCTCGCCTTACACCACGGCTGTTGAAGATTCAGAGCGATTTTCAGGACATTGTCTACATGCTGCCAGCTTATGCAAATATGATCAATCTTCAGAGAGTGGCTGAGTCTGCAGCGGAGAATCGACCGGATGAATCCTCAGGCCGGAAGATCCCATTCAAAAAGTCCATCGAACTGACCGATGTGGGATTTCGATATCAAAATGACGCTGACGTCTGGGCCCTGCTGCACATTAATCTCACATTCGCTGCCGGTTCTGTGACAGCGATCGTTGGACATTCCGGCTCCGGTAAGAGCACCCTTGCCGATCTTTTGTTGGGACTGTTGCATCCGGCCGAGGGGCAGATTACTGCTGACGGAACAAATATTCACAACCATGTGTCGTCGTGGCGCCGTTTGGTCGGCTATGTTCCTCAAGATACGTTTCTGCTGCATGATACAATTCGAGCGAATTTACTATGGGCAAATCCGAAGGCCACCGCAGACGACATTTCCGAAGCGTTGCGGCTGGCTTCGGTTGACGACGTTGTTGCCGGACTTCCCGATGGTCTGGAAACAATTGTCGGTGAGCGAGGTTTGCGGTTATCCGGTGGCGAACGACAGCGCATTGCCCTGGCAAGGGCAATGCTGCGCAAACCGTCCGTGTTGATCCTCGACGAAGCCACGAGTTCACTGGACGCGGAGAATCAGGAAAAGGTGATGTCCGCGTTGAGAACTCTACACGGTAAGTTGACCGTGATTCTGATCGCACATCGCATGTCAACGGTTCGTTCGGCGGATCAGATTGTAATCCTCGATCAGGGACACGTTGTGGCTCAGGGGCGTTTTGAGGAACTGCGTGCAAAGAACGATCGATTTCGAAAACTAATCAACGATGAACCCTTACCCATGGCATCGTGAGGCGGTCGAGTTGATGGAGATGGCGACATTCGCTACGTTCGGCCCACCCGTAGGGTCAAAAAACTGAACCGAACGCGAAGCTCTTTGACAATCAGGTTTTA